>CAZJTP010000052.1:0-22756 GCA_964548955.1 uncultured Phycisphaeraceae bacterium
AGGATCGCGTCGATCAAGGCATAGCCGCCATTCCCAATGAACGGTGTCGGTTGATGAGTGACACTCAGCCGCCCTGGGGTTTTCTAAGCATCTTTCGATATATGGAGGAGTTCGGGGCGATTTCGGTAGGTTCGCTGTACACCTACGGCCTCATTGGGATCTGGGAGGATAAGCCGGACGGGTCATGGGGCCCGCGAACCACACCCATGGAGCAAGGCATTGAGATCAAGGATCGCGACCAAGCTCTGCGCCTTTACGCCGACTGGACGCTAAGCAAACCCGAGTGGCAACACTTCTACTCACCTCATCTCAAGACGGAGATGATGGCGAGGATAGCAAAGGAATGGCACCTCAACGGGATTCTTCTGCACTACAACCGCGGTTGTGAGGGGCTTTCGGTGGGTATTGCGGAGAATCGTCTGGGATTGATCGAGGCCGGTTTCCCAGTGATGGCATTCGAAGGGAACATGGGAGATGAGCGTGAGTTCGATGAGGCTCGCGTCAGAGTTCGTTTCGATACCTTCATGGAGACACTCGGTATTAAGAAAGATGGCAAGTCGTAACCATAAACTGTTGGAGATGAAATGAGGATGATTACAGGCGGTATTGATATTGGAGCCAAGACGATCAAAGTCGTGCTGGCGGAGAATGGCAGGATGCTAGCCAAGTGTCTCGTGCCCGCGGGTCTCGACACTGCCGCCGCCACCCAGCAAGCTTTGGATGAAGCGCTGACCAGCGCCGACCTGGATAAAGATATGGTGGACCTGTTCACTGCGACAGGCACGGGCCGCAAGAGCTGTCCGGTCACAGATAACGAGATCACTGAAGTCGGCGCCGCTGCAAAAGGTATGAACCACATTCTCAAATCCTGCCGCGCCGTGATTGACGTGGGTGCGGAGGAGGGGCGGGCAGTGCGCTGTGATGAGAATGGCAAGGTCATTGACTTTGCCTTCAATGAAAAGTGCGCCGCTGGCGCCGGCACGTTTGCCGAGGGTATGGCCCGGGCTCTGGAAATCCCTTTGGAAGAGCTGGGGCCGCTCTCTCTGAAGTCCAAACACGCAGTTCCAATGAATGCCCAGTGTGCGGTTTTCGCTGAATCCGAGGTCGTCACACTGATCCATGCCAAGACGCCGCGGGAGGATATCGCACGTGCGGTGTTGGATGCCATCGCCAGTCGGATCATCTCGATGTTGCGAAAGGTCGGCTTTGAGAAAGACGTGGCGTTGATCGGCGGAATGGCCTTAAATCCCGGATTCGTGGAGGCGATGAAACGCGGCTTGGAGATGGACATCTTTGTCCCGGATGAGCCCGAGTACATCGGTGCTTGTGGTGCGGCTCTGGCCGCTGCGGAGTAAGTGTCGTTATGACGCTAATGATAGACGGGAGGTAGAAATTGACTGACAAGAAGGATTTCTGGCGCTGGAAGGAATACCGCTGGCATGACGAAGGCATGAACTGGAAGGATGCCGATATCATCAGCGCCGGCGTTGATATTGGTTCCGTCAGCTCTCAAGCGGCTATACTGTTGGATGGTAAACTCTATGCCTTCAGCAACCAACGCACGGGTTCTGACAGCCCCAAAAGCGCCAACACAGCCGTCAACTGGGCTATGGAAGGCACTGGTATGGAACTCAAGAACATTCATTATACGGTCGGTACCGGCTACGGTAGGGTGAATGTACCCTTTGCCGACAAGGCCATTACGGAGATCGCCTGCCACGCCCGTGGCGGTAATATGATGTTCGGTCCCACGGTGCGCACCATTCTGGACATGGGCGGACAGGACTGCAAGGCCATTCGCTGCAACGAGAAAGGGAAGGTCGAGGCCTTTCTCATGAACGACAAGTGCGCCGCCGGAACTGGGAGGGGTATGGAGGTCTTTGCTGACCTTCTCTCCGTCTCCATCGAACATGTGGGAGAACTATCCCTCTCGGTGGAGGAAGAGCCCGAGCCGGTTTCGAGCACCTGCGTAGTCTTCGCCAAGTCGGAGGCGTCATCACTACTGCGTGCAGGATGGCCGAAGAACAAGGTACTCGCGGCCTACTGCTCGGCCATGGCCCATCGCGTTGTGACTCTGCTCGAAAGAATCGAAGTGCAGAAGGACTTTGCCATCACAGGTGGTATTGGCAAGAACATTGGCATTGTCAAACGCCTTGAGAAGGAGTTGGGATTGGAATCCTTGAAATCTACGTATGATTCCCAAATAGCCGGCGCCTTGGGCGGCGCACTGTTCGCTCAGGCCTTGGAAACAAAGCGCCGTAAATCTTGAGCGATTTTTGCGGCACCAATAGGCCCATGACCCATCATAGGCGGAAATTCGGAGTCAACCCGTGCAGCACTGCGGATAGGTGGATTCTCGACAAGGTTATGGATCCTCGCGTACGGAAACAGCGATATGTTAGCAAACTATGGTTATAAGGATGGTTCGGGCGACTACTTTATCGCCATCGATACTGACAAGTGCGACGGATGCGGTGATTGCGTACCGGCCTGTCCCTGCGGCGTGTTCATTGTCTGCGAAGACCCCAACGACCCGCTCAGTGAAGAGCCGGTGGCAATGGTGAGCGATGAGCAGCGCAAGAAGCTAAAGTATACTTGTGCACCCTGCAAGCCCGACCGTGACCGTCCGTCCTTGCCTTGTATCGATGCCTGCAAACCAACGGCTATCACACATTCATGGTAGAATCCCTGACGTACGATCTGTCAACTAACTGAGACTGATGTAATAATGTTCAACGTCAGCATTAACGGGAAACCATGCGAGGCCGTCGAAGGCGCCACGATTCTCTCCATAGCAACCGATCAGGATATCTACATTCCGACTCTTTGCCATCATCCGGACCTTCCACCATTTTACAATATGCCTCTTGCCTCTATAGTATTTCGTGGTGAAGACGGCTACGAAAACCAGCCGGTTACTGAGGATGAGTTGCGTGCCCTGGAAGGTTGCGGACTATGTATGGTCCACGTCGAGGGACTGCCGGAACCGGTGAGAGCTTGTCAGACGCCTGTGACTGACGGCATGACGATTCAGACTGAATCCAAAGCACTCGAGGAACTCAGACGCGCTAATCTCATGAAGATCCTCGCCCGCCATCCACATGCCTGTATTACCTGTGCTCAACGCGAAGGGTGCAGTCTGGAGGACTGTTCCAGCAATGTTCCGAAGGAAGAGCGTTGCTGCCCCCAGTTTCACAACTGCGATCTGCGAAAGGTGGCTGAGTATGTTGGTGTCAAGGAGGAGACGCCCCGTTATCGACCTGCGGGACTGCCTGTACTGGACGGTGAACCTCTATTCTCTCGCGACTTCAATCTCTGTATTGACTGCGCTAGATGCGTTCGAGTCTGCAATAAGGTGCGCGGCGTTGAAGCCCTTGGGATCGTCCACTATGAAGGACGCCTGCTCGTGGGCAGTGTCGCCCCGACTTTAATGGATTCTGCGTGTAAGTTCTGTGGCGCGTGTGTTGAGGTATGCCCCACCGGGTGTCTGGCGGACAAGGTGGCTCATACGGGGGACAGGGAGCACTGGCTTGTCCCTTGCATCCATACCTGTCCGGCCGGTGTGGATGTGCCTGGGTACATACGTAGAATCGCTGAAGGCAACTTCATAGGTGCGGCCGCCCTGGTATGGGAGAAACTACCACTCGCGAACGTGTTGAGTTATATTTGCTTTCACCTCTGTGAGTACGAGTGCCGCCGTGGTGAGATTGACGACCCGATCGCCATCTGTGCATTAAAGAGGTTTGCCCTGGAAGCGAGTGATGGCGGTTTCCTGAAGGAAATAGTTAAACCGTCAGAAAGTGGCAAAAGAGTCGCCGTCGTCGGTGCGGGTCCGTCGGGGCTTGCCGCAGCCTACTTCTTGCGGTTCAAAGGTCACGCGGTCACCATTTATGAAGCGACGGAGTCGCCAGGCGGTATGCCGACTCTTTCCATCCCGACGTATCGACTCCCTCAGAGTGTTCTGCAGAAAGATGTCTTGCTGATTCGAGACCTGGGTGTGGAGATCGAGACCGGCCGCTACATTGCCACGAGCGATGCTATGACCGGATTATTGGACCAAGGCTTTGATGCCGTGCTCGTAGCCATAGGACTGCCTTATTCCAAGAGAATCTCCCTTGAAGGAAGTGACCTAGTAAATGTATATTGGGGACTTGAATTCCTCAGTGACGTCAAGTCGGGGAAGATCTTCGATTTGGGTGACAATGTCGTTGTAGTTGGTGGTGGCAATGTCGCGATCGACGTGGCTATGACCGCGCTCAGATTATCCGGGGGAACCGTTCACCTGTTCTGCCTGGAAGACCGCGAAGAAATGCCCGCTCACACGCACGAATGCGATAAGGCCGAAGCTGAGGGTATTGAAATCAATTTCGGTTGGGGGCCGGTTGCCATCGGCGGCAAGCGGGATAAGGTAAGCAACGTGGAGTTCAGGCGCTGCGTGTCCGTCTTCGATGAACAGCGTAACTTCGCTCCGTCATTTGATGAAAGGCGAAGAACAACTGTTGATGCCGATGCGGTGATCCTCGCCATCGGCCAGGCACCGCCGGAGGACATTCCAACCGGGCGAGAGGGGGTCTTTCTGGCGGGTGACATCACAGTCCGATTCACAGGCGGTGGCTCGTTGGTCGACGCCGTTGCTTCCGGACGAACAGCCGCCGAGCAAATCGATCGACACTTTGGCGGTGATGGCTGCATCTCGATCGATCTCGGTGAACACGCGCCCCCTTCCACTTGGATCGGGCGCGAAGATGGATTTGCGCCGCGATCCCGTGTGCCATTTCCCTGTGCATCCCCCGAGGTTCGCCGGACTGATTTTCGCCTGATTGAGGGAACATACACTTCAAAAGAGGCGATGACCGAGGCCAAACGCTGCCTCCAGTGCGATCTCCGCCTGATGCTCGCCCATCCTTCACTTCCACCAGAGAAGTGGTTGGAGTTTTGCCGCTCAGCGGTGGACAAGGTTCCGGACGTTGAAGGAGTTTTTATCCTGACGGATGCCGAGAAGAAACCAATTGCGATTAAAGGGACTATGAACATTCAGGAAGGTCTTTACGGGGAGCTCGAGTCGCAGGCTAAGGCGAGTTTCTTCCTCTGGGAAGAGGATCGGATGTACACAAAGCGGGAAAGTGAACTGATTCAGCAACACCTGACCAAGTATGGCGAGCTACCCGGCGTTGGTGTTGACGAGCTGGACGATCTGTTCTAGCTTTCAGATGTCCTGTGACCGCCTCGCCATTTGGCTGCTACGACCGAGTCGTTTTCTGTTGAGCTTGCAGTGATCACAAAGATGTCGCTGGAAGATAAAGCAGAGTTGGCAGATGCATAGCGGACAACGGAGATTATAATGGCAGGTTGTTTCTTCGATTCTCTCTTTTGTTCCGGTTGTTTTTCCGCGTTCTCTGCGATCTTCGCAGCATGATTAGTCTGTGTTGGAGTAGTGCAAGACCCTTGCATTTTCCTTAACTGGGAGCAGAAGGCGATGATCGTCATTGATGCAAGATACTGCAAGGGATGCGGCATTTGCATCCACTTCTGCCCAAAGGATGTGCTCGAAATATCGAATGAGGTAAATACGCTTGGGTATTACTTGCCCACGGTTACAGACGATGGCAAGTGTACCAGTTGCAGCCAGTGCGAGCTGTACTGCCCAGACTTCGCCATTTTCATCGTTAAGGAAGAGGAAGTTGGAGACCGATAGGGCCAGACAATACTTGAGTAATCTTTCTGGACAGGTACGGTTTGCGCTGGGCGACGAGGCTGCTGCATACGGGGCGCTCTTTGCCGGGTGTCGATTCTTTGGAGGTTATCCGATAACCCCCGCCTCTGAGGTAGCGGAGACCATGTCGCGTGAGCTTCCAAAGGTGAACGGCTTCTATGTGCAGTTCGAGGACGAGATCGGCAGCATAGCGGCCGTCATTGGCGCCGCCCGGGCGGGTGCCATAACCATGACCGCGACATCCGGTCCCGGATTCTCGCTCATGCAGGAGAACATCGGCTATGCCATCATGACCGAAACTCCCTGTGTTGTGGTGAATGTCCAGCGCAGCGGGCCATCCACGGGCCAGGCAACAAAACCGGCACAAAGTGACATACTTGCGGCACGATGGGGGACTCACGGTGATCACGAGATGATCGCCCTGGCTCCCAATTCCGTTCAGGAGTGTTGCGATCTGATGATCGAGTGCGTCAACCTCTCCGAACGGTATCGGCATCCCGTCATCTTTCTCATGGATGGTGAGATCGGACATCTGCGGGAGAAGCTGGTCTTTCCCATGCTTGAGGACCTCGACCTATTCCCCCGTGGTGGTTTCGATCCCGCCGACGAATCCGGGCTGATCAAACCCATGCGGGAGTTCGGGCATGGGGAGGCGATCCATATTACAGGCTCCACACACAAGGAAAACGGTATGCGGGACGTTGTTTCGCAGGAAGTGCATGAGAATCTGATTAGCCGGCTCTGCGATAAGATCGACAGGAACCAAGACAACATCATCCGGTATGAGGAGCGCTTCATGGTGGACGCCGATGTGATTGTGGTAAGCTTCGGCGCTGCCTCAAGACCTGCGCTTGGCGCTGTCATACGTGCCCGGGACAAAGGCATTAAGGTGGGATACTTCAGACTTATCACCATCTGGCCCTTCTGCGGGGAAAGAATGGCCGAAATCGGTAAGCGTGTACGTACGATTCTTGTTCCGGAGATGAACCTTGGCCAGCTTGCTAGGGAAGTGGAGCGGTTTGTGAGTGTGCCCGTGGTCAGAGTGTCCAAAATCGGCGGTATAGCTCATTCCGTGGAGGATATCTACATGTCCATTGTCAACAGTATGGAGAATCGTCAGTCATCAGCTATCAGAGGTTAGATGTAGGCGTGCGGAATGCCCAGCATCTGACAACTTCCCTGATTCCTTAACACACCGGATCATAAGAACAATGGAGCATCAACACAAACTGCTCAAGTACCTACGCCAGGAGATCCTTCCCACAACCCACTGCCCAGGATGTGGCTGTGGTCAGGTCCTGAACGCGTTTGCTAACGCCATGCACGATTTGCAGATCGATCCAGTCAACATCATCTCCGTAACGGGGATCGGATGCTCCTCCTGGATTCCCAGTCCCTATCTCAAATGCGACACACTGCACACCACACATGGTCGTGCCGTCGCGTTCGCTACAGGCGTGAAGGTCATCAGACCAAAGAGCAAGGTAGTCGTCATCGCGGGCGACGGTGATCTGGCTGGTATCGGCGGCAACCACCTGGTGCATGCGGCGCGCCGCAACGTGGGATTATCCGTCTTTCTTGTCAACAACTATATTTACGGGATGACCGGCGGACAGGTATCACCGACAACACCGTTCGGCGCTGTGACTACTACCACGCCGTACAGTAACGCCGAGTATCCCTTCAGAATCGCCGAAGTTGTAGCCGCTGCGGGTGCCAACTACGTAGCCCGATGGACCACGTATCATATCCGCAAGATCATCACCGCCATGAAAGAAGTCCTTCAGAAAAAGGGGTTTGCTTTTGTTGAAATCATCTCGCAGTGTCCGGTAAGCTACGGACGCCGCGTCGGGCTTCGCGATGGAGTAGCCTTTATGAAGTACTTCAAGAAGAGCTCCGTGTCCGTGGCGAAGGCCAAGGATATGAGCGAGGAGGAATTGGAGGGGAAGATTGTGGTAGGCAAACTGGTCGAACGCGACCGGACCGAGTTCACAGAGAGCCTCCGGGAGATTAACGTGCGATGCACCGCAAATGCGGAGCCCATTTAGAATGTATGTCATTAATATGAGAGATTATAGACGGCCTGTTGAGGACGAAGGAATGAAATGAACCATAGTTACAATCCGCAATCCACAATCGACAATGCTTATTGGAAGACGTAATGAACATTAGATTTGCCGGCTTCGGTGGTCAGGGGATTATAATGGCCGGGTATGCCCTGGGCCGTGCGGGCGTGTTGGATGGCGGCAACGCCTTACAGACACAGTCATATGGCAGTGAGTCACGCGGCGGGACCTGCAAGAGTGACGTGATCATTTCGGATGGGGAGATTCTGGACATCGTACCGTCCACCGTGGACGTATTAGTTGCCATGTCACAGCCCGCCTTGGACAAGTTCCGATCGGACCTGAAAGATGATGGAATTCTAATCTACGACATGGACATGGTGCAGCCCGACGACAGTGGAATTCGCGCGGTGGGACTACGCGCAGCAGACATCGCTCACAAGACCTTCGGCAGTGATATAGTCGCCAACGCGATCATGCTTGGTTGCCTTGCAGGTTTCACCCACGTGGTGTCGTACGATTCGCTTCGAAAGGCCATTTCGGAAAGCGCTCCGCCCAAGACCGTGGAAACAAACCTTCAGGCCTTCGACGAGGGCTTCAAAAGAGGGGATCAGGCCGGCGGCGCCTGAGCAGACTGGGGCAGACTTGCAGAACCGACGCCCGGTTCGGCAATGAAACATGCCGGATTCATCAAAGCCGAATCTTACGGGCGGAGTTTCTCACCGCGCGCGGCTCCAATGGTCGACGATTGATTCAATATAGGCCTCGGCGCGGGTGAGCAACTCGCCGCGACTCGGTCTTCGTGGCCGCGCGCCGGCGGTTGAGGTACGGACAAACTCCGCCGCACGCTCGTCGGCATCGCGCAAGCGCTGAATAAGCCGGGCCACGTTGCGCCGGTGGCCGTCAATTGCACTGCGGAGGGCTTCCGGCGAGATGCGTTCAAACTGCACCAGATGTGTCCGGATCGATGGGTCGACACTCCACACCAGCAGCGCGGCCACGGCGTGGTCGAGTTCGCCCATCGCCTCGCTCCAGGCGGTCCGGGCGCGCTGGGCCTCGTCTTGACGTAGCGAGAAATACTCCGAATCTCGCTTCACGACCGCAAGCGCTCGAAAAGCCGTGACGAACGATACGGATGCACGGGTCGCCGCCAGGTAGGACGCCAACCACTGGGCATAAACGTCAACGCGCCGCAGGCGGATCTCAACAGCACGGTCGCGTCGCACGACGACCACGGCACTCACTACGGCGCCGGCCGTGGCGGCAAGCAAGGCCACAGTGGAAATCAGACCAATGAGTTCGCCTGTCGGCATGTGTACTTCTTACCCTCTTTACGGACACGCCAACGCCATTATACACTCACAAAGCGCCATCATTCTACAGTAACGTCCAATACGGAAGACGAGCACAGGTGATTCCGGGCAAATCCGCAACAAACACTACCGTGGCCCGCCCCTCTCCGCTAGGATAGGACCTTGTTACGATACGGTGCGGGACCCGGTGCTATCGCCGCTCTTGCAATCGAACAGAACCTTATCGGAACTTAGGAGCGCTTCACATGCACTCAACCTTCTTCTATGTTCTTGTAGTCGCACTACTGATTGTCCCACTGAGAACGTTTGCAGGTCGTGGTGATCGGCTGACGGGGTTACCCTTTGCGACGCGATCCGAGGTTATCGCAGCAAGCGGGATGGCGGCCACGAGCCAACCCTTGACAACGCAGGTCGCTGTCGGCATCCTGAAGCGGGGCGGAAGCGCCGTCGATGCAGCCATCGCTGCGAACGCCGCGCTTGGCCTGATGGAGCCCACCGGCTCGGGAATCGGCGGCGATCTGTTTGCGATCGTATGGGATGCAAAGACGCGACGCCTCTACGCCCTCAACGCCAGCGGGCGCAGCCCATACGGCTTGACGCTGCAACACTTCAGGGACAGCGATCTTGACTCGATTCCCCCGTACGGGCCGCTGCCGATCACGGTTCCCGGCTGCGTCGACGGGTGGTTCGAGCTGCACAAGCGCTTCGGGCGGCTCCCGATGTCGACAATCCTTCAACCCGCGATTGACTACGCACGCGAGGGTTTCCCGGTCTCTGAGTTGATCGCGTATTACTGGGAACGCAGTGGCCGCGTCCTGAAAGACCAACCCAATTTCACTGACACGTTTCTGCCCGGTGGAAATGCACCGAAGAAGGGGGACATCTTCAGAAGTCCGGACTTGGCGCACACGTACGAGATCATCGCCCAAAGCGGTCGCGATGCGTTCTATCGGGGTGAACTCACTGATACGATGGTGGCATTCTGCAAACGCGTCGGATGCTTCCTGCGAGAGAAGGATTTCACGGATCACACGTCTACATGGGTGGAACCCGTATCAACAAGCTACCGCGGCTACGATGTTTGGGAGCTGCCTCCCAACGGACAGGGCATCGCCGTGCTCCAAATCCTCAATCTGATTGAGCCCTACGACCTGAAATCGATGGGCCACAACTCGACTGAGTACCTGCATCTTCTCATCGAGGCCAAGAAGCTCGCCTTCGAAGATCGGGCGAGCTTCTACGCGGATATGGACTTCGCCGACGTTCCAGTCACGGCGTTGATCTCGAAGGAATACGCAGCCAATCGGCGGGCACTCATTGATCCCGCGCGGGCGTCACGGAAGCTTGAGGCGGGTGATCCGAAGCTGATGCGCTCAGACACGGTGTACCTGACCGTAGCCGACAAGGACCGCAACATGGTCTCACTCATCCAGAGCAACTATCGCGGCTTCGGGTCGGGGCTCGTGCCGGACGGCCTGGGATTCGGCTTTCAAGACCGAGGAGAACTCTTCTCACTCGAGGAGGCTCATCCGAACGTGTACGAACCTCACAAGCGGCCTTTCCACACGATCATCCCCGCCTTCGTCACCAAAGATGGTAAACCCTGGCTGAGCTTCGGCGTGATGGGCGGGTCCATGCAACCGCAGGGCCACGTGCAGATTCTGTGCAACCTCATCGACTTCGGGATGAACCTGCAGGAGGCCGGTGACGCCGCACGCTTCCGTCACTCCGGCTCATCCCAGCCAACGGGTGAGCGCATGACCCATGGTGGCTGGGTCGCCCTGGAATCAGGCATTTCAATGGACGCCCACCGCGGCCTCGTTCATCGTGGGCACCAAGTCCGCTTCGTATCCGGCGGCTTCGGCGGGTATCAGGCGATCATGTACGACGCCAAGCGCGACATCTACATCGGGGCATCGGAGTCCCGTAAGGACGGCTACGCCGCGGGATACTGAGCGGACACGGAAGACCCACCTCTTAATTCGTTATTCGCTTATCATTCCGACACCGCTACTCAACTCGATCGCAGGCAAAGTGGCACGTCAACTGCTGGAAATCCTGCAAGCCCCGGTGTCCCTCATCATCCGATCACCCCGCGCGCTCGCGGGACGACTCATACGGCAATCCTACGCCGCGGTCACCCGTCTTGCCGGGTTTGCGGGGTTGACCTTATAATCCGCCCATCGTGCGAGAAACCAGGTCGTGACGACCGGTCTCACGCTAAGCGGTCTTACATAAGTTCGTGATGGTGATTCAGAGAAAAGGCGTTATTCCCGGCAATCAAGGCAGATACGGACGTACGTTAGACCGCTTAGAGCTTTTTTCGATTTCACGTAGCGGGTTTGGGTTCTTGGGAAAAACGTTTGCTTCGGAGATTCCGCGCGGGCTTTGAGCCCACGGCTCGCTATGCAAAAACAGAAACAGCTCTATATGACAACTTCTGTCGCTCTAAATAAGCATTTGCCTAGGAACTCATTATGACCATTGCATCACCAACCGCTGACACTACCAGAATCGTTCGAGCGCCGCGCGGCACTGCCATAACCTGCAAGGGCTGGCAGCAAGAGGCCGCAATGCGCATGATCATGAACAACCTCGACCCGGACGTGGCCGAGAACCCCGCCGAGCTGATTGTATACGGCGGAACGGGCAAGGCTGCCCGTAGCTGGCCCGATTTCGACCGTATTGTTGCAGCTCTGAAGGAACTCGAGAACGACGAGACCCTGCTTGTTCAATCCGGCCGGGCGGTCGGCGTCGTCAAAACACACACCGATGCGCCGCGTGTTCTGATAGCTAACTCGCTGCTGGTTCCGCACTGGGCCACTTGGGACGAGTTCCGCCGGCTCGAAGCCATGGGCCTGACCATGTTCGGGCAGATGACCGCAGGTAGCTGGATCTACATCGGCACCCAGGGCATTCTGCAGGGTACATATGAAACCTTCGGCGAAGCCGCCAGACGGCATTTCGGCGGATCGCTCAAGGGACGCCTCGTTCTCACCGGCGGGCTGGGTGGTATGGGCGGGGCTCAGCCTCTGGCAGCCACGATGAACGAGGGCGTATGCCTGTGCGTCGAGGTAGACAAGGCCCGCATCGAGCGCCGGATCCAAACGCAGTACCTCGACCGCTGGACGACCGATCTCGACGAAGCGCTGACGTGGTGCCGGGACGCCGTGGAGGCAACGCAGCCGCTGTCAGTCGGCTTACTCGGTAACTGTGCCGACGTATTGCCCGAACTTGTCAAGCGCGGCGTCACACCCGATCTGTTGACGGATCAGACTTCTGCTCACGATGCGCTTAACGGTTACGTACCCAATGGCATGAGCTTCGACGAGGCCGTCAAGCTGCGTCAGGCCGACACCGACCGATACATCACCGAGTCCATGCGAGCCATGGGTGAGCACGTCCGTGCCATGCTCGAACTGCAAAAACGCGGAGCCGTCACCTTCGACTACGGCAACAACATCCGGGGCCAGGCCAAGCTCGTCGGCGTCGACAACGCCTTCGACATTGTCGGTTTCGTGCCGCTGTTCATCAGGCCGCTGTTTTGTGAGGGTAAGGGGCCGTTTCGCTGGGTGGCTCTGTCGGGCGATCCGAAGGACCTGGCCCGGACGGATCAGGCCGTCCTCGAGACCTTCCCCAACGACGCGCACCTGTGCCGCTGGATTCGCCTGGCCGGCGAGCGGGTCGCCTTCCAGGGTTTGCCCGCTCGGATCTGCTGGCTGGGCTACGGTGAGCGGGCCAAGATGGGTCTGGTCTTTAACGACCTGGTCGCCAAAGGTGAAATTTCCGCCCCTATCGTCATTGGCCGGGACCACCTCGACTGCGGCTCCGTCACATCGCCCAACCGCGAGACCGAGGGCATGAAGGACGGGTCGGACGCCATTGCCGACTGGCCGATCCTGAACGCATTGGTCAATACCGCCTGCGGTGCCAGTTGGGTGTCGGTGCATCACGGCGGCGGCGTGGGCATCGGCTATGCCCTGCACGCCGGGCAGGTCATTGTCGCTGACGGTACGAAGGAGGCGGCCCTAAGACTCCAGCGCGTCTTGACCGCCGATCCCGCGACCGGCATCTTCCGCCACGTCGATGCCGGGTACGAGAAAGCCGAGCAAGTTGCCAAAGAACGCGGCGTGAAGATCCCGCGATAAACGTCCGAACTGCGGACCTGATTAGCGAGCCGCGGGCTTCAGCCCGCGCGGATGGGCGAGGGCAAATCAGAGCCGCGACTGTCAAGGAGCGGTCAAACAGAATCGGCGATGATTAGGGGTCGGGTCTGCAGACCCGACATGAGAACAGATATGCCAACGATCTTTCGATACAAGGGCTTTCGCTTCCATTTCTACAGCAACGAGGGGCACGAGCCACTGCACGTTCACATTCGTCGGGCGGAAGATTCCTGCAAATTCTGGCTCTCGCCCGTGTCACTGGCGTATAATGACGGTATGACGTCGGCGGAGGTTCGCGAGTTGCATGGGGTGGTCGTCGAGCACCGGAAGGAGTTCGAGGAGAAGTGGCATGAATACTTCGGCTAACAACCCGGCAGCCACACAGACTGCGCGGGCAGTGAGAGCCTGGATCGACGACGGGAAGGTTTGGGTCGAACTCGACGACGGGCGCGAGGTCGGATTCCCTGCGGCCAAGTACCGCCGCTTGCGAGACGCCGATGAGGAGCAGCTGTCCGAAGTCCGCATCGAGGCTCGAGGCCAGGCCCTCCGCTGGGACGAACTCGACGAAGACCTCTCGATCGAAGGCCTCCTCGCCGGCCGCTGGCTGCCGTAGCTCAACATTCGGCGTCGGTTCTGCAGACCCGACCTACGAAACTATGAAAAGGCGCAGCGGTAAGTGTCAGGTCTGCGGATCCGCCCTACACAACTCAACGAGAACCGTTGCGGCGATTCGAAACACGAGCGGAACCCTTCGTGTGGCGAGCCGACTTCGAAGCTCTGGCTTCCCTGTTGTTGAGAGAGGGCGTCGCAACACGCTCCGCAAACTGTGGGACAGGAGTGTTACGTGTACGGGCCAGCTTGCGGATAAACTCTGGCGTGTGAAGTGTGACTCCGCCTTCGCTAAGAATCGTGTGCGATATGGTCCCGTAACCGTCATCGTAGGGGTCTTTACGCCACGCATCGTTGTCGCGCGTATAAAGGCGGACAAGACCCGCCTGGACGATCGCGCTTGCGCACATGACGCACGGGAACTTAGTCACGTAGATCGTACCGCCGGCGAGAGCCGCACCGCTACGGACCGCGTTGTAGATCGCGTTGCTTTCAGCGTGGCACATCCAGGGGAGCTTGCCCTTCTTCGGTTTGAGGCGACTCGTGAGGTCGAGAACGTCGCGCGCCGGTCCGTTATAGCCGCTCGAAAGGAGGATATGGTCCGTCTCACGGGCGATTACCGCCCCAACCGGCTTTTTGTCTTTGGAACGCCGTGCTACAACCTCGGCAATTTGATAAAAATAGTCGTCCCAATCGGTGATTGGCGTCTTGCGGGCGTTCATGGTAAAAGTATCGGCGAGGCGGACAAATGGATTAAGCACCACAAAGCAGGGGATCCGATAACGTCCGCGTGGCATGTTCGGTAGTTCGTAGTTCGGGTCTGCGGATCCGACCTACTGACTTTCAACGAATCCAGACGATCCAACATGGAGTGTCGCAATGACCCAGGATGGTAATGTCCGAAAGGCCGTGCTCAAAGCGGCCCTTGAGACTCTGCTGGCGTGTGTTTCTGCTCCAGCTTGGGTGAAGGCTCCGGCAAGATTCATTGCTGAGCTCGCTTCCCAGTTCAAGAAGCTCCCGGGTGCCGAGCAAGAGGTTTTGGAGGAAGCCGATCACGCCGAGATGGAATCTGCCCTGCGGGTGCTTGGACTTGGCCAACGGATTGAGGCACAGCTTGCCGCTCTAAAGGAAGCGATTCGCAGTAGCCGCGGACCCGCTATCTTTCCCTTCCCTGGCATGGAGGTCACGCAAAAAGTCGACGGCAATGGCAACATCGTTGCAGCCGGGAACCTATCGATTGGCAAGGTCGACATGGGGCGAACAACGAAACGCTCCAAGTCGCCGGTGCTACCTGGAACCGTCGCGACCGATACCTACAAGGTCCTTTATCTGAAGTATCTGGCGCGTCGTTACAACGAGTTCAAGGAATGGGACGTCGGCAAATCGGCAATGAATTATCCGCTCATCTACAGACGGTATCGGGACGAAATGAAGTTCGGCATCGCAGACACTCCGCTCGATCGGTTTGATGGCGCCGTCGCGTATCTTCAACGCCGAATCCGAAACACGAAGCTCGGACGGAACCTCGCGAAGAAGGGCAATCCGTTGTACGAGTCGTTCGAGGAGTTCGCGGCTCACCAAAAATCTGGGGGCCCCTGAAGCCGGTTCGGTAAAGACACAGTTCGGGGTCGATGACCCACCCTACCGAGGGGGCGCGTGATGGCAGAGAAATGGAGATTGCCGAAGGGTAAAACCTGGAGAGGGAAGTTGGAGGAGGAGCATATAAACCACGGGAAGGTAGTGCCGGTTCCGCTGAAGATGCAGAAGCGGTATGGGACCGGGACGATGCTCATCCCGAGGCCGCTCGATGTCGAGGCCGTCATGCGGGGCGTGCGCAAGGGCCGGTTGATCACGAATACGCAGATCCGCGATCGGCTGGCGGCGGCATCGAAAGCCGACTCTGCCTGCCCGTTTACCACGGGCATGTTCGTTCGCATCGTGGCCGAGGCCGCGGAAGAGGATCGCCGGGCCGGCAAAAAGCGGATCACGCCCTACTGGCGAACGATCAAGGAAGGCGGCAAGCTCTGTGAGAACTACCCCGGCGGGGCGAAGGCACAGGCTGCGAAGCTGCGTAAAGAGGGCTTCACAATTTCTCCGGGCAAGGGGAAACAACCACCGAAAGTCAAGGACTTCGAGAAGTACGTAGTTCCTAGTACTACAGCGCCACATAAGGTCTCAAGGCGTCAGAAACGGGGTTCCCGGCATCCCAAACGTGGTTCGTAGCCGTCCCATTGGGCTCCTGATGGACAAGCGGCGCTGTAGTACTAGGGTGGGTCATTGACCCACCGTGTATTCTTGCGACCGTATTGGTGGGTCGATGACCCACCCTACCAAGTTTATGGGACAAACAGCCATGCCCGAGTGGTATGAGGACGAGCAGTTCTGGGAGGACACGGAGTCGGTGATTTTCACGGAGGAGCGCTGCAAGCAGGCCAGCGGTGAGGTCGATCACGTCCTTGGCTTGGTCAAGCTTCAGGCCGGGGCGGCGATGCTCGATCTGGGCTGTGGAATCGGGCGGCACTCGCTGGAGTTCGCCAAGCGCGGCTATCAGGTCACCGGTGTCGACCGGACGGCCAGATACCTCGACCGGGCAAGAAAGAGCGGCCGGGAGCAGGGGTTCGAGATCGAATGGATCCAGGATGACATGCGGCGCTTCCGCCGCGACAACAGCTTCGACCTTGTCGTCAGCCTACTCACCTCGTTCGGATATTTCGACGATCGGGCCGACGACGGCCGGATTCTCGAGAACGTCGCCGCGAGCCTCAAGCCGGGCGGCCGGTTTGTTATCGACCTGATGGGCAAGGAGGTTTTGGCTCGGATCTTCCAGCAGCGTGACTGGCATGAGCAACCGGACGGCACGTTGGTGCTCGAGGAACGCGAGCTGAAGGATCATTGGAGCCGGCTCGATCTTCGATGGATTATCATGAGAGCTGAGCAGCGCCGCGAGCAGCGCTTTACGCTTCGGCTCTACGCAGCCGGTGAGCTGATGGACCTGCTTGCAGCGGCGGGTCTGTCCGAGATCACTGCCTACGGATCACTCGTTGGAAAGCCGTACGATAACACCGCCGAACGCTTGGTAATCGTCGGAACGAAATGAAAACACCAGGTATTCTGGCGACCGCAATGATGGGTCGATGACCCACCCTATCAAGTAAATCGGGTCTGCGGACCAACCTACGGGATTTGTCCCCTGATAAGCATATCGGCAAACGGCAGGAATTAACTGGAATCCGTATTAAACTCCTCTTGTGGGTATGCGTGGCAATACCGCAGGTTGCGTATCCACCGCTGCGTTGTCTACACCATCAACTCCTCCGCTAGTTTGACAATACTGGCGAAGTCGAGATGACACTTGCAGGCTCGGCGCGCCGCATCTAAATCGGCGCCGGACCAGTCACAAGCTTCCGGACTTAGGTTCAGAAGCCACTGACGGGCTTCGCAAACTCGGTCGTCGTCTTCTGCGTAGCTAACGTAGCGCGCGATGGTGTTGAGCTTGGCACGAGTTCCCGCCGCCCGGCGGCAGCTCCCATCACACCCCAGGCAGTACGTGCGTTTGGCGCCGCGCAGCATGGCGCCAACAGTGCCCAGCTCCTCGTCGGTCAGCGGTTTGAAGTTCTTGCAGGCGTTTGCGTTCTCGTGAAGCTTCGTCACGTTGTCCATGTGCGAGCAGACACTGGAGAAACGCTCGTCAGTCCACATAGCCGTCAGAACTGCCGTGTGGGCGTTCAAGCCCTTCTCCGCTATGCTGGGAAGAACGCGTTGAACCCCGCCAGGCCCGCCACGGGTCTGCTTCATCGAGATCAAACCCACTCCGGCCTTGTGACAGGCATCGATGGCCGCGGCAAATGCGGCATTCTCTCGAAGGACTACGGGATCCGCCGACACCATAACGGCATCGACCCAGCCGCCCTTGGCGGTTGCGCTGAGCATCCCGGATCGAACGTCGATCGGCTCGCTGTGGGTGCTGAAGCCAAAGAAGTGGCATTTGCCGGATCGGCGAATCCTTTCAACCGCCGTGATCCATTTCTTGTCCGTGAACCACTTGGTGTCAGCAAGGCCGTGATAATGATCAGTGTCGCCCATGGCGCCGAGGAGAAAGAGATCAAGGTAGTCGGTCTGAAGTATCTTCAATCGCCGGTCGATCATGACCTCCATCTGCTCGGGTGTCAGGGGCAGGTCCTTGTCAACCAAGAAGTACTCCTTCCGGTAGCCGGTCTTGTTGAGCCACTTCCCGATCGTCCGCTCGGCGTTCCCCTGGAGATAGTAGGCGGCGGTGTCGATGTAGCGGATGCCGAGCGAGTGCATCATATTCAAAAGGCGTTCGGTGATAGCAAAGGCCGCACCCTGGCCTAATATGGTGACCTCCACGCCGGTTCGGCCCAGTTTGCGTCGCGGCAGCACCACAGGCTCATCTTTTTGTCCAGGCTTTTCCGACTCCGGCGGCTCCCCCTGGACAGTGGCCGTCCCGGCGCCAGCCGCGACAGCAACACCGGCAGCCGAGCTGGTGCGAAGGAACTCGCGTCGCGATAGCGGAGTGTCTTCATTCATCAGAGGGTCTCCTTGCGCAGTGGATCAGGGCGGATCAAGTGGAAGCTAATAGCACGATCGAGTTTGCCAATGGGAGCGCCGCTCCCAGCTTCTCGCATAGATATAGGCAGGACCTGCGCTCCGTCCTCGCTCTACCTTTGCCATTAGCATAAGCAGTATTGTCTCGCTTAAGTCCCCGGTCACCGTCGATATTGTCATATTGACAATATTGCCACTCGCGAATGCAGTGCGGCGTCTCAACAGGAGACGAGTCCGTCAGGATCGCAACGTGTCACGGAATCTCCAGACCTCCGTACAGATCGCTCCGCAGCAACAGCAAGAGCCCTCCTCAGAGCTAGCAGCGTCATATGCCCGTTCCCGGCGACGACGCACGGGTCCGCCGGTGACGGATCCATGCCACACGCGACAGGGGCTATCTACCGCTTGACGTCCATGTCCAACACGTGGACCAGAAACGCCCACATGTCGGCCACCTCCTCGATGCGCATCTTCGTCGGCTTGCCGCCCCCGTGCCCCGCCTTTGTCTCGATGCGGATTAGCACCGGAGCCGCACTCGAATGGGCCCCCTGCAGCGTCGCAGCGAACTTGAAGCTATGTGCCGGCACAACGCGGTCGTCGTGATCGGCGGTGCTCAAAAGCGTCGCGGGATAGGCAGTCCCCGGTTTAAGATTGTGAAGCGGCGAATAGGCGTACAACGCCTCAAATTCCTCCCGATTCTCCGGCGAACCGTAGTCCGATACCCACGCCCAACCGATCGTGAACTTGTTGAACCGCAACATGTCCATCACGCCGACGTCCGGTACACACGCGCCGAACAGATCCGGACGTTGCGTCATGCATGCGCCGACCAGTGTGCCGCCGTTGCTGGCTCCGCGAATCGCCAGCTTCGGCGTAGACGTGTACTTGTTGGCGATCAGCCACTCGGCCGCCGCGATGAAATCATCGAAGCAATTCTGCTTCTTGAGCTTCATTCCAGCCTCATGCCATTCCTTGCCGTACTCGCCGCCGCCACGGATATTGGCCACCGCATAGACACCGCCCATCTCCATCCACACCAGAGTCGATACGCTGAAATACGGCGTTATGGCAACGTTGAAACCACCATAGCCGTAGAGCAGCGTGGGATTGCTGCCATCGAGCTTGATCCCCTTCTTGTGCGTGATGAACATGGGGACTCTTGTGCCGTCCTTGCTCTTATAAAAAACCTGCTTGGTCTCGTATTCGCCGGGATTGAAATCGACCTTCGGCCGGCGGAAGATATCGCTCTTGCCCGTCGTCATGTCGTACCGGTAGATCGTCCCAGGATCCGTGAAACCCGTGAACACATAAAACGTTTCCGTATCCTGGCGCTTTCCACCGAATCCGTACGCGCTGCCCGGGCCCGGAAGAGAAAGCTCGCGCACGAACTTTCCGTTAACGTCGAACATCTTCACCTGCGTGCGCGCGTCCTTGAGGTAAGAGGCCACGAACAGGTTCCCCACCAGATTAACTCCGCGCAGCGTCTCACGTGCCTGTGGAATGATCTCCTTCCAGTTGGAGCGATCCGGGTTGAGTGTGTTAATCGCGATCACCCTACTGCGCGGCGCGTCCAGGTCCGTCTGGAACCAGAACACCGGTCCTTCATTGTCGATGAACTCGTACTGCGCCTCGAACTCCCGGATCAACTCCACAACCTTGGAATCCTTGCTCTTGAGGTCCTTGTAGAAAACCAGGTTCTTCCGTTCGGTTCCTTTCGAGATATCAATGACGAGATAACGTCCGTCGTCGGTGACATGCCCGCCGAAAGCCCACTCCTTCTGTTCCGGGCGATCGTATACAAGCACGTCTTTGGATTGTGGCGTCCCGAGGCGGTGGTAGAAGAGCTTGTTGTAGTAGTTCGTATTTTGTAGCTCCGTTCCCTCGGCCGGTTCGTCATAGCGGCTATAGTAGAAACCCTTGTTATCCTTGGTCCACGACGCGCCGGAAAACTTGACCCACTTGAGATGATCGCCCAGGTCTTTGCCGGTCTCGACGTCGCGTACGTACCACTCCTTCCAATCCGATCCTTTCGTCGACAGGGCGTACGCCATCAGCTTGCCGTCGTCAGTTATCGCCCGGCCGGACATTGCCACCGTCCCGTCCTCCGACAGCTTGTTGGGATCAAGCAGGACCTTCGGCTCGCCGCGCAGTGACTTCGTTGTGTATAGCACGTACTGGTTTTGGAGGCCGTCGTTCTTCGAGAAGAAATAACGATCGCCTCGCTTGTACGGTAGGCCGTACTTCTCGTAGTCCCAAAGCCCCGTCAGCCGTTCCTTGATCTTGGAGCGCTCCGGAATCTGCTCCAGGTACCCGAACGTCACACGATTCTCCGCCTCGATCCACGCCCGCGATTCCGGCGAGTCCGGATCCTCCAGCCAGCGGTACGGATCTGGCACCTTGACGCCGTGATAGTCGTCGACGATGTCTCCCTTGCGGGCCTTCGGATAAACCAGCGGCTTACCCGGATCACCTAAAACGTCGATCGCCGGGTTCACGACGAACCCGACAACAACCACACCACCCATTAAAAACCGAATCAAGTTCTTCATTCGTGCAGGCATGACGGACTCCTTATCGATGTAATCGAAAGTGTACCATACGGGTGGATGTCTCTACGCCCCAACTGAATCGACCCCTGGCGGCAGCGACAGCAGCCGGGCGGTCAGCGGACGTAATCCACCCGGAAGACCTTTGTACATCAGCATCGGAACCGTCACAAGTGTTGCCGCGCCCGTTACGATTTTCGACATCCGCTAAAGATGCGAAGGGTGCTCCCTACGTCTGCCGATATCCGTTTACAATGTAGACTATGGACGAACAGCGCCTCGAGACCGTCCGCAAGCATATCGCCGAGTTCCCCAAGACACCCGGCGTCTATTTCATGAAGGACGCCGAGGGACGGGTGCTCTACGTCGGCAAGGCCAAGGATCTCCGCTCGCGGGTGGGCAGCTACTTCCAATCCGGTGCGGACCTGCTTAACACCCGCGGCCCGGACATCTGCCGCATGGTCGAGAAGGTCGTCGATATCGACTATCTTGAATGCGAGACCGAGGTCGACGCCCTGCTGAAAGAGGCCCGGCTGATCAAGGACATCCAGCCGCCGCACAACGTCCAGCTCAAGGACGGCAAGACCTTCCCCTACATCGAGATCACGACGAGGGACGATTTCCCCGGCGTCTACGTCACGCGGACGCCGCGCTTAAAGGGCAGCAAGCTGTATGGGCCTTTCCTCTCATCCGGCTCTGTGCGCGACGCCGTCAACGCCCTGCAGCGGGTCTTCAAGTTCCGCACCTGCGAACTTGACATCCACGACGGCGATGAGTCGCGCCGTTTCTTCCGGCCTTGCCTGCTCCATGCCATCAACCAATGCACCGCGCCGTGCGCCGACCTGATCACCAAGAAGGAATACCGCAAAGACATCGACCGCCTCAAGAAGTTCATGGCGTCCAAGCGCAGCATCCTGCTCAAGCAGATGACGCGCGAGATGGAACAAGCCTCCAACGAACTCCGCTTCGAGGAGGCAGCCAAACTTCGCGATCGGATCGGGGCAATTCAATCGCTCGACCTATCCGGCAACGTGCATGAGGACGTGCAGCCGGAAGTCTTCTATGTCGATCCGAAAAAGGGACTCGAAAAGCTGGGCGATCTACTGGGGCTTGAATCGCCGCCTCGAAATATGGAGTGCATCGATATCGCGCATCTGCATGGTGAGGAGATGGTCGGCGCATTGGTGTGTTTTATCGACGGCAAACCGTTCAAGAACGGATACCGAAGATTCAAGATCGAAACCGTTGAAGGCATCGATGACTACGCAGCCATCCGCGAGGTCATCACGCGCCGCTACCGCTACGCAGCCGAGGGCGAGGAGCTGTACCCCGATGTTATTCTCATCGACGGCGGGCTAGGTCAGTTGCACGCCGGCCTCGACGCGTTCAGCGATATGAACCTCCGCCCGCCGATGGTGATCTCACTGGCCAAGCGCGAGGAGGAAATCCACATCCAGGCCCGCTCCGCCCCGGTCCGCCTCGCCCGCAACAACGAGGCTTTGCGACTGCTTCAATCCATGCGCGACGAAGCCCACCGCTTTTCCCAACATTACCACCACATCCTCCGCAAAAAGAGAACATTCGAAAAAGACGTCTCCGAAGGCCGTAGACCACCGCGAGCGCGGAGACGGCAGTCGCGGAGCGACGAAAGCGTGTAGCACAGGGCGTCAGCCCTGTGGGGAACGATTGCCTCAGATTCAAAAGCCCCGTAGGGGCGAAACAAGGTGTATTTCTGTCGCCCCTCCGGGGCTCGGAAACCTGCATACCCGCATTTCAT
>CAZJTP010000053.1:0-11205 GCA_964548955.1 uncultured Phycisphaeraceae bacterium
TCGTCGCCAGCGTCAACGCGTCCCCGGTATGCTCCCGTGATTCAATCAGACCGGCAAGCGTCACACGGCGGACCAACGGCATGTCACCGGCCACGATCAGCACGCTACCGGAAAAGCCCTTCAGCGTCTTCCGACAGCACAGGACCGCATGACCGGTTCCTTTCTGTTCAGCCTGCTCGACCCATGCAAGGTCGTCATCGGCATCAAACCGGCGGATCAGTTCGTCCTTGCCGTACCCGACGACGACGATCAATCGATCGACCCCGGCCAACCGACACGCATGGAGCACATGGCTGAGCATCGGCCGGCCACAGATCTCGTGCAGAACCTTCGGAACCTCGCTTTTCATCCTGGTGCTTTTACCAGCAGCCAGGACGATCGCAGCCGTTTCGCTCAACGCAATGTCACCACCTAAGCACTCAGATCACGCTTACGTACAACTCGTACGTCGCCAACGGCACCCTGCCCGTGTCTCAGCACTATGATGAACCACCCAAGCCTATCGTCTTGGCATGTTTACAGGCCACCGGTATCACCACAACGCGCACCCATTACCCGGCCAGGACTCGAACCTGGAACGCCAGGACCAAAACCTGGTGTGTTACCATTACACCACCGGGCAATCGCTGCCGGCCGGTCCGCCGGCCAGCCTCAACCGTTGCCAATCAGATCTCCGCAGCTGGAACCGCCAGATGATGAGGGGTCGCGGCCGCGGTCTCCTAGCCGAGGCTTGAACGCTCCGCCGCGAAGACGAACGCCCACCAGCCGACCCCACGAACCGCGCGCGACAGTCGACTTGCCCGCTGAGCTACGAGTAATGCCTGCAACTGCATCAGCTAATTCAGGCCGAGGGAGAAGCGTAAACGGATACGCCCGGCGAGTCAAGGGAGCCTATGGAACCGCAACCTCAGCACTGAAAGCGACCTATAATCACTGGAAAGTCGAAAATGACGATAGAATAGATAAAATATTGGACGTTTTCCTTGCAGGCCAAGCAACTCCATGCCCGATAACACGGGACGATCGTGATCGGGGAACCCGTGAACCTGCATTAGTGCGAGGAATGCCGACTATGTGGTTGAAACGTACCGCAAACGACCTTCTCAAGGCGGCGGTCGCCCTGACGGCTGCGGGCGTACTGCTGGGCACGAGCTGCAGCTCATCGGAGTTGCAGGCCGTTGTAGCCGGACTCGAAGCGGTAGCCCATTCGTTCGATGACAACGCACGTGATAATGACATCACCTTCGGCGAATGGCTCCTCAGCGAACTGGACGACTGACACCGGGCCTATGCGGACGATACCCCGCACAAATCCGATCGACGCAACCTGACTACTGCCTTCACAAGGTTGACCACAGCAACGGGACTCGCTAGGCCAAGCGGTGGGTGCAAGCACGGAGGCGACCTCCACCGCGGCCGGGCGAGGCCCAATCCCAACAAACGTGACAACATACTGCAAACACCGCACCCAGACCGAGAGTGCGGATAGATCATTGCTGAAGGGTAACTAAAAGCTGGGGAATAATGTGGTGCGTAACTCGGCAGCCACGTCCGGTCGCGAAGACTCGTCCGCACCAATGATCGCTTTCCGCCGTTTCACCGACCACGCGCCTAGATAACGGTCGAAAAGAGCCGGACAAAGCAGGATCACCGCAGGGTTCTCAATACGCAGTTCCTTTGCCATCGTGTCAAGGAGCTGACGCTGCGGAGAAGTCAGGCCCAACTTGCCTTGCAGATCACGGAACAATCCCCGTGGGTCCGCCGACCGCGCGATTCGTTCCACTCGGCGCTGTCGGATCGTCAAGCCGTATGCAAGCAACACGACGACCGCAATCCCAGAAAGCACGAACAGCACCGTTGCGAGGGAGCCCCCCTCGTGAAAATGCTCGCGAACCACCCGCTGGATTTCGGTCAGCCGGCCCGCCGGCGACAACAGACCCATCATCACATAGTACCTCCCGCAGAGTGGATCCGATCGATCCGTCGCCCATCCCCGGACAGCCGTGGATGCGACGCGAGATCGGAAGCGATAAGGCCGCAGACACGCGTCGCCTGCTTTCTGACCCATTCGTCGGGATCATTACGACTCATGCCGCGAACGCGGCCAAGCGCGACACGCGACCCAAGCTGCTCAACGACCCACAAAGCGCTTCGCCGATGGGCTGTGGACTGATCTTCGAGCATGTCGAGAAGGACCTCGCCCGCCTGGCGCAGCTCCGCTCGAAGCAGAGACTTGACGGCGTTGGCGCGGACCCGACTGTTGGCGGACTTGAGCTTCGGCTCCGTCAAGGCGACGCGATCAGCAACGTCAAGCCGGTCCAGACCTTCAATCGCGTTTGCCGCAACGCGATAGTCGGGATCATTAACCGCCGTACGAAGCAGACGCTCGGCCGTCGCACCGGGAAGCTTTGCGAGCATACTCACGGCCAGACCGCGCACGATCGGATCCGAGTCATACGTAAGCCGCTGCACCGATTCCTCCAACTCCTTCAACGCGCCAAGCCCCAACGCGATTTGCAGTGCACGAGCCCGATCGAGCGGTTCTCCGGATGCAAGCTTCGCGCGCAGGAATAGGCCGAGTTCGGAAAGCCGACGGACCGCAACGTTTACTGCCAGCGCTTTGTCAGCATTTGGATCATCAAACTCTTTCCAGTATCGATCGAACAGATCCCGAGTTGTAGCCGTGAGCGCAGGCTCGCTCCGCAGCGCGGATGAGGCGATCGGAGGGCTGAGGCCGGGCCGACGACGACGCACTTCACGTGCTGCCATCATCGCGACACTGTCTCCCGGACGTGCCGCCATGACGGTGAGCAGATCAGTCGCAGCTTCGCTATTGTCGTGAATAAGCCGCCATAAAACCGCACGCCGGATTTTGGCGCGGCCCATCCCAACTAATTCGCGGAACAACTCGATCCTTCTCTCGGGCCACCCACCGACCGCCGCCAGGAAGCTAACCGCACCACCCACGGCGGACTCATCCAACATCAGAAGCACGTCTACCGCCGACCGGAGCCACTGACCATCACGGATCCGCCGACATCCTTGTTCGATTCGGGCGTCGGTCAGCAACCAGCTTTCCGTAAAGACCGCACGAAGGAAGGCGATATCGCGGGTGCGGCTGATCGCACGCGCCGCAGCCGACCTGAGCACCGAAATCGCAAGGGCGCGCAGAACGAATCCCGCCAGTCGCGGATCGGACGTCCCCTCCAACAAGTCATTCAGCACCCGCGCAATCTTCGTACGCCGCTCTTGGAGTTTCTTGAGGATTGCCGGCTCAACCCGATCGCCCAACCAGAGGGCGGCCTCGAGCACCTTGGGCTGAAGATGGATTTCCCATCGCTGCACCGCCGTCCCCAAGGCCTCCGCCAGGCCGTTCGCCCGAGCATCCAACTCACCGATTTCCGCGGCGAACGGTCCGGCATCGAGACGCTCAAGCAAGCGCGCCGTCATCCGGTGAAGACCCGACGCAGCCAACTCGCGCGTGCGACCGCACCGTGACCGCAGCGCGTCAGCCAACAGATACGCCGACCGCCCGGCGTCACCGCGCACGATCGTCTCGATCGCACTTGCACGTTCCTGATAGGATGGTGACACGATCGCAACACGCATCCCGGCGGACAGCTCCTTGGCACGCGCGAAGATCAGTCTTTGCAATCCATCCCCGTAGTCGTTGAGCCGACCCACAACACGGGCCAGACTCGGCGAATGACCACGTATAAGAAGGATCTCCAGCGCAGCCGCCTGAGCAAACGGCTCCAAATGCGGCAGCACATTCACAAGCGCGGCGTCAGCGGCGGCGTTCTTTTCGTCCACCAGATATCCAAACGCGGTTGGCAACGATCGTAAAGCCATAACACCTTCAGTATCGGCCACTACACGCACCCGCCTTGCGGGCAAGACGGCCCACCCCGCGCAACAACACTGTGAGCTTGGGGTGTCCGGAACATGTTGCGCAACACAGTGCACAGGTCATACCTGTCAAGGATGGATGGTCAGGCATGTTTTGACGGACGGATTCCCAAGGGACGTTCAATTCGCTGAGTGTTTTGCTATCGCCTGAGAAGACGATGATCCGGAACGGAAATGCGGCGGCCGATGAAGAGCAGAAGCTTTCCGGAGTCGCGGAGCCCCGCGGGTGCCCGTATTGACGCACGCACGCCTAGTACTCGGTCACACCCAAAACTGTGGGTTGCCGATCAGGCCTGCAAAACAGAGCCGCGACCGTTAGGGAGTGGAGATGCGCCGTGCGGCGTCCCGGTGGGTGACCGCTTCCTGACGGGCGCGGTTCGGATAACCCACAAAAACAGGTGTGACGGTGCACTAGAGGCTGGTACGTACCTACCCCTGCCGCCAGATCGTGCCGTCGGGTCGGTCTTCAAGGGTGATCTTCTGCTCGACAAGCAGGTCGCGGATCAAGTCGGCCGTTTCAAAGTCCTTCTTTGTGCGCAGATGCTTGCGGACCTCGATGAGGATCTGCATGGCCTTTTTGCCGAGGCCGTCGCCGGCGGTGGCCTTCCTTTCAGGCGGGTCGATGAAGATGCCGATCAGACGGGCGACGGCTATAAGATGGACCGTTGCCATAAGCGCGTCATGCTTGTGTTGTTCTGAGCCAACTGCCTCAACTCGCTCCTGTTCGATGAAGCGATTAATGGTACCGGCGAAGTCAAAGAGTGCCGCGATCGCACCGGCTGTGTTGAAATCGTCATCCATAGCCTGAGCGAACCGGGCAAGCAGGTCATCGCAGGCGGTAGCGAGGGATTCGGATTGTATTAGCGAGCGCGTATCGACCCCCCTCAGTCCCCCCTTGGCAAGGGGGGAAGCTGAAGCCTGCGGGTTGCCGGATTGCGACGCGCTGTGATACGGGGACTCACCGCAGATGCGTTCGACTCGCTCGAAGAGGCGGTAAAAGCTCTCGAGCCCCTTGCGTTTGCTTTCGATTTCCTCTTCGGAGTACTCGATCGGGCGGCGGTACTGCGTGCTGAGGACGAAGAAGCGGATCAGCTCGCCGGGGTATTCCGCCAGCAGATTGTGCAGGGTCATCTTCATCAACGCCGCCTGCATCTCCGGTGAGGCGTCGGACTTGGATATTTTCTTCGTGTTGACCTTGGTCAGGCCGTTGTGCATCCAATAGTTGGCAAACGGCTTACCGGTGGCACATTCGGATTGGGCGATCTCGTTCTCGTGGTGCGGGAAGATCAGGTCCATCCCGCCGCCGTGAATGTCAAAGGTCTCGCCGAGATAGCGCATCGACATGACGGAGCACTCAATGTGCCAACCGGGCCGACCCTCGCCCCACGGCGAATCATACTTGACCTCTTTCGGCTCTTCGGGTTTGGCGGCTTTCCAGAGGGCGAAGTCGCCGGGATTGTGTTTCTCACCGCTTAGCAGTTCGCGCTGACCGGCCTGGTCCTCGATGCGACGGTTGGAGAGCTTGCCGTACTGAGCATCCTTGGTAACGTCGAAGTACACGTCTCCGTTGGACGGGTAGGCGTACCCGCGATCGATGAGTTTCTGGACAAAACCGATGATGTCGCCGATGTGCTCCGACGCCTTGGGCATGATGTCAATGGTATCGACGTGGAGCTTGGCCATCGCATCGAGGTAATCCTTCGTGATGCGCTGGGCGAGCTCCATCATTGTGGTATTATGCTTGGCGGCTTCGTCGATGAGCTTGTCATCCACGTCGGTGATGTTGACCACCCAGGTGACATCATAGCCACAGTAGACCAAGTAGCGTTTGATGGCGTCAAAGATGATCGGCCCGACGGCGTGGCCGATGTGGCTGGGTCTGTATACCGTCGGTCCGCACACGTAGATCCCAATCTTGCCGGGTACGACCGGTTCGAACGGTTCCTTCTTACGTGTCAACGTGTTGTAAACGACTAATCCCATCGGTGATGATCCTCGAGAGTACAATAATGGCATCCGAGCCGCAGGTTCAAAGCCTGAGTGGTCCAGCGGTCTCCTGTGACGCTGCGGCGACCTCCTATTCCCGCCGTGTCAACAAGGCCACGGCCGTACAAGCGATCGCATCGGTGTAGCCCAGCGGGCCCAATCCCTCGTTGGTCTTCGCCTTGACGCTGACGCATTCGGGTGAAAGCCCGGTCAGCGATGCGATCGATTCCGCGATCCGCCTCTTATGTGGCGACATTTTGGGAGCCTCCGCGTGCACGATCACATCAAGATTACCGGCTTTGAATCCCAACGCCCGGATCCGGTCCATCGCATCCTTCAACAGGATACGACTGTCCGCATCCTTGTAGGCCGGGTCTGTATCGGGGAAGAGATCACCAATATCGGGTAGGCCGGACGCACCAAGCAAAGCATCGGTCACAGCGTGTAGGACAACGTCCGCGTCGCTGTGACCCCAAAGCCCCTTGGTGTGCTCGATCTCGATCCCACCGACGACCAGCCGCCGTCCCTCGACAAGGCGGTGAATGTCATAGCCGATACCGACACGGCCTATATCGGTCACTGGAGGAGCCCTCCGTGGATAGTGCACGGCGCGGTTCCGCTGGCCGTGTGCTCTCAAAACCGTAACCTATACGGATTGTGAGCCCGTTTCAAGCCCGGAGGAGTCGGCGGCTGCATCCGATAAACGGTGTCGAACCGCCGCCCCCTTGCTTTGTACCTTGGTGCCGGCATAGAGTTCGTGCGGGGGGAGTTCGTCGAGACTCGCCTTCCGTGAATCAACCGTAAACACTTGGGATCCGGGGCCGGCAGGGCCTCGGAGGAGGAACGCAATGCAGCTTGAACTTTTCCGTCGCCTCACGCAGGTGAGTCTCGTTCTGGCGATTCCGGCACTGTTGGCCATCGTTGCGGGATGTCCAACCACGCCGCCGGGGAACGGCGAGCCGGAGCCCCCTGCCCCCGGCAGGATTGACGTAACGTGGTTCGGTGAGGGTGACGTGGATCAGGAGGGCGACGGTTCGCTTGTTACGCTGACAGCCGTTCCCGACGAGGGTTGGGAGTTCTCCGGCTGGACCGGGGCGGACGTGCCCGACGAGAATCCCCTCACAGTTGATGCCAACGAGGTAACCGCCATCACAGCAGTCTTTTCATCGGTTGTGCCTGCTGAGTGCAGCGACGATGCGGACTGTGACGACGGGCTGTTCTGCAACGGCGAGGAGACCTGCGTTGGGGGCTTGTGCGAGGCGGGGGTGGCTCCGTGCGCGGCCAGCGAGGTTTGCAGCGAAGAGAATGACACTTGCCTTCCTGACGGTGACGGCGACACGGTACCCGACGACGTGGACAACTGTCCGGAGGACAGCAATACGGACCAGGCCGAACGGGATGAGGACGGGATTGGCGATGTGTGTGACAATTGCCCCGGAGATCCCAACGCGGATCAAGCCGACTCGAACGGGGATGGTGTAGGCGACGCGTGCGAGGGCGACCAAGACGGCGACGACGTGCCCGACGAGGAGGACAACTGTGTCACCGTCGAGAACACCGATCAGGCCGACGCTGATGACGACGGTTTGGGTGACGCTTGCGACAACTGCCCGAGCGATTCCAACGCCGACCAGGCGGACAGCGACAGCGACGGAATCGGTGATGTCTGCGACGTCTGCCCGAACGATGCTGAAAACGATGCCGATCGGGATGGGATTTGCGGAGATGAGGATGACTGCCCGGACACCCCGCCGCATACCGAGGTGGACGAGCACGGGTGCCCGATCGACGGACCGCCGCCGCCGCCTCCGAACTGCGGCGACGGGACGCTGGACGCCGGCGAGGAATGTGATGACGGCAATACCACACCCGGTGACGGGTGCAATGAGAATTGCCGGCTCGAAGGTGTGGGTCCGGTGAACAACAACTGCGCAAACGCGACGCCGGTCGGTGACGGTGACACGTCATTCAGCAACGAGGGTGCGACAACCGACGGTCCCGAGGAGCCCGGCGTTTGCAGCTTCTTCGACTACCGCCACATCGAGTCGGACATCTGGTATTGTTATGAGGCCACGTGCGCCGGTGAACTTGTGATCAGCCTGTGCGGTGCCGAATACGACACGAAAATGGCTGTCTACGCCGGATGCGAGTGCCCAACCGCGGCACCACCAATCGCTTGCAGCGACGATGACTGCGGGACGGCGGCATTTACATCACGGGTCACGTTTCAGGCGACGCTCGGTGAGTCCTATCTGATTCGGATCGGCGGCTTCGAGGGTGCACAGGGCACCGGCATGCTGACGATTCTCTGCGGAGTCGACGCGTGCGGGCCGGATCGCGGTGACTGCTTCGCCGCCCATGACGATCGCGGTTGCTATGACGTGACTCGTCCAGAATGCTGTGCGACGACCTGCGAGTTTGATCCGTACTGCTGCGACGTCGAATGGGACGATTTCTGCGCGGGCGAGGCGTCGGGCCTGTGCACGGGCAGCTTTGAGGCTTGTGCGCCGGGCGCTGGCAGTTGCGCGACGGCAAACGACACGGCTGGTTGTGAAGACGTCGATTGCTGCAATATGATTTGCATGACAGACCCGTTCTGTTGCGTGGACACGTGGGATGATACGTGCGTGGAGGAAGCGTTCGTTCCGTGCATGTTGGCATGCGGAGGCCAGAGCGGCCCGTGCTTTACCGCCCATAGCTCGCCCGGTTGCAGTGACGAGGTATGCTGCGAGGCGGTCTGCACCATTGATTCGTGGTGCTGCGAAACGATGTGGGACCAGGATTGTGTCAATCTGGCTGCCACCGACGCCGCCGATGCGTGTCGAGGAGCGCCGTGAGTGTTCAGACGGTAAGGCGGTTGGTTTGCCGGCTATCAAACCGCTTCGGCAGGCTGGCCGCGTGCGTTCGTGCAAGCATCGAGAGATCAGCAGGACGGTGTTGTCCGCCACAACCACGGTGCGCTGGGGTCTGATAAACCTCCGTGCCTATGGTCTAATGAGCCCAGGCACGGTGAAAAGTGCGTTGCCTTATCGGCTTGCGCGCGCGATAATATGATTTTTCCGCTTCGACCGAGCTTCCGGCGCCGGCGCCGGTAGTTTGTGAAGGATGCGACCCGGAGGTTTCAGCATGTATTGTCCGAGTTCTCCCCGGCTTCGCCGGTTCCTGGTGATCACGCTGGCTCCCGCTCTGGCGGCGTTTCTGGCGGGTTGTCCCCTCGTCGATACGGACGGGGATAATGGTGGTGCGTCACCGGGTCAGCCGGTCCCGCCCGACGGCATCGAGCTTGACGTAAACACCGAGGGAGCGGGGACGGTCAAACAGGAAGCCAACGGCACGCGCGTTAAGCTGACCGCGATCCCCGACGCGGGGTGGCGTTTCGACCGTTGGTTCATCGGCGCATACACCTCAAAACTTAATCCCGTGACCATCAAGGCGACAAAGGACACTCAGATCGGCGTACGCTTCATCGAGATTGAGTTGCAGGCGGATACGGACGGCGATGGGGTGACGGATGGTCTCGATCAATGCCCGAACACACCATCGGGCGCGGAGGTGGACGAAAACGGTTGTGCCCCAAATCAACGCGACACCGACGGGGACGGCGTGACCGATGACGCCGATGAGTGTCCGGAGACACCGACTGGCGCGACTGTCGACACTGACGGTTGCGCCGCCAGCCAGCTCGACAGTGACGGTGACGGTGTCAGGGATGGCATCGACCAGTGCCCCAACACTCCGAGCGACGCTGTCGTCGATGACCTTGGCTGTGCAACCAGCCAGCGCGACGGCGATGGAGACGGGGTTTTCGACGATGTGGATACCTGCCCGGATACACCTTCGGGGACACCTGTCGATGCGGTCGGCTGCAAGGCCTGCGGCAACGGCGTGGTCGATGCCAATGAGGAATGCGACGACGGAAGTGCCAACTCCGACACGGCGCCAGATGCCTGCCGGACCGACTGCACATCGCCAAGTTGTGGGGACGATGTGGTCGACACCGGCGAGAACTGCGATCCACCCGACAACACGACCTGCGACAACGCCTGCAAGATCATCCGCCCGATGAATAACGACTGCACCAAGCCGATCACGGTACTCGCGGAGAGCATCCCATTCAGCAACGAGCGTGCTACGACCGACGGCCCTGCGGGAACCGGAGATTGTGTGAGCCTGGAGGCCGACGTATGGTTCTGCTACACCGCTTCATGTAACGGGCCGGCAACGGTGGATCTGTGTTACAGCGACTTTGACACCGTTATGGAGGTGTATGCCGGTTGCGACTGTCCGACGACGACGACGACCGATCCCATCAGGTGTAACGATGACGGCTGCGGCGTGGTGAGCGGTGGATCAAAGGTTACCTTCCCGGCAATCCTGAACAGATCATACCTGATCCGCATCGGTGGCTTCAACGGCGTTGAAGGCAGCGGCAGGCTGAAAATTACGTGTGTGGATAGCAGTGGTACCGAGTGCGAGAACAATGCCGACTGTGATGACGGAGTGTTCTGCAACGGCGCTGAGGTATGCAACAACGGAACGTGTGAGGGCGGGTCGGCCCCGTGCGACGCAGACCACTGCCAGGAGAACGACGACGTCTGTTGGGAATGCCTGTCGGGCAGTGAGTGTGAGGACGACGATCCCTGTACGGTCGATGTTTGCCTTGCCAACCACCAGTGTCAACACACCACGCTCAACTGTGGCCCGAACGCTGTCTGCGACCCGGAGACGGGCAACTGCGTTGAGTGTCTGAACGATACCCACTGCGATGACGGCAACGTCTGCACCGACGATGCTTGCATCGACCATGTTTGTCAGCACACGGATCACACCGATCCATGTGATGACGGTTTATTCTGCAACGGCGACGACACCTGCTCCGGCGGAGCGTGTTCAGTGCACACGGGTAACCCGTGCGATGCCGGCAACGTCTGCGTTGAGGAGAGCGATCAGTGCCTACCCGACGGTGATGAAGATGGTATCCCCAACAGCATTGATCTGTGTCCGGACACACCACCGGGAGTGGCTGTCTACACATACCCCTACGATCCTGACCACCCGATCGGATGTCCGGTTGACACGGATGAGGACACGATACCCGACTACCTCGACAACTGTCCGAACGACGCCAATAGCGATCAGGCGGACGGTGACGGGGACGATGTTGGCGATGTCTGCGATGTCTGTCCCAACGACCCGGACAATGACGGCGATGACGACGGAATCTGCTTTGGTTCCGGCTATAAGGCGCCGAAGACCGGCGACCTCGACAACTGTCCGAACGACGCCAATACCGATCAGGTGGACGGTGAC
>CAZJTP010000053.1:11305-22596 GCA_964548955.1 uncultured Phycisphaeraceae bacterium
GGGGACGATGTCGGCGATGTCTGCGACGTCTGTCCCGACGACCCGGACAATGACGGTGATGGCGACGGAATCTGCTTTGGTTCCGGCTATAAGGCGCCGAAGACCGGCGACCAGGACAACTGTCCGAACAACGCTAATACCGATCAGGAGGACGGTGACGGGGACGATGTCGGCGATGTCTGCGACGTCTGTCCCGACGACCCGGACAATGACGCCGATGACGACGGAATCTGCTACGGTTCCGGCTTTCAGCCACCGAAGACCGGGGACCAGGATAACTGTCCAAACAAGGCCAACACGGATCAAGCGAATGGCGACGGGGACGAGTTCGGTGATGCGTGCGACAACTGTCCCGACATCGCCAACAACGATCAGGCGGACTATGACATGGACGGTGTCGGTGACGTCTGCGACGTCTGTCCCAACGACCCGGCCAATGACGCCGATGGCGACGGAATCTGCTACGGCTCCGGCTTCAGGCCGCCCATGATCGGTGACGAAGACAATTGTCCGGGCACGGCCAATCCAGATCAGGAGAATGCGGACGGAGACGAGTTCGGCGACGCCTGCGATATTTGCCCAAACGACGCCGAGAATGACGAGGACGGCGACGGCGTCTGCGGGGACATAGACCAGTGTCCCGGGACCGAGCCGGGAGCCCGAGTTGACAGTGTGGGCTGCGCACTGCTTCCACAATGGTACTCGACGCAGTTGATGGTTCCTGACCTGGCTGCGACGATTAAGTATGTGGAGCCTGAATCATACGAAATGGGATTGGACGGCAACCTCATGATGGCACGGCTGACGCTGGACACGGCCGCAATCGAAGCGGCTCTCGGGGCAACCGTAACCGTTCACACCACGGAAGTGCCGCTGGGCGTCGAGACCACGATATATGAAGCGACCTCCGTGGCTGACGAGGAATATGCCCAAATGCTCAAGATTACGAGCTTCAGCCTGGGCATCTCGGGGAACACCGCGACGTGGACATTCGATTACACGCTCTTGGACCACCTGACCGACATGTTTGGGACAACGGTAACGGAACGACACTTTGAGGGCACGCAGACCGGCACCGCCAACGCGGAACGCGATCTGATCACGTGGCAGAGTGTGGACGGAACGCTGCAGGTGTGCATCGACGGTGGTTGCGGACCGACTGAGCCGCTCGATACGGTGTTCACGCTCGGAACGTGGACCGAGGAGTAGACCGAGCGCCCCGGCTGACTTTAGTGACCTACGCCTCCTACCCCCCGGCGGACGAGCATGGCCGACAAACGCAAGGTGCTGTTCCTGTGCACCGGCAATTCATGTCGATCACAGATGGCGGAGGCGATTCTGCGCCACCTGAGCTCGGACCGGTTTGAAGCGCTAAGCGCGGGTTCTCATCCGGCCGGCTTCGTCCATCCCATCGCGATCGAGGCGATGCGGCGCCTGGACATCCCGCTGGAAGATCAGACGTCTAAAAGCTGGGACGAGTTTGCGGAAACATCGCTCGACGCAGTGATTACGTTGTGTGACGTCGCCGCCAATGAGACGTGCCCGGTGTGGTCCGGGAACCCGATCACGGCGCACTGGTCGCTGCCCGATCCGGCCTACCATCCGGGCACCGAGGACGAGAGACTCCAGCTCGCACTGCGCGTTGTGCAGCGGCTTCGCACAAAGACCGAGGGATTGATCAAGCTGGACTGGTCGATGGACCGCACGGAACTCACCAAACGCCTGCAGTTTCTGGGTGAGATCTAGTTTCGTTCGTTCCTCCGGGACTTCACCAAGCATCGGTGACATGCTCGGCACAGGGAAGCATGATCCGGCCTCTTGTACATTTGTGCTTCGCTTGGACATACTCCCCCCAACGGGAGTACAAACAATCCCTCTATTACGGCTATAATCTGACGGGCTTGACCAAGCCGAGGTGTCCGGAGTGTGGAACGCCGATTCAAGCAAGCAAGGTTGGAGGAGCTGATGCTAACGCCTGATCCAATCACCATGCGCATCATCGACGCGAATGTGAACCGCGCGCGGGAAGCGCTGCGGGTGATGGAGGAGTATGCGCGGTTGGGGCTTGATGACGCGAGTCTGTCGGCGGCCATCAAAGAGACGCGGCACACGCTGGCGCAGGTGGTTGGTGAGTTTGAAGGGCGCACGGGACACGACTCACCGAGTGAGTCCGCGCGGGCTAAAGCCCACGGATCGGGGGACCACGAACGTTCATTGATTCGTGCGCGCGACATCGTCGGAGATGTGGGTTGCGACGTGGGCACTCCCACTGAGTATGAGCGAGCGGACGCAATGCACGTGGCCAAGGCGGCGGGGAAGCGGCTCAGTGAGGCGTTGCGGGCCGTCGAGGAATACGGCAAGACGATCGACTCGGCCTTTGCGGCTGCGGTCGAGAAGATTCGCTACCAGGGTTACGAGCTTGAGCGGCGGCTCAACGTCACCATGAACGCCCGAGGGCGGTTCGGGCACGTCCGCCTGTACGTGATTATCACCGAGTCGCTGTGTCGTGGTGACTGGTTTGCAACGGCCGAGGCGGCGCTTGACGGTGGGGCTGGTTGCCTGCAACTTCGCGAGAAGGGCTTTTCGGATTGCGAGCTGCTGGGTCGCGCGAAGCGGCTGTGCGATCTGTGCCACAGCCATGACGCTGTATTCATTGTTAACGACCGGCCCGACATCGCTTCGCTTTGTGGTGCCGACGGCGTTCATCTCGGCCAGGATGACATGCCATTGTCAGCCGTTCGGCGCATCGTTCCATCAGGGTGTCTCGTTGGTGTCAGCACACATGACATGGAGCAGGTCAAGGCTGCCGCGGCCGAGGCGCCGGACTATATCGCGGTCGGGCCGATGTTCCAAACGCCAACGAAACCGCAGGATCACATCGCGGGCCCGCAGATGTTGGCGGCGGCCCGAAAGCTTACGTCGTTGCCGCTGGTCGCGATCGGCGGCATCGACAAGCACAACGCCGTTGAGGTCCTGTCGGCTGGAGCGGACTGCATTTGCGTTTGCGCGGCTGTGATCGCCCAACCGGACGTGGCGGGAGCTGCATCCGGCCTGCGCACCTTCATCGACCGGGCCGCCCGCGAGCAACCGCCGGATCGATAACGCCGGCCAACACCACGCATCCGATAATCCTTTCTTTTCGCGGCTGACGCGCGCGTGTCGCTTTGGTTTACTCAGATTTTTGTGAGCGGGAGTTGTTTTCCACCGATATCCTGGATGGTGACAGGCGAAAGTGACCATTATGCGCGCGGCACCGACGCACGTAAGTCGTGTAATGACAAGGACTTACGCAATGGCGACGTTGACTTCGATTTGGTGCGGTCCTAAGATTCTTTGGGTTATCGGAGACGGCTTTGTTCAAGTCGATCCAGCCGAGAGAGAGGCGTGTCGATGGGTGGATGGGCGCGCCTAGGGCAACAGATCGCGCTCATCTGAGAGTTGAAGACAGCCCTGCGTGAGGCAGAGCCCGGTGGGGTAGGCTACCGCGTCCGTTGGGAGAGCCGTGGCCATGGCAGAGATGGAAGACATTCTAACAGTCGTCGATCAGCACCTAAGGCCGGATCGTTTCCGCGAGCAGCACTGGGAGGGATCCTTTCACGAGTACCTCGAGATCGTCATCAGCAACCCTCGTGTGGTGCGCAATGCGTTCCAGCGCATCTACGACATGATCATGCACTTCGGGTACGAGCGTTACACGTGGATGCGCGAAGAGCAGATTCGCTATCGTTTCTTCAGTGACCCGATCGAGAACGGGTCCGACGCGATCTTCGGGCTCGATCACGCGCTGATGAATCTGGTCGATTTTTTCAAGTCGGCTGCGCACCAGTACGGCACGGAACGGCGCATTCTGCTGCTGCACGGGCCCGTGGGGTCGTCGAAGAGTACGATTGCGCGCCTGCTCAAAAAGGGGCTTGAGTACTATTCAAAGCTGGACGAAGGCGCGCTTTACACGTTCTCGTGGGAGATTCCCGACGAAAGCGGCAAGGTGATATCATATTCCTGCCCGATGCACGAGGAGCCGCTAAAGCTCATCCCCGTCGAAGCGCGCCGGGACGTGCTTGCGAAGATCAACGAGGACCTTGATGAAGGGGCACGGGTGGTGGTCGACGGAGCGCTCGATCCGTTCTGCCGCAGAATGTTCGAGGAACTGCTCGTGAAGTATGACGGCGACTGGCGCAAGGTGCTCGACCACGTCAAGGTGCGTCGTCTGGTCCTGAGCGAAGAAGACCGAGTGGGCATCGGCACGTTCCAGCCCAAGGACGAGAAGAACCAGGACTCGACCGAGCTTACCGGTGACATTAACTATCGCAAGATCGCCGAGTACGGCACGGACAGCGACCCGCGGGCATTCAACTTCGACGGTGAGTTGAACATCTCGAACCGAGGGATGATCGAGTTTATTGAAGTGCTCAAGCTCGATGTGGCCTTCTTGTACGACCTGCTCGGTGCATCGCAGGAACACGTAATCAAGCCGAAGAAGTTCGCCCAGACCCACATCGACGAGGTGATCATCGGGCACACGAACGAGCCGGAGTACAAAAAGCTCCAGTCCAACGAGCTGATGGAGGCCTTCCGGGACCGCACGATCAAGATTGACATCCCCTACAACATCAAGCTCGACGACGAGGTCGCGATCTACGAGAAGGATTTCAACAAGGAGCGCATCCGCGGGATTCACATCGCACCGCATACCATCGAGACAGCCGCAATGTGGGCGGTGCTCACGCGGCTCGAGGAGCCCAAGAAGGCGGGCTTGACGCTTCCGCAAAAGCTCAAGCTATACAACGGCAAGAGCATCCCGAATTTCACGGAGGATTCCGTCCGCGAGCTGCGCGAGGAGTCGCCGCGCGAGGGGATGCAGGGGATCAGTCCGCGCTACATTCAGGACAAACTGTCGAACTCGCTCGTGTCCGACCAGGCGATCCAGGAGAAGTGCATAAACCCGTTCATGCTCATGAACGAGCTGGAAGCGGGCATGGCACACCATAGTCTGATCACCGACGAAGAGCTCAAAACCCGGTTCCGGGAGCTACTTGGGATAGTTCGGGAGGAATATGAAGACATCCTCAAGTCGGAAGTCCAGCGGGCCATCAGTGCCGACGAGGATGCCATCGCGCGGCTCTGCTCCAATTACATCGAGAACGTCCGGGCGTACACCCAGCACGAGAAGGTACGCAACCGTTACACCGGAAAGGATGAGGAGCCGGACGAACGGCTCATGCGCTCGATTGAAGAAAAGATCGACATTCCCGAGAGCCGCAAGGACGACTTCCGTCAGGAAATCATGAACTATATCGGGGCGCTCTCCCTTGACGGCAAGAAGTTCGAATACCAGACCAACGCACGTCTCCACAAGGCGTTGGAGTTGAAGCTGTTCGAGGATCAACGCGACACAATCAAGCTAAAAAACGTCGTCTCCGGTGTCGTGGACGACGAAACACAGGCGAAGATCGACGTGGTCAAGCAACGCCTGATCAAGTACTTCGGGTACAACGAGACCAGTGCGACGGATGTCTTGAACTACGTGGCCAGCATCTTTGCGCGGGGTGATACGAAGAAGAAGGAAGACTAGCAGAAACGTCGAAACGTCGAGAAGTCAAAAAGTCAAAATAGTGAAAGGTCGAAGTGTTGACCCCGTAGGGACGACGTTCTCGACGCTGGCGATGTTTCGATGTTTTGACGTTTCGACTTTTTGGCGTTTTTTTTGTCATGATCCTCCAGATCAACAACGACCATCAGCGTTTCCGCAGGATCGTAAAGGGGAAGATCCGAAAGGAGCTTCGCAAGTTCCTGACCCGCGGTGAGCTGCTTGGTCGGGAGGGCAAACACTTCGTCAGTATTCCAATCCACGGGATCGACATTCCGCACTTTCGCTACGGCGATAACAGCGACGCCGGCGTCGGCAAGGGCGAAGGCAAACCGGGCGACACCGTCAGCGGCGAAGGGGGTATCGGACCCGGCGGGACCGAGGAAGGGCATCACATCCTTGAGGTCGACGTCAGCCTCGACGAACTCGCGGAGATTCTCGGGGAGGAGCTGCAACTCCCGCGGATCAAGCCCAAGGGGAAGCATCTGATCACGGCGGAGCGCGACCGCTACAGCGGCATCCGCCAGGCGGGACCGGAATCACTGAGACACTTTAAGCGCACGTTCCGACGCGCGCTGCGTCGTCAGATCATGTCCGGCCTGTATAACCCAAACGCGCCGCGTATCATCTTTGAACGACGGGACAAGGTATATCGCAGCTGGAAGACGATCCTCAATCCTCAGTCCAACGCCGTCATCATTTACATGATGGATGTGTCCGGCTCGATGGGTGACGAGCAGAAGGAACTGGTTCGCTTGGAGGCGTTCTGGATCGACACCTGGCTGCGCAAGAATTACCAGGGGATCGAGGGCCGTTACATCGTGCATGATGTCCGCGCGAGCGAAGTCGACCGCGAGACGTTCTTCCGCATCCGTGAAGACGGAGGCACGCGGATCAGCAGCGCGTTTAAGCTCGCGCGTGAGCTGATCGAAGGCCACTACGCTCCGTCGGAATGGAATATCTATTTGTTCCATTTCTCGGATGGTGACAACAGCAGCGAGTCGGACAGTCGCGACTGCTGTGCGGTCCTGCGCGAGCACCTGGTTCCTGGCCTGAACATGTTCGGATACTGCCAGGTCGCCAGCGCCTACGGAAGCGGCAACTTCATCAACGTCGTCCACGAACACCTTAACGACCTCGATGCCGTCATCACGAGCCGGGTGAACACGAAGGATGATATCTATGACAGTATCAAGGCATTTTTTGCCGCCGGAAGATAGGCGGATCCGGATCGCAGCCGCGCCCGTGCGCGGTTGTGAGGCAGCAAGATGAACGGCTCGCTTCCAAAAGAGATTGCCGAGCAGGTGGAACTTGTCGCCGGCTATGCGCGCGCCGAGGGACTCGATTTCTACCCCACCGTGTTCGAAATGCTCAACTCCGAGCAGATGTCCCAGGTGGCGGCCTACGGGGGATTCCCCCAACGCTATCCTCACTGGCGGTTCGGGATGGAGTATGAGCGCCTGCGCAAGCAGCACAGATACGGGCTGGGGCGAATCTACGAGATGGTGATTAACAACAACCCATGCTACGCATATCTGCTCAATGACAACATGATGGTGGATCACAAGACGGTGATGGCCCACGTTTACGCCCACTGCGATTTCTTCAAGAACAACATCTGGTTTTCCAAGACGAATCGCCGGATGATCGACGAGATGGCCAACCACGCCACCCGCATCCGGCGTTACATCGAGCGATACGGCGTTGAACGCGTCGAGCAGTTCATCGACACGCTTCTGTCACTCGAGGATCTGATTGATCCGCACTCCGTATTCATGCGGCGTACACACAAGGATTCATACGGTGACGAGAGGAAGGACGAGCAGAAGATGGAGGTGATCCGGTTTCCGGCCAAGGACTATATGGACCGGTACATCAACCCTCCGGAAGACCTCGCCAAAGATCGGGCCACCCAGGAGGAAGAAGCCAAACGGGCGAAGAAGCGGTTTCCGGACGGGCCCATGCGCGATGTCCTGTTGTTCTTGCTCCAGCACGCGCCCATGGAGGACTGGGAGGCGGACGTCCTCTCCATCACCCGCGAGGAGGCCTATTACTTTACGCCGCAGGCGCAGACCAAGATCATGAACGAAGGCTGGGCCAGCTATTGGCACTCCACGATCATGACCCGCTACGTACTGCGGGACGACGAGATGATCGACTATTGCGAGCACAACGCCGGCACATTGGCGACCTCGCCGGGACGCCTCAACCCATACAAGTTGGGTGTCGAGCTGCTGCGCGACATCGAGAGGCGATGGAACACCGGTCGTTACGGCCCACAGTACGAGACCTGTGACGACATGAGTCGGCGGCGCGAGTGGGGCAAAGATAGAGAAGTGCGGGACCACGTCGTCGGCAGGGAATCTCCGGGCCGCGAGAAGATTTTCCAGGTTCGAGCCCTGTACAACGACGTGACTTTTCTCGATGAGTTTCTCACGCCGGAGTTCGTAGACGAACAGAAGCTCTATCACTATCGCTATGATCCGGGCACCGGGCGAATGGTCGTCGTCAACCGCGACTTCGACAAGATCAAGAAACAGCTTCTGTTCATGCTCACCAACCATGCGAAGCCGTACATCTACGTGGTGGACGGAAATTACCGCAATCGGGGCGAGCTGTATCTGGCCCACCGTCACAGCGGCGCGGACATCGACATCAAATACGCGGTCGAAACGCTCAAGCAGACGCACAAGATCTGGAAACGCCCGGTACACCTGGGGGCGCGCATCGATGATGGGCCGATCCTGTTCACCTTCGACGGCGAACAATCCACCCAGCAGCACATCGATGAGCGGATCGACGAACCGGCCAACACGGTCTGATTCATACATCAGCCCCAAAAAACGCCGATGGCGATCTGAGCGTCGAGGAAGTATCCGCTCCCGCGTCTGCGGAACCATACCGGGCATGGAAGAAGGAACAAACGCGACAGTGTGTGTCAGACATGATTGACTGTTGCTGCAATGGCTGGACAATGACGGACGTTGGTGGAGATGACGGAACCCCTACCAAGGAGCGACCCGGAGCTTCATCGACGCCGAAAACGGTAAGAGTAGCGAGGCGAATTCCAGTGCGATGCGATATGTGTCACTACCTGGGAGCTTACGTGCCGCCACAACCTATATGAAACACCCGCAAGCCCAGTCTTCGTCACAGCGGCCGCACTGGCTTTGCGTTGCCTACGCGTTCCCGCCGATTAACCGCAGTGGCACGCACCGCACTCTGGGCTTCGTCAAGCATCTCGACCGGTTGGGTTGGGATGCCACGGTCTTGTCGGCCATAGCGCGCGGTGAACTTTGGGACGAATCACTGCTGCGGGAAGTGCCTGCCTCGACAAGGATTCTGCGCACCGGATGGGTGGATGCGAGCGAACGAATCAAAACTCTGTATCGCTTCAGGACACCCCAAAAAATGCGTGGGGCCAATGTCATACCCTGTGGGACCGACTTTCCAGTCGGTCAGAAAACGCCCGAACATCCGCGCGGGCTAAAGCCCGCGGCTCGGAAGAAGAGAGGTTTTCGCGAGTGGATTTCGCGTTTGCTCATCACACCCGATTCACGCATCGGTTGGATCGGTCCGGCGGTCCGGGCAGGTCTAAATGCCATCAGATGCCGCCGGCCGGACGTGATCTACTCCACATCCCCGTACATGAGCGCACACCTGATCGCGCTTCTTCTCAGCCGGCATGTACGTCTGCCGTGGATTGCGGACTTTCGTGATCCCTGGCGAGGCAATCCGTTTCGCGGACTCGGGTTTTCGAGCCTGGAGCGATGGGACGCCTTCCTCGAATGGATCGTGCTTCGCAGCGCGACCCACATCGTCTGTTGCACGCCGACTATGACGGCGCAGCTTCGCCGCCGCCGCCCATTCACTGAAAGCAAAATGACGACCATCCTGAACGCCTTCGACCGCGAGCGGTTCGATGATATCCAGCCGATGCGGATCGCTCCCGTCGATCACTTCGTACTCACACACGCCGGCCAGTTCTACGGTCCGCGAAGCCCAAAGGTGTGGTTTGCAGCCCTGCGACGCGTGATGGATCGAATGCCGGAGCTTGCCGGGAAGATTCACCTGGTCCTAATAGGCTCACACAAGTTCGAGGGGCGGTCCCTGTTCGATTGGGCGGCCGATGTCGGTGTGTCTGACCACATTCGGTTGCTCGGTCGAAAGACGCACGCCGAGACGCTCTCGTGCTTGGCAGGGAGCGACGCGTTGATGCTGGCCGGTTCATCCGGTCACGGGGGAGAGCTGCAAATACCCAACAAGCTCTTCGAGTATCTGGCCGTCCGCAGGCCGATCATCGCAACCTGCTTGGTTGCAAGTCCCATCGTATCCATTCTGGATAGCGCACGTGCTGAAGCATTGGTCTGCGATCCGACAGACGAGCAAGCCCTTGCGGAGGCGATCACGCGGCTTGTGATCCACCGGCGTGTGGACGTTGCCGATACCTGGAGCGGCGTCGATCAATTCGAGCGGGCCTATCGTGCTGCAGAGTTGGCGGAGGTGTTTCAACGTGTCTCGCGCCGTGGCTCACTGCAGGAAGGCCGGATCCTGAAATCGGCATCAATGCTTGCAAGGATTACTGCGCCCGATGAACGCGCACCGAGCGGCACCGGCTTTGTCACGCCGGAAGATGTAATCGATTTGTAAGTTCGCCCGGTAGCCGGTTGTAAGATGCTTCCTACCCCGTCAAAGGCCGTGAATGACAAACGGGTTCGTCCTTCGTTCGTGCCCGATTGTCGTTTCCGGTCCGTGGCCTGAGATCACCCGTGTCTCGTCGGGAAGTCTCATCAGATGCTCGTGAATATTGCGCATCAACTTATCGCCATCACTATGTGGGAAATCGACGCGCCCGACACTCCCGGCAAAAAGAGCGTCACCCGCAAACACCATACCCAACTCAGCGCAATAGAACGACCGCCCGCCGGGTGAGTGGCCGGACGTGTCAAGAATCTCCCACCGGCTGCTGTCGAGCTCGAGCATCTCACCCGGAGGAAGATCCCGCGGATCGGTCACTTTCGTGAAGATGCCGGTCCCCATTCGGGCCGAGAGATTCTCCATTGGGTCGATCAGTGCCGCCGACTCCTCCTTACCGATGTGAACAGGAATCGGGCCGAGGTTGTCAATAACCTCGTCGACTCCGCCGATGTGGTCCGCGTGTCCATGGGTCAGCAGAATAGCCTGGGGTGTCAGCGATTTCTCTCGCACGTGCTGGACTATTTGCCCGGCCTGCGGCGGTAGCCCCGGGTCGATGATCCAGCAGGGTCCGCCCTCGCGGAAGTAGATCGTGCAGCCGTTCTCCAAGTACACCGGGTCGTTGGTTATGTATATCTGAAGCTTTCTGTCAGCCATTGTGTCTCCGTCATCCCATATACGATTAACCGAGCCGCGGGCTTTAGCCCGCACGGAGGTGCACGCCTGCCGGGTGCACACACCGAACGTCGGGATGGTAGCAGAAACGCTCACCTCGATCCATCCTCGTTCAAACCGCTGTGCATGAGTCTGCGATACCAGTGATAGCAGGAACGCTCGTGCGAGAATCCCTTCTCGCACGAATGGGTAAGAAAGGATTCCCTGCCTGGCAATCCCGGTTCACGACCATCGTCGCACTGTGTACAAAACGCGATACTAGGCTTGTGAAACACGGTATTAGCTCGACTTTTGCCCTTTTTTCCGTCGCTAGGCGGCGGGAGCGAGGGCGTAT
>CAZJTP010000054.1:0-22583 GCA_964548955.1 uncultured Phycisphaeraceae bacterium
TTCCCAGCAGGAACCCCTCTCTTCAAATTTCAACGATTAACCGGACATGCTCTTCCTCGCCGCAGCCGCGACGCCCGTTCTGGGCATCACCAACCTGAATCCTTGACATTTCGCACGGGCGAAACTCGTCTGGAATCGCTACGCGACACGCGTAATGTCAAGGGCAACCCGCCAGTCCTCGGAAAACACCCTTCCAAGGCCCCGGAGAACCCGATGTAGTGACAAACTCGAAATCAGCCTCTTATTCTACAAGGACTTACGAGCGAAACTGACAAACATGGGCTACATCCTCCATGTCAAGAAGAACCAGGACATGCTCCATGATCGGATCAAGGAAACTTTCGACGAACTGACCGCCAGTCCGATTCGAGGCGTGCCGTATTCGTTCCACAAGGACGTCGACGCCGGGCACGTCTGGTGTTGCTCCGGTGGAGATCTGGTACGCTACACACCAACACATGACCGGTCGAGCGAAATGTGGTATGCTAGCCGCTGGAGTGTATGTGCCTTGGCAAGACCGTGGGAAACACGTCGGCGCTAATAGGGCGCAATCGGGCTACAGGTACCGGTGGTCAATCACACGATGCACGGATTCGTGCAAGGAGGAGTTACGATGAGTATGAAAGTTTGGCAGATTGGAATCCTCGTTCTGGGACTTACCTTTGTAAGCGCGGCCATCGCAGGCGAGACCGTCGAGGAGGTGGGCAAGAAAATCGCCGCGGCGTCGGAGAAGCTCAACTCGTTCAGCACGAAGATCAAGACGGTCACCGAAATGAAGCAGGAAGGCTTCTCTATGGTCAGCACAACCAACGGCATGACCGAGATGCTTCGCAAGGGTGACGATTTTCTGTTGCGCACCGAGACTAAGGGCATCACGGAGACCAACGTCGGCGGTATTACAACTAAGCAAGAGTCGTCCATGCTGTTGATTAATGACGGATCGTACACGTACACGGTCTCCGAATTGGCGGGGACGAAGTCAGCCTACAAGACCAAGATGGAGAAGTCGGACGCGGATCCCTTCAAGGTCTGGCGAGACACCGCCGAACTAAAGGTTCTCCCTGATTCATCCCTGGACGGTCGCGCCGTGTGGGTGATCGAGGCAACGCCGAAAGGTGGCGCCCAAATGGGCCAGGGGAAGACCGTCATCTGCTACGACAAGGATAGCGGCCAGATGATCAAGATGGTCACTCACACGCCCGAGGGGAAACCGATGACCGCAATGACCTGCACTGATATCAAGGTCAACGAGAAGATCAGCCCCGATCGCTTCGTTTTCAAGGCACCGCCGGGTGTCGAGGTGCAAGAAAGGTAGAAGTGACTTTCTGGGGTGTGCATCGTGCGCATGACGTTGCACAACGGGTAGACGACCTCTGAGAATCCGGCTGCGTTCCGAATACCGCGTTAAGTGGATCGCGCCGGTCTTCAAGGATTTCCAGGAAACCAGCGGGCGACTTCGGGCTCTTGAGTTCAAAGATAGGACCGCTCTAACCGAGACCGAGCGACATTTGGTCAGAAGGCGCAAGCGGGTGCCGGCGAATGCGCCGGTACCCGCACTTGACGGGATATACAAGCTGGAACTCGAGCCGCGCATATCCGTCGAAGCGCCGCGGCTGAAGCGTATGGCACTCGTACGCCGAGCCGAACTACATTCTCTCTCTCTCTCTCTTTTTTTTGTCCCCAACGATCCATACTTCGACAAGCAATGGGCCCAGCACAACATCGGCCAGGCATATCCTCTCCCTGGTGGTGGAACCGACACCGCCACACCCGCGCGCTGCGTCAGCGTTTCCGCCGCGACCCCGATGCATACCTACGCCAGCTCGAAGCCCCTTTTGTTCAAGCGAACTTTGCCGCCGTAGTTTTTTCTATTTCGTTCCGCCGTCAAGCGTTCTTCGGTGTTATAATAGGGGAGGCTGGTGGTACACCATTAAGCGGCTTCCGCAACCGGCGGCCGGAGGTTGGTGCGTCGAGCACGGCCTGTGCTGCAAGCACGAGTTGACCAACACTCCGCCGATGGGGTTCTCTCTCGCGCGTCACTCGGAGAAGCAGTATGCGCATTTCCACAGGTGGTCGCATTCAAAGAGACAACACCGATCGCAGGGCTTTTCACGACGTTAGAACGAACTCGGATTTCGTGTGTCGCGCGACCCCCCTTTTTCCCCCCTTGCCAAGGGGGGATGGAAGGGGGGTTCCTCTCCAGCATACTCGAAGATTCGCAAGACAGACGGCTGTTGCCTGGCGATTATCCTGTGCCGTGACAATGCTGACGGGACACCTTGCGCTCGGGCAATCTGTTCTTTACGTGGATGTCAACGCCGCAGGCCCGGCCCAGGATGGTACGAGTTGGTGCAGCGCATACACAACGCTGCAGGATGCTCTGGCGGACGCATGGGAGTCCGCAGGACTGGTGACCGAAGTCCGCGTGGCGGATGGAACCTACAGGCCTGATCAAGGTCTGAACGTGACGCCGGGCGATCGTGGAGCATCGTTCCAGCTCGTAAACGGTGTCACCCTTCGCGGTGGCTATGCCGGCTGCGGTGCACCCGACCCCGATGCTCGTGACATCACGTTGTATGAAACGATCCTCAGCGGCGATCTGACCGGCGATGATGCGCCGGTAGGGAATCCTGCTGATCTTCTTACGGAGCCCACCCGCGCCGAGAACAGCTATCGCGTCTTCTATCATCCCAGAGGTCTGAACCTGGACAAGACGGCCGTCCTCGACGGCTTCACGATCACCGGCGGCAATGCCGACAGCACATACACACACAGGTACGGCGGCGGGATGTACAACAACGACAGCAGCAGCCCGACTGTGACAAACTGTGTGTTCAGCGGGAACTCAGCCAGCTATTGCGGCGGCGCGATGTACAACTTTTCCAGCAGCCCCGTGGTCACGGACTCCACGTTCATAGGAAACTCAGCAGATGGACGGGGTGGTGGGATGCTCAACGAAAACGGCAGCCCGACCGTGATGAACTGCAAGTTCAGCGGGAACTCAGCCGGCAAAGACGGCGGAGGGATGTACAACTGGTACTTCAGCAGACCGACGGTGACGAGCTGCACGTTCATTGGGAATCGTGCCACGCAGTCTGGTGGCGGCGGAATGCTCAACTACTTAGCCAGTCCCAAAGTTGCGGACACTGAGTTCAGCGGGAACTCAGCCGGCGAAGACGGCGGAGGGATGAACAACTCCTACAGCAACCCGACGGTGACGAACTGCACATTCGGTGCAAACTCAGCCGTACACGGCGGCGGGATGTACAACGACTCCTGCATCAGCCCGACGGTGACCAACTGTACGTTCAGCGGGAACTTGGCCACAGACGACGGCGGTGGGATGTACAACTCCTACAGCAACCCGGTGGTGATGAACTGCATCTTCAGTGGTAACAAGGGCAGTGGGATGTACAACTATGACGACAGCAGTCCGACAGTGACAGAATGCACATTCAGCGGGAACTCCGGAGGGGGAATGCGCAACAGCTACAAAAGTAATCCACAGGTGACGAACTGCACGTTCAGCGGCAACTCGGCCAGCTTCGGCGGCGGGATGTACAACAAAGATGACAGCAACCCGACTGTTACACACTGTCTGTTCAGCGGAAACTCGGCAGCCGTAATGGGCGGTGGAATGTACAACGAGTCGAGCAGACCAGTCTTAAGGCACTGTACGTTCATGGGCAACTGGGCCAGTACGGATGACATCGGAGACGATAGTCAGAGTGCCTATGCGCCATCAGCGAGGTGCCTCGCGCTGCGAGGCGGTGGCGCAGTAGTCAACATATTTGGCCGCCCGACATTTATTCACTGTACGTTCAGCGGGAATGCGACTGATTATTATGGCGGTGGACTCTACAACCGGTCCTTCGACTCAACTGTGACAGACTGCACATTCAGTGGGAACTCAGCAGCGCTTGGTGGCGGCATGCTCAACTACGCCGCCAGCCTGACGGTGAGGGGCTGCACATTCAGTGGAAACTCGGCCGAATACGATGGGGGTGGGATGTACAACAGGTACGGCAGCCCGACGGTGAGCAACTGCACATTCAGTGGGAACACGGCCGATTCCTCCGGCGGCGGGATACACAACAGCTACAGTGACCCGACGGTGAGCAACTGCACGTTCAGCGGCAACTCGGCCGAATACCACGGTGCCGGGATGGACAACTATTATAGCGACCCGACGGTGACTAACTGCATATTCTGGGATGGCGGAGATGAGATATGGAGGAGCAACGAGTTGACCACCAAGGTGTCGTATAGCGATGTCCAGGATAACGAGCCCAATGATGGAATCGTGTACCCCGGCACCGGCAACATCGACACAGACCCGCTGTTTACCGATCCCGGCTACTGGGACGACAGTGGGAAACCGGATGACCCGGACGACGATGTCTGGGTCGATGGCGACTATCACCTGCAAATGGGCTCACCGTGCATCAACGCCGGCGACAACTCGGCCGTGCCGACCGATATAGCGACCGACTTCGAGGGCGATGAGCGTATCCAGCAGTGCCGGGTTGACATGGGCGTAGACGAAACGCCGTATTACGTGAGCGACTGCAACGATAATGGCACGGCCGATGTATGCGACATCACCAGCGGCACGAGCGGCGACTGTAACGACAACGACGTTCCTGACGAATGCGACGTCCTTGGTGGCCACGATTGCTGTGAGTCGAGCCAGATGTCCGGGTGCAGTAATCCGGCCATCCGCAACTGTGTCTGCGCAGTCGACCCATACTGCTGTGACGTGGCGTGGGACCGGGTTTGCGTCGAGGAGGTTTCTGACGAAGGATGCTTCGACTGTGGGTATGACAACGACTGCAATAATAATGACACCCCGAACGACTGCGACCTCGAGAACTACACCAGCTTCGACTGCAACGTAAACGGCGTTCCGGATGAATGTGACGTGATGGAAAACGGAGACTACAACACAAACGGAGGTGTCGAGCTTGCCGATCACAGGTGGCTGGTGGACTGCCTCAGTGGACCGGGACAGACGCCGGCTCCCCCCGCGCCGGAATGTGTCGATGCCTGCCTGGTTGCCTTCGACTTTGATGACGATCAAGACATCGACCTTACGGATCTTGCAGAGTTTCAACTGGTTTTCACCGACATGCGTTGTGACACAGACATGGACTGCGATGACGGTACCTTCTGTAACGGAACCGAGACATGCGACACCGACGTCAATATGTGTCAGGCGGGGACCAGGCCTTGTGGCACGTTCGAGGTCTGCGACGAGGAAGCCCGTGCCTGTCTGCCCGATAGCGATGGCGACGGGATTGTCGATGATGAAGACAAGTGCCCCGGATTCGATGACGCGATGGATGCAGACGGAGACGGCGTCCCGGACGGGTGTGACAACTGCCCAAACGATCCCAACGAGGGCCAATACGATTCCGACGAAGACTACGTGGGCGACGTCTGCGACGAATGCCCGGGGTACGACGATGGTGCGGACTCCGACGGCGATGGCGTTGCGGATGGATGTGACAACTGCCCAACTGCAGCGAATCCCGACCAAGTCGATAGCGACACTGATGGCGTGGGCGACGCGTGCGACCAATGCCCCGACACGGAGCCGGGTACCCGTGTCGATGAGGCGGGCTGCCCACTACCTCCAGGATCATGGCTTTCGACGCAGTCAATGCTTCCGTACGTCGCTGAGACGATCCAGTACACGGAGCCTGAATCCTATATGCTCGGGATTGGAGGCAACCTCATTGTGGCACACCTTACGCTGGACGTGGCCTCCATCGAGGCTGCCCTTGGGGCGACGGTTACGGTTCACACGACGGAAGTGCCGCTGGGCGTGGAAACCACGATATATGAAGCCACAAGCATAGCTCAGGAGATGTATGTCCAGACGCTGACCATAACGAGCTTCAGCCTCGGGATCAGCAGTGTAACGAACACAGCAACGTGGACGTTTGATTACACGCTGAGAGACACCATCACCGATGTGTTCGGGACAGCGATGTTCAGTCGACACTTCTCGGGTACACAAACTGGGAACATCAGCACCGAGCGTGACCTGATTACCTGGGAAAGCGTGGATGGAACCCTCCAGGTGTGCAACAGCTACGGCGGATGCGGACCGGCCACTCCGCTCGATGATCCCGTCGACCCAGTATTCACGTTCGGCACGTGGACCAAAGTGCATTAGACTGAGCATCCTGATGAAGGGTTCGTGACAGTTCGACGGACGGGAACGACCCGTAGGGCAGGTCGTTGTTGCGCGCCAGCAACCGTAGCGGCCGGCGTCTCGCCGGCCGAGGCTAGCGACGGCCTGCGAGGACGCAGGCCGCTACAATTGCCACAATGACTCGGCAGGTGAACCTCTCGGCGTGGCCGGGAGAACCACCTGCCCTACGAATGCGCGTCCCATCAAGAAAAGTGCGCTCTGTCGTCCGATGCCTGGCAATCCGAGGTAACTTCTCGCGTGCTGCGTGTCCGCTCCTTGACAGTCGCGGTTCTGATCAGAAGTGCAGCTTACTGTTGGGATTCGTATTGCGTCTTGGTTCCCCACCCTTCACCTGTGGTGAAGAATGGGGCAAACACGTGTCATCGAAGTGGGTGAGGCGTGTGCGTGCCATGAGGCCAGAGCCGGGCATATGGTCAGGGCCCGTCCAGCCCGTGTCGCACATTAAGCTATCGCAAATTACGCGATCGACGTGAGCCGATGATGCACGCGGCAAAGGCCGCCAGGATCAGCGTCGACGGCTCCGGAATGACGGCCACCCACCCTTCCTCATAGCCATACCGGGCGGGATTCGTACCCGCTGAAGACCAGCGCCTTGCCACGGCGCACTTTCGTAAAAGTAGCTTGCACGGCGCCATCGACCATCATATCCTGAGAAACGGCAATTTTACGGCGGCTGCATGGAGGGACATGGCCATTCGAAAGAGGGCAGGTCACGCCAGGTTCAGGTGGTTGTGGGCGTGGGCGTGGTGATGGCCAACGGTTTCCACCAACTTTCGACGCAATACTGAAATGGGGTCCAAGCGGCGTGGGTTGGCGTTACTTCGTCTGGGAGATGACCTGCTTTTCCTTGGCGATCAGGATTTCGAGCAGTTTCTCCCGGGTCTCAGCCTGGAGCAGCAGGTCGATCGTCCCATCGTCAAGGATGCGCATCAAACGGGCCAGCACGCACAGGTGATAGCGGTCGGTGTGACAGCAGATCAGGAAAAACAGCCGGGTAAGCTCCTGTCCCCGAGCGCCGAAGGCAATGCTGCCGGAAAGACGAGCCGCACAGATCAACGGCTCCGCCGACACGTAAGGCATCGGCTGTCTCGGGTGCGGAATGGCCACGCCGTTGGGAAGGGCCGTGGAGCAGAGCGACTCACGCTGCTCAACAGCCTCCAGCAGGCCCTCCGCGTCATACAGTAATCCGGTGCGGTCGGCCAATTTCACCAACTCCCGCAGCACCGAGGGCCTCGTCCTGGCCGCCAACGCCACATCGACGCCATCCAGGCCGATCAGATCAGTCACCACCATTCCCGCGTCGTCTACGTCTTCACAGGTCGCCCCGCTCATCGAGCCTTCGAGTGCAATGAGCCTCTCCTCACCAAGTGTGTGCATCTCCTGCTGGAGCCACTCGGTCACACGGGCACGGTTGAAACGCCATTGACCACCGACCTTGTGCCCTGGGAGCTTGCCGCGGTCGGCCAGGCGGCGCACATCACGCACGTCCATGGCCACGTGTTTGGCGAACTCCTCCAGACTCATGCTCTTGTACGGCATAGGATGTCCGAATCCCCGGCGTCTTTCTTAACTCGATACTTGCCGTTTGGTGTTCCTGATTCCCCCATCATTATAATCGGCTTTACTACATAAGGGCATAGCCCAACCACAGGGTAACAACCAGTAATGGATTCAGGTCTGATCAGGCGCGGACGACCGGTCGGAGCGTCGGTCGATGCCAAGGCATCGCGTTGCATGCACCTGGCTGGATTCGTGAGACCGCCTGCGGGCTCGGGACGGCGATTGCGTCAGTTCGCGGCGATACCGTTACTTTCCGGGTGTCAGATAGAGTCGCATCCGGTCAAAATCGAACGTCAGCGCATACGGTTTGAAGAATCCATGTGAGATAATCCCACCGATGCGAAAGCCGTGGCTGTATTCCGACGACGGAGGGAAAGCGCCAAACATGCCGGTCACGTTCTGCCGCTTTGCATCGCCAAGCGACAGCTCCTTAACCGTGAACGGCGTAACCGTGACGGGTCCACCACCACCCATACCCTGGAAGGAAGGTAAACCAGTCAGGTCAATACCGGCCGCCTTGATCGTGGACTCCGGACACAGGAACCCACCACCCGCCAGGCCGGTGTCAGCGAAGAACAGAGACGGCTCGGAGTCGTTCACCCGCCCCCAGGCCACCATGAAATGCGTTCCCGCCATCCAAAACGGAATCACGTGGGCCTGCTGTGACTTCGCTTCCCTATCGAAGTCGGTCAGAACCTTGTTGGTTCTGCGCCGGAGGATGAGCTGTTCGTTGGGATAATCAAGTGTTGACAAGAAATGATATAAGAGCGCTGTACCGATGATACCACTAATGCGTTCACCACCTGCTGCAAACGGCAACTGGCGTGTCGGCTTTAGGACCACCGGAACGTTTCTTATCTCGAACTCTCCAAGTCGAATGGACTCGATCTTCCCATGGTAAACGGTTGCCTTCTTACCACCCGCAAACGTGCCCTCCGTCGAGCCAAATCGCGGAACCCCGAGACTATCGGCGTACTCCAGATCGAGAAACAACGTCGCCGCCCCGGTGTCGATGAGCAGGTAGATCTCATCCCCGTTGTTCACACGCGCGCGGACGATGGGGAGAGGGTCGGTCTGTACAAATTTCACTTGGGTCGTGTCAGCATCACCGACTATTTTGTAGAGCATCTGCTCCTTGAAGCTTGCTAGCTTGTCTGCGACAGCCTGTTTGCCGGTCTCGCGGAACAACCGCTCGGCTCGTGGGAAGTCGTCCTGGCGGTAGTAAACCTCCGCCAAGAGGGAATTTGGGCGGTCATCGTCCGGACTAAGCTTCACGGCCCGCTCGAGGTGTTGCTCAGCTTCCTTAAATCGGTTGCCCAGCAGGGCAATCTCACCCAACCGGAGCGTGGCCTGGCGGTTCACGGCGTCACCGGCCAACGCAGCCTTGTACTCCTTCTCCGCCTCGGCAAAGTGGCCTTGTCGGAACAGGTCATCGCCCCGTTTGACGAACTCTTCTGCTCCCTCGCTTGCCGCTCCAAGCGTCGGAACAAACAATAAGATCAGCGCGACCAGGGTTGATATCTCTCGATCGAGTCGCTTCATCGGTTTGTACTCCACGGTAGTTGTATGAGATTAAGCTTGGACATTTCTACCATTTAAGGACCTACATCCGTTGAGCCACACACGCAGGACGCCGCAGGCAGATAGTATGCTTCAGAAAATGAATATTTCCTAATAAAAAATCTTGAAATATTCTATTACTTGCGTACGCTGAATCCAATGAGCACACGCCGCAAGACATATGTTTTGAGGCGGCCGGAGCAGCTTGGTGCCCTCGGTTCGCCCGTGCGCTGCCGGATTGCGGAGGCCCTCTCAGCCCACGGCCCGAGTACAGTACGGCAGCTTGCAGCGCGGTTAGAACGCAAGCCGGAATCCCTTTATTACCATGTCCAAGCATTAATCGATGTCGGTCTGGTCGTACACCATTCAAACCGGAAGGTGAACCGACGTAGCGAGGCTGTATACAGGCTGATCGCGCCTCGGTTAATCGTCGATCGAAAACAAACATCTCGTGCCTACAAGGAGGCTATATGTCGCTCTTGCGACACGCTTCTTCGACTGGCGGGGCGCGATCACCACGCGGGAGTTGAACGTGGAGACTTGACCCTCGAGGGTCCACTCCGAAGCCTGATGATCCGCCGGTGCAGCTCGAGGCTGACCAAAGGCGGACTCGCTAAGGTCAACCGGCTCTTGGATCGTGTCGTTGCGTTGTTCGCAGAGCAGGACGATGCCGAGTCGAGCGACACTTACGCGGTAACCATGGTGCTCAGTCGGATCTCCGCAGACACGGAACGGTAACGTGGCGAGTTGCCGCTCCTCTTGACGCGGCTGCGCCCTGAGGCCAGACCGACGGTTTTGCTACACCAGATTCGGAACGCTACGGAAAATCGTGCTTCACCAACCGGCGGCACAATGCATGGCAGCAAAAACGCGCATTCATACATGACGTGGTGCTGACGAACGTTGCGCGATGTCAGCTCTAGAAGTGTTCCAAGGGCGTAATCTGAAGGGACGTGCCCGCCTCGAGGCCGTAGACCTCCGCCCACTCCTGCTCCAAACACACGGGCAAATCCATGCCTTGCGTCGCAATCGCCTCACGCAACTCCGCGATTAGCGCCCGGACCGATTGCCACTGAGCACGCGACATCGGTTGGTGTGGCTTCCAACAAGCGACCTGGACTCTCACCGCGCGCGGCTGTTCGTCGAAAGAGTGCTGGTATGACCAACCGGATGCGCGGGTCGGTCGGCCCTCAAGATCAACGTGAAAATGGTACGTCGAATGATAGGCGGTCGCCGTCAGATATGCCGCGGAACCAGCCGATGCGGGGCCCGCGAGTATCTCGATCTTACGCCATTGAGCCTCACGAATGACGACGTCCGCGGTTACAAGCGACCGGGCCTGACGAAGCACCGTCTCGAGCGGAGGTGCCTCTGCGCGGATCGCCGGAGAGGGATCGATCCAACCAAGCAACGCCGACGTGCCCGTCATGGCTCCGACCAGGCACACTAGCATTTTGAACATCCGTGTTCGCTGGTTCATAAGCCCGTAGGGAAACCGCCGCCTTCCAACGCGCCATCGCCGCGCATAAAAAGGAACGATCTGCGCCCGGAACCCTCAGCCCAAAAATCGACCGTTCAATCGTCTATCGCTAACCGTTTGTGGTTGACCACTGATGGCTGACAGCGGATCACTTTCTACACGATTCATCGGTTCAAAGCAAAGGAATACTTTCGGGATTCTCTCAGCGCTCAGACGACCTTCGCTCAATCCGAATGCGTGTACATTCATCGCCGAATGCTGACCGCTGGGAATGGATCACTACTTGCCGCAATAGTCGATGATCCGGGCAATCTCCCGGCGAAGCTCGGACCTGGGAACGATACGGTCCACGAACCCGTGCTCCTGCATGAACTCAGCCCGTTGGAAACCTTCGGGCAGTTCGGCGTTGATCGTGTTCGAGATGACCCGCGGACCCGCGAACCCGATCATCGCTTTGGGTTCCGCCAGGATGACGTCACCGAGACTGGCGAAGCTGGCGGCGACTCCGGCCGTCGTCGGATCCGTAGCCACGACGACGTACAGACCACCGGCCTCATCCAAACGCGCCACCGCCGCGGCAGTCTTCGCCATCTGCACCAGCGACACCATCCCCTCCTGCATCCGCGCCCCGCCTGAGGTTGTCACCATCACCAACGGCAGATTCTCCTCGATCGCCCGCTCGATGGCCCGGGTCACCTTCTCACCGACGACCGCTCCCATCGACGCCATGATGAAGCTCGGATTCATAGCGCCGAGGATCACTGCGCGCCCGCGGATAAACGCACGCCCGACGACTATGGCGTCAGGCTCACCCGTCTTGCCACGCTCGCGCTTAAGGCGGTCCTTGTAAGGCATCCGATCCTTGAACTTCAACGGGTCCGTGGAGCGAAGATCCGCGTCGAACTCCTCAAACGTGCCCGGATCGACAAGCTGTTCGATACGTGTTCGAGCCTCAATCCGACGGTGATGGCCGCACTCGGGGCACACGTACAACGCCTCAGCCACCTCCTTCTCATACAGCATATGCCCGCAGCTCTCGCAACGGCTCCACAGACCCGCGGGAACGCCCACCTTCTCCTGTGCCATGATTATCACCTATCGTTCGCCGCCGGATTCGACCGCCGCCCGCGCTTTCACCTCATCAGACGCTTCCAAAAGCGCCACAGCCTTGCCCCCCGCCGCACCAGGCTCCGGCAACTCATAGCACAACGGCTCATCGCGGGCCATCGTGTGCGCCTTGGCAAGTTCCACCGATTCGATCCAGCACCGGACCAGGACGAACGCTAGCGGCCCGAGAACGACGCCCACGCAACTCCCTTCCAATTTGTGCGTCAAGCTCTCCAGTACCATGCGGACTCGTTGATAGGCCTCCTCCGTATCTTCACCTTCCGGCGGACACACGCTTGACGGATCGCTGCGCCACTTCTTGAAGCTCTTGGGGTACCGCCGTTTCAGCTCCTCGGTTGTCAGGCCGTTCCACAATCCGACGTTGATCTCGGTCAACTCCGCGACCGTCTTGCGCTGGGCACCGGTCCGGGCCGCAACGATCCGTGCGGTCTCGACCGATGTCTGCTCGTCGCTGGAATAAACGACATCGACACTGAGCGACACCATCTGATCCGCCCAGGCGCGGGCCTGCGACCGTCCCGCATCCGTCAGAGGCAACGGCGTACGACCGGCGATGCGGCCCGCCGCACTCCACGCCGTCTCAGCCCACGGTATCAACACCAGTGTGTTCATCGTTCCCCTTCTCATGCACATCCAAGCGCCAAACGGCGCCGCCGTCAACCCCCGGCTTGGTTCCCGACGGCTTCGACAGCTAACCGATGCAGCTTTAGCATGGCTGCAACAGGATCGGGCGTGCCGAAAATGGCTGATCCCGCAACAAAGGTATCCGCTCCCGCCGCCGCCGCCGCCCCAATCGTTGCAGGATCGATCCCGCCGTCAATCTCCAGACGCTGATGCTCCGCCAAGCGCTTGTGAAGCTCCGTTACTTTCGGCAGCACGTCGCTTATGAACGACTGGCCGCCGAATCCGGGCCACACGCTCATCACCAGAACCAGATCCACCGAATCTAGGATCGACTCAATTGCGCTGATCGGCGTAGTCGGATTGAGGCATACGCCCACCGAAGCGCCAAGGCCGCGGATGTGCTCGACAACCGCATCCGGCTCCTGCGTCACTTCCGTATGGAACGTGATGTGATCGCAGCCGGCCTTGACGAACGCCTCCGCGTATCGCTTCGGCTCCGTGATCATCAGGTGCGCGTCGAAGAACATCTTCGAGCACTTGCGCAGCGACTCGATCACCGGCACGCCGAAGCTGATGTTCGGGACGAAATGCCCGTCCATCACGTCGAGATGAAGTATCTCAGCCCCAGCCGACTCGACGGCCGCCACCTGCTCATAGAGCCGTGCAAAATCCGCCGACAACACTGACGGCGCCATGCGAATCCCGTGACTCGCAAGCGCAAAAGCTGAAGATGGCGAGGACCGTGATCTAATGACCGTACTGCCTTCCACTACGCGTCGTCCAGGACCTCGATCGCGGCGAACGGCTTTCCCTCGAGAAACTCCAGCGAGGCGCCGCCGCCAGTCGAGATATGTGTCATCCGATCAGCCACACCGGCCTTGTCGACCGCGGCGGCGCTATCGCCTCCGCCGATGATCGTAACCGCGCCGCGCCGCGTGGCGTCGGCCATTACCTCGGCGACGGCCATTGTACCCGCGTCAAAAGGCGGCGTCTCGAACACACCCATCGGCCCATTCCACACTACGGTCTTCGCCGTCGCAATCACGTCCCTAAAACCCGCGATCGTCTTCGGACCGATGTCCAGTCCCATCTGACCGGCCGGTATCGGTCCCTCGCTCACCTGCGTAGCTACGCGTTCCTTGATCTCGGCTGCGACCACGGAGTCGACCGGCAGCCTGAGCCTGTCGCCCGCTTCCTTGCGCAAGTTCCGCGCGGTCTCGAACAGATCGGGCTCCACCAGACTCTTGCCCACTTCGGTCCCCTCAGCCGCGAGGAACGTATACGCCATCGCCCCGCCTATCAGGATCGTGTCACATCTTGTCAGCAGCGATCGGATCACCCCGAGCTTGTCCGATACCTTTGCCCCACCCAGCACGCACACGAAAGGCCGGGCCGGATCCGACACCGCCTCACCCAGGAACTTCAACTCTTTTTGGACAAGATATCCAACAACGCGCGGCTTCCCTTCCATCAACTGCGGCACGGTCAACATGCTCGCATTGTCGCGGTGACATGTGCCGAACGCATCGTTCACATACACGTCCGCAAGATCGGCGAGCTGGCGCGCGAAGGCCTCTTTCTGCTCACGCAGCGAAGTATCTTCCGCCGCATTCTTGTCCTTGATCGTCTCGGCTGTGTGAAACCGCAGATTCTCCAAAACGCAGACGTCCCCGTTGCTCATCTGGGCCACCGCCTCCCTCGGCGCACTGCCCGTACAGTCGCTCACCAACCGGACCGGCTTGCCGAGCAGCTCACCAAACCGGTTCGCGACCGGAGCCAGCGATAACTTGGTGCGATCATCCGGCCCGCCCTTGGGCCTGCCAAGATGGCTCATAAGAATGATCCGCCCGCCGCCGTCCATCACACGCTTCACCGTCGGTAACGCGCCGCGTATCCGCCGGTCGTCCGTGATCCGTCGCGCATCGTCGAGCGGCACGTTCAGATCGAGCCGAATCAGCACACGCTTCCCGCGAACATCAATATCTTCAACGGTCTTTTTCATGGTAGAACTCGAAAACGCGTCCAAGTAGCGAGCCGCGGGTCTCCACCCGCGCGATCAATCCGCGCAGGCTACAGTCTGCGGTTCGTCCGGTTTGTCGCATGGCAAGTTCATCACTGTCTGGTCACATGTTGGCTACCTTGGCGATCAGGTCCGCCGTTCGCATCGAGTAGCCCCACTCGTTGTCATACCACGAAATGACTTTCACCATGTTCCCGCCGGCAGCGGGCATCGTCATCGTGCTAAGGGCGTCGACGATGGAGCTGTGCGGGTTCCCGATGATGTCGGAGCTGACCAGCGGATCCTCGCAGTACTCCAAGATGCCCTTTAGCTTACCCTCAGCCGCGTTCTTCAGGGCTGCGTTTACCTCCTCAGCCGTGACCGGCTTCTTGAGCGTCGCCACCAGGTCGACCACCGAGCCGTTCACTACCGGGACGCGGATGGCGAATCCGTTCAGTTTGCCGGCCAGGTCGGGAATGACCTTCCCAACCGCGCGAGCGGCGCCCGTAGTCGTCGGGATGATGTTCACCGCCGCTGCCCGGGCCCGACGCGGGTCGCTGTGAATCATGTCGGAAACACGCTGGTCGTTCGTGTACGCATGAATCGTGGTCATGAGCCCCTCGATCATGCCGAAGGACTCATGGAGCACCTTGGCCACCGGAGCCAGGCAGTTCGTCGTGCAACTGGCGTTCGAGATGCACGTGTGCCCCGCGTTGAGCTTGTCATCATTGACCCCGAGCACGATCATCAGATCGGGATCGTCCTTCGCAGGAGCGCTTAGAATCACCTTCTTCGCCCCGGCCTTTAGGTGATCGCCGTACCCGCCCTTCTCACTCTCCCGTTTCGCGAACACGCCGGTTGATTCAAGGGCAACCGTTACGCCGAGCTGCGCCCACGGCAGCTTCGCCGGCGCCCGCTCACTGAGCACCTTGATCTCACGCCCGTTGACGATCAGAGCGTTGTCCGTGGCTTCGACCGTACCGGGGAACCGCCCGTGCACCGAGTCATACTTGAGCAACTGTTTCAGCATCTTGGTGTCGCTGAGGTCGTTGATGGCCGCTACCTCGAACTCCTGTTGCCGCTCGGCCATCACGCGAAAGACTAACCGCCCGATCCTGCCGAATCCGTTGATTCCAACTCGCACTGCCATAGTGGATCACTCCGTTTTGATCTGAATACCCTGCCGTGGACGACCGCGCCTCGCGCCGATGCGCGGGCCGAGACGCCCACACCGTCCCTCGACGCCTGATTGTCCTAGCAAACCCGGTACCGTATGTCCGCGCCCCCGCACGGTCAAGAATCGGGCCCCGCCAATACGGAATCATCGGCCACCGGCGCTCATAATTCGAGCCCGCACTCCGGACACCGCCCGGAGATTCCCCCTCAGAACGCAGGCGCGAAGTGGACGTTGCATCGGGCTACCGGTTTCCCCAAATGACCACATTGACACATCGCTCGCTGACGGTAGACTACAGCCCCATGAAGCAAGGATTTGCACCAATGGGAGTGGGAGCCGCATTCCTGGCAATACTTGTCGCCTCAGGCTGTGGGGCGAGCTACCACACCAAGCAAGTACGGACCGCGCAAGACGCCAAGCGGCTCACAGTAGGCGTGGTGCAACGGGAAATCCGAAAAGGCATGAGCGGCGCTGGGGTCCTTGAAGTCCTCGGAAGTCCGAACGTCGTCTCAACGGACGAGTCCGGACGCGAGGTCTGGGTATATGACCGTTTTGCCACGGACGTTGTCGCGTCGGAAAGCGGCTGGTCTATTATTGGTGTCGGCGGCGGTTTCGGACGGAGCGGCGCTGGAGGAGGTGGCCTGGGTCTCGGCGCCCGTGCAGGGGCCGCGTCGAAGAGCCAGCGCACGCTCACGATCATCATCAAGTTTGACGAGAACAAGAAGGTCCGAGACTTTGCCTATCACGCGTCTCGGTTCTAAATAATCGTGTGTGATTCTACAGGAAAAGCGACCGGCGGGCATCATCCCCGCGCGGACTCTCGATCTTAGGTGTGTTGCACAACTGCGCAGGGTCATGATGATAACAACTGCCCGAGTCAGTCCGGCGATGTTGAGCGTATGCGTGGCGTTAACCATCCCGTCGCTCGGGGGGTGTGCCGCTCGCATCCCCAAGGGTGCCCTAGCGATGCGTCCGCAGACGCTGGAGTTTCGCCAGCGGAGCACGCGCCGGTTCATTACGTCAGACGAATCGCGGATTCTGGCCGCTTCGGCGGGCCTGCTTCAGGACCTTGGGTTCACAATTGATGGAAGCGAGTCCGACGTCGGGCTGATCGTGGCGTCCAAGGACCGTCCCGCTGTCGAGGGAGGACAGGTGGCCGCGAAGATCGCCTTTGCGGTCTTGTTCAGGGCCAACATTCCGATTGACCGCAACCAGAAGCTGAGAGTCTCCGTCGTCACGCGACCGGTGGGCAATGAGGTAGCTGTTCGCGTGACCTTTCAGCGAATCGTATGGAACGACAGAGGGCAGATTTCCCTCCTAGAGCAGTTGGACGACCCCGAAATGTATCAAGAGTTCTTCGACAAACTCTCCAAGGCAGTCTTCTTGGAGGCGCATAAGATATGATGCTTGCTTGGCGTATGGCCGCAGTCTTATCTATTCTTGTCATCGGTGTGCCCGCCTGTCGGTCATCCAGAGCGCAGCTTTTGGCAGCGGACCAGAGTCAGGTAAGGCTCCGCAGCATCCAGACGCGCGTCTTTGACACAACGGACAAACGGACGACGCTTCGAACGATCATGGCTACTTTGCAGGACCTAGGATTCGTCATCGACGACGCTGACGATGTTCTCGGCACGGTAAGCGCGACGAAGCTCGACCGGTATCGCATGCGTATGACGGTTTCCGTTCGACCGCGAGGCGAAACGCAGATGCTTGTTCGGGCCAACGCACAGTACAACTTGCGTGCCGTTGAAGACCCGGAACCGTACCAGCAATTCTTTGACGCTCTAAGTAAGGCGATGTTCCTCGCTGCGCACGACGTGGATTGAGGACGCACCGGATACCCCGTTTCACCCGCAGGGTCCTTCGGAGATGATCACCGGGAGCGGGATTCCGGAGCCTTGGGTGCACGACGGCGGGTTGTCCTCCCACACGCCGGCGATCTTCTCCTTGCAGTGCGGGCACGCTCCGCCCTTCATCTTGTTCTCTTCCACGATGAATCCGCGGCGACGAATCAGCAGCCTCTCGCACGAGGGACAATACGTGTTCTCGCGCTTGCCCACCCCGCCGGGGGTGTTCCCCGGATACACGTGTTTCAGACCTGCGGCTTTGCCGATGTCGTACGCGCGGATCAGCGTGCTGGTCGGCGTGCGCGGCGGATCGGTCATCTTGTAGTCCGGATGAAACGCCGTCACGTGCCACGGAATGTCACAAGAGACGCCGGCGACATAATCAGCGATCTGCTCAAGCTCATCATCGCTATCGTTGAAACCGGGCACGACCAGTGTCACCACCTCGACCCAGAAATCCATCTGCTTGGCCAGCCGGATTGTATCGAGCACGTTCTGACGCACCCCGCCCAACCTGCGGTAATTGCGATCGCTGAAGCTCTTGAGGTCGATGTTGATCAGGCTGACATGCGGGCGGATGAACTCCAGCACCTCCGGAGTGCCGTGACCGTTGCTGACAAATCCGCAGACAATCCCCTCAGCGGTGGCGAGCTTGAAAATCTCGACCGCCCAGTCCGCCGTGATCAGCGGCTCATTGTACGTGCTGACCATGACCCCAACATGCTGCTTGACCGCGGCTTGAACCAGCGCCTCCGGCGTGCAGAAGCTCGGCCGAGATACCGCGGCGTCGTTGCGCAGGGTCTGGCTGGTCACCCAGTTCTGGCAGAAAGGGCAGTGTAAACAGCACCCGAGCATCCCGAACGACAAGGCATCGCGCGACGGATAGGCGTGATAGAACGGCTTCTTCTCGATCGGATCGATAGCCACACCTGCGACGTACCCTGAAGGGACCCGTAGCTCGCCCTCCGCGTTAAACCGAACGTGACAGACCCCGCTATGGCCCGGCAGGACCGAACACCGGTGCCCGCACGCCAAACATCGAACCCGCCCCTCCCGCTCGCGTACTACAAGCTGTGGCGCGGAAGACATTGTATTGTCATACAGAAGCTCTTTGAGTCGAACCGATGCGGACATGGTCAATAAACTCCCACAGGGTCTGATGCCACACCAACCGCTAGATTATACCTCACCAATGAAGTACGATCACGGCAACGGTCAGCCCATAGCGCGTGGCATGGATTCGCCATGGCGGACCCGTGCTTTGGAGGAAACACCACGGGTAAGCTGGTGTATGCCCATACCACCCTTAGCCCAAGTCGTCGAAACGGCGATTTACGTTAACTGCGGGAATGATAATAATCCTCAATCCGGCGGATTGGCCGCTTCGGCCCGTCGAGCCGCTCTGTCAAAGGAGGTAAAAGGCCGTGCCTGATCAACACGACGCACACAACCATGATCACAACAACGGGCAACGTCGTCACCGCACCAGCGCGAACGGCCATCGGACCGGCTCGTTGGCAATCCTCGTGGAGCTCCGGGAGCACATCCCTTTTTCGGTGTCGGCGGTGGCCATCGGATTGATCGTCGCCGGCACGATCTGCATCGTCGGCTTCTCAGATCAAGTGGCGGAAGTCACCGTCGAACACACCCACGAACAGGGGCACGACCACGCCTCCGATCCCGCCAGGCTGTTTTTCCACCTGTTCCACCCCGCGCACATGCTATTCTCCGCCGCGGCCACCGCCGCCATGTTTTGTCGCTATGAGCGGAGTGTGGGCAAGGCTATCGTCATCGGGCTCGTCGGGGCGATCGGCGTGTGCGGCCTCAGCGACATAGCCTTTCCGCACGTGTCCCTGTTGATCCTCGGTATCCACACTCCCCTGCACATCTGCGCCTGGGAGCACCCCATGCTCGTGCTGCCCTTTGCGGTGGTGGGCGTGCTTGTGGGAATCGCCGCGGCTGGCAGCGTCAGTCGAAGCACGATCATCTCCCACTCACTGCACGTACTGGTCTCCACCATGGCGAGCATATTCTATATGGTCGGGCCGCTGGGAATGATTACCTGGATCGACATGCTTGGGAAGGTGTTTATCTTTGTGATCGTGGCGGTGATGGTGCCCTGCTGCTTGAGCGATATCGTATTCCCCTTGTTGCTTTCGAAGTCGGGTCGCGATGTGTATGTCCGGGAGCCCTGCGCTCATTGAAGATCGGCCGCACACTACGGGGCGGCATTGTCAGAGTGCCAATTTTTGGACATCAGCTCTCGGATGCGCTTCTTGCACTGCTGGGCCATCACGCTAACAAGGCGCAGACGCTTGAGCTTGGCCTGATTTCCATGTACGCCCGCAAGGCCTCCTCAGCTTCCGCCAGGCGATTCGTCAGCGCATAGATCTCACCCACTTGGTACAGCACACTGCGATCCCGCCGGCGCATCTTGCGCCATCACCAACGCCTGATCGTACTTCTTGGCGTTCATCAACATCTTGGTCCGGCGAATCAGCTCCCACGTCGGCATCATGTCTTTAGGATCAAGTTGCCCGACCGTTCCGTCGGCCGAGAAGCGGCGTCGCAGCACCTTCATACCCGTAGCAAACCAGGTGATCCGCGCGCGTCGTGTCCAGCGTAATCACCAACGCGTTGAAACCAGCAGCCGCTCCGGTCACCAGCAACGCGGGAAAGGAAGCGATCGACCGCAACTTCAAGACCGTCCAAACACAGGCCGCACCGACCGCCGCAACCACAACCACGCCTGCAATCCAAATCCTTGCACTACGCCCCGTCTTGCGCCGGGCCGGCTTCGTCTTGCTCGCCTTTCTACCTCGATCTTTCTTCATCAGACTGCCGCACTACGATCAGTAAACCAGCATAGCAAGCCCCTCGCTTGGGAGTCAATCGCCGGTTCAGCCCTTACCAGCCTGCCGTTCACCCACCCCGCATTCTCTCCGTGACCGATCACTCCGACGCAATGCAACAAGAAACCAGATGACGGCCGGAACCACAAACGAAACGGTTGGATCATCCGAAAGAAGGCTTTCCACCCGAGCCAATACATCGGACCACAGCGGGCTCGGATGAAACAGCGCGTACTTCTTGTCCGCGGCGAAACCGTTCGCAGTCAGCGTCAACGTGACACGCAAAACGATAAAGATGTGAATCCAAACCATACCCCAGAAAAGCGCCCACCACCGACGCGACCACGGGATCGGGGTTGCAAGCACCAACGCGATCACGACAACCGCCGGCCCGTAGCCGACGTACCGGCTGCTCGTACGCAGATAGCCGATCTGCGGCGCCCCGCGGTTTCGCAACTCCATCAGCGTGTCGAACGTCCCCGTAGCCTCGATCGTCGGCGTCCCCGGGGCGAGATCGCCCGGCACAAGCGATTTGAGATTCAGGAAACGGACGCCCGCGTCCGGCCAAAACCAGAAACGAGCGAAAACCACGTTACCCGTCGTCCGAAACAAATACGCGTAGCCGCGCTCCAGTCCAGGCCATGGTGCCATCAACACGGCATAGACAACCGCCGCAAGAAGGAAGAATCGTCCAAGCCGTTTAGGTGGAAGCATCCGATTGTACGGCCCGTTTCCGAGCCGCCCGCGAAGCCCACATCGCCCAGAGAAACAGCGCAAAAAGAATGAATAGCGCCTGCCACACGTCCAGGTGCATCGCCTCGAACGCCGATGGGTAATAAACGCGAAACAGATACAACGTCACGATCCGAACGAGGTTCAGCAACATCAAGAGCACCGTGCCGACCCCCGCAGCCGCCAGCCTCGACAGAAAAGGCACCGGTGAGGCCATCACCGCCGATACAAACAACGCCGAGGGCTCGACGGCGTCGCAACCCCGCTCGATCTCGATGCTCGGCCCCTTCACCGAAATGATCGACCGATCCTCGACACTCACATCCTCGCCGAACGCACCCAGAATCGCAGCGGATACTCTGGCGTTCAAACGCAAATACGAGGGGAAAAATCCCTCCTTGATCGGAGGAGTCAATGTCAGAAGGTAATACAACATAAGGCACAGGCCGAAGATCAGAAGAAACCGCAGATCAGACCGGTTGGCTTCATACCAGGAACGCAATTTCCCCTTTCGGGCGGTGCGCGCAGTGCCATCGGCCAGGCCCTCGCCGCCGGCCCGACCCGACGACTTGGCTCTTGGTTTGTCTGTTTTCCGGCTCCGCTTGCTCATTAACTGCCCTCACGCTGAACCGATTCACCGCGATGCGGTCAGACCGGCCCCGGTGCGTCAATCAGCATGGAGGTTACCGCGCGGCAGACGATGCCGCCAATGACTTGCGCAAGCAATACACAGCCAGCGGCCGAACCGTGATTATGACATCCGAGAATAAAGAGACTGATGTGCCCGCACTCTACCCAGGCACACCACTCTTTGCGCGAGCGGCTGTCGCGCCTAGCCGTAATGTACTTGTGCGTGAACCGCCGCTACCCGGTGCGTCTGGCGGCGAAGCGCCGGCCAAAGTAGATCCTTCCACCGACAAGCAGCAGCAGCGTCATGATGATCAGGCCCCACTGGGAAACCGTCGGAATATCGCCCCCCGGGCATGTGCAATTCAGTTGGCACTCTCCCGGGCAAGCCTGATCGTCCGTCCCGTCACATGTTTCGCCGGGCTCAACGATGTTGTTACCACACACGGGTGGGCAATCGTTATCGTTGTTGGCGTTACAGCCGGCGGGACAGCACCCATCACCGTGGATGCAATCCGTGATGGCCGCCACATTACCCGGGCACGCCTTCGACGTGCCGTCACAGACTTCCTCCGGGTCGCACGGGCCCGTCGAGGGACGGCACACCGTGCCAGGATCCTTCACCTCGTCAGCCGGGCAGTCAGGCGATGAGCCGGTACAGACCTCGGCCACATCGCATTCGCCGTCTTGGGCGCGGCATTCGACGCCGCTGCCGGCGTATCCGTCAGCCGGGCAGTCAGGCGATGAGCCGGTACAGACCTCGGCCACATCGCATTC
>CAZJTP010000055.1:0-22557 GCA_964548955.1 uncultured Phycisphaeraceae bacterium
AAAGCGTTCCCAGTCACCTGGATGGAGCCGGTCAAGTGCAAGCTCGAATCGTTTGGTGTGCACCACGAGTATCCTTTGCACGATGAGAGCCGAGAAACATGATGCTGCATTCCCAGACCGTAGCAACAGGGTGGGAACTGGTCAAGAGACGCGATCAAAATCGACAAATCCAGGGGGCACCATAGGGCAAAATCGGGGGGCAAAATCGGGGGACACCACGAAAAATCGGGGGACGCCATACCTGTATCGGCGCTAATGGATTGCTTATGGGGTAGCCTCGGGACAATCGGGTATTCATAAATCGTACGCAAGCACGTACCCTACTGGCGGCTATTCACCGTGCAGCGGGCGGGTCATCAGTTCTTCGATGGCGTCCGCCGGTCGCCGCCCCTCAAAGAGCACCGACGCCATGCCCGACACGATCGGCATTTCCACGTCGTGTCGCGCCGCGAGCTGTAGCACGCTTCGCGTCGTGGGGATTCCTTCAATGACCGACGACGTACCTGCGATGACCTCCTCAGTGGTTGCGCCCCGACCGATGCGCTCACCCGCGCTGCGGTTTCGACTGACCTTCGAAATGCACGTCGTTATCAAATCGCCGACGCCCGCCAGGCCGCGAAATGTGTCAGCCGATGCGCCGAGCGCCACACCCAACCGGGTGATCTCGACCAACCCGCGCGTCACCAACGCCGCCTTCGCGTTGTCACCGACCTCGATGCCGTCGCCGATCCCGGCGGCCAGCGCAATCACGTTTTTAACCGCCCCCGCCAACTCGACGCCGATCAGGTCACAGCTTGTGTAGACCCGAAAGTAGCTAGTGCTAAAACCGGTCTGAACAAGCTCGGCCACCCCGGCATCTTCAGAGGCCGCGACAATGCTTGCGGGCTTCTTCGCAGCGACCTCGGGTGCGATACTCGGTCCGGACAGACACGCAAGTGGCACACTGCCAAGGCAATCTCTGATGATCGCCGTCGGACAAAGCAGCGTGCCGATCTCGATCCCCTTTGCGACGCTCACGATCGGCACGTCCCGCGGCGTGCACTCCGCCAAACGCTCCCACACGCTCCGCATGTACTGACAGGGGACAGCCGAAACGATCAGTGTCGGATCGTCAAACGCTTCCGACGGATCACTGACAAGCTTTAGCGATTCGGGAAACGGATGGCCGGGAAGAAAATGCCTGTTCTCCCGGTCTTTTTCGAGAACGGTAATGTGTTCAGGGAAAGCGCTCCAGAGCGTGACACGACTACCGCGGCCCGCAAGAAGCAACGCGCACGTCGTACCCATCGCTCCGTCGCCAATAACGGTTACACGTGCCAGGGATGTTGGCATCGAACGGCCTTCGTATGCCGGCAGGGAACACAGCGGTCATCACCGGTGCCGGTGCATATCCGGATCCAAGCGGGTCAAAAGCCATAGCCGGACATTGGAACATTGAAGACGCCGTAGACAACGCTGCTGATCAGACTGTTTGCAATCGTGGTCAGCAGCCCTGCGGTGATGCCACTCGTATCGATGGTACATCCACCGGCCTGGAGCAGCAGTCCTGCGCCCAGCACCGGCGCCGCCTTCCGCAAAAACGAGTTCCAATATTTCGTCATTCCATCATCCTCGCCCAAAAGCCGATTCTCCCGTGTTCTACTCCCAACCGCCGCCCAGCAGAGAGGCTCTTGCGGATGTCTCGTACCATGTCCGATCCATGCCCACAAGAATGAGTCACGCGATTGCGTTCTCAGCGGTCATTCCTGCCGCGTCGGCTCCGCCGTTGCAGCCGGCGGCTGTAGGGCGATCAATTCACCGGCCACGTAGATCGGTACGGGATTAACACCTCCGGCTTGCAGCCGCTTGGTCGAAGCGCGAACCCCGACGTACCGACCGAGGAAGGCATCCACCTCGATTGTCGAATCCGGCGGGATCTGAACATACGCGATTGTACGCTCTTGATCGATGTTTGCGTCTACCAATCGATAGCGGCGCGGCAGCGTTCCCGGCGGATAAAGTGCACTGACGCGGAGTTCACCTTGAGCGTCAATCCCGCTCGGTGTCGGAGGCGACGTTTCAAGTATCTTCGCTCGGCCCGCGAGGAATCCGCGGCGCTTCGAGCTGACCTCGTCGTCGAGTCTCCGCATCTTGCGGATTGTGGCCGTTAGCACCCCCATGTTCGTAAGCTGATCGATGCGCGCTTGAGCGTATCGCCGGGCGAACTCGTCCTTTTCCTGCCGGGTAATTACCCGGTAGCGCTCGATCAACGGTCCAAAATCCCTTTCGACAACGGGCTTGGCAAGCACTTGTCTGGCTGCCGCGTCAATCTCCTCCAGTTCCTGGCGTTTCCCGGTTGGCGGGAATTCGGCAAGCGAAGAATCCTCCGCCGCATCAGCGCCGCCTTCGGCTTTATCATCGCCGGGTTGATCCGCAGCGCTCGCAACCGTGTCCGCGGCGACCGCGTCCGTCTTGCCGGCGTCCGGCGGATTCGTATCACCGCCCTCCGACTCAACCGCAGCCAAGGCATCCGGCACCAATTCGACGTAAGCGCGATTAACCCAGACGGTTACTCCGGCCGGTGATCTGATCCGCAGGAACCCGTCGGCTTCGCGCCCAAGGATCGTAACCTCCGCCCCCTTGGACAACTGCCTTTGCACCACGTATTTGAGCTTGTCGAAATCAGGCAACAATGAACCCGAGCGAACGTGGACATTGTTCCCGTTGACGACGCCCGTCCTGTTGTCCGCCGTGTCGACGTAGTCGCCCGAGATATAGCTGAATACACCCTCGGGTGGTAGGATCTCGTACCAATTGCCCATCTCGCCCACAATCGTCACGAGATCACCCGCGTTGAGTTTGCAGACCGGGTAGTGATTCAGGCTGGCACCGCAACGAACATAAATATCGTTGCCCGTCACCTCCGCCTGGCTGATCACCGGTCTCTCGGGCGTCTGAGCAATGACGTGCACCGCCGACAAGACCAAGGTTACGTTGCAGACAACCCACAGACCTCTCTGTCGAAAGCAGCATTCTGTGTACATGGCCGGTATTCCTTCGGCTGGTAGCCTCTGTTCATTCCCTGCCACAGACCGTGGTGCGCGCAAGGTACCCAGCCTGTGAGTATCTGTCAACGCATGCTCGGGCAACCAGATGGGGCGTCAGGATTATGGGTGGGTTTCTGAACGGAGCCCGGAGCACCAGCGACGGGTTTAACCGTGGCTTGCGATCACAACCACGCGCTTGCGTTTGGGGCTCGGGTCCGCAAATCCGGCATGATTTCCAGCCTGTGTCTTGCCCCCTTGGCGGTTACCCCCTTGCATGACGTTTATCTCCTACGATTGCGGGTGCCTCTCGTCTCACGGGCACGGTCCAACTTGTTAGGCGGCGTGCTGCGGACCGCCATGTCCCGGCTTCGCCGGAACCTGCTATAGTCGCCGGAATTGCTGCCCCATTTGGGGATGCACCCCGCTACGGCTCCGGGAATGACCGTTCCGGACGCCCCGGAGGGCACACCAACGGGTGTTCTTGTCAATAGCGGGAGGATGGTCTATCCTGCGAAATGATGGCGGATCGTAAAAAAATCACAATCAGCACATTGCGTGCACGTAAACGCGAAAGCCGGAAAATATCGATGCTTACGTGCTATGATTACACCACGGCAACGCTGATGGAGGAGGCGCAGATTGACTCGCTGCTTGTCGGTGATACTTACGCCGAGGTCTGCCTCGGGCATCCGACGACGCTGCCGGCGACGATGGAACAGATGGTCACCGCGACGGAGGCGGTGCGCCGCGGGGCCCCGACGGCCTACCTGATCGGGGATATGCCGTATCTGAGCTACCAGATCTGCCCGGAAGACGCCATCCGCAACGCCGGGCTGTTCATGGCCAAGGCGGGTTGCGACTGCGTGAAACTGGAGGTTGATCGCCGCTTGGTCAAGACCGTGGAAGCAATGGCGACCGCGACAATTCCAGTAATGGCTCATTTAGGGCTTAAACCCCAGTCGATCCATTGTGTCGGCGGGTACAAGGTTCAGGGCAAGCAGGCCTCTGATGCACTTCGCATCATCGAAGACGCCAAGATGATGGAGGATGCGGGTGCGGTAGCACTACTGCTTGAGGCTGTTCCGATGGAAGTGGCGGCTGCGGTCACCGAGTCGACCAAGCTTCCGGTGATCGGTTGTGTGTCCGGTCCGTACTGCGACGGACAGGTGGTAGTATTGCATGATATGCTCGGCTACGGAGCGGGACACCCTCCTCGATCGGTGAAACAGTACGTTCGGTTGCACGACCAGCTGATCGAGGCGTTTCGATCTTATGTGAAGGATGTGGCGGAGGGAGCGTTCCCCGTGACCAAGGAGAGTGCCGCGATGGACCCCGCGCAGCTCGAGCAACTCCGCCAGGCGATAGAAGAACGAGTGTCGTAGGGTATACCACGCGGTTACGCCGCATGTACAATGGCGGCGCGTTGTTTGTCCACCTGCGGCTGGGATTGCATCGTCTTGACATCAACGGTGGACATGCTAGGTTAGGTTTGGATCGGCGGGTAGGTTCATCATGCTCGTGAGGATGACTCTCGCACGCATCGTCATTGTCGACTCCGAAGACGACAAGATGTCGATGGTTGTGCTCCGCGAAACTGATGGTGAGCGCGCCTTTCCCATCCTTATCGGTATACACGAAGCCTATGCGATTGATCGTCGCACCAAGCACATCATGGTGCAGCGACCGATGACACACGATCTGATCGAACAGATGATCGGTGAGTTGGATTACACGCTCGAGCAGATCGTAATCAACGAATTGCGTGATTCCACGTTTTACGCCAAGTTGGTTCTCCGTCGGGACCAGGAAACCGTTGAGATCGATTCGAGGCCGTCGGACGCCCTCGCCATCGGCGCGGGAACCGACACGCCCGTATTCGTGGATGAATCCGTCTTGCAAGAGGTCTGCTGACCATCAACGTCGGTGTATGGGAGTATGGCCAAATGAAGGTGGAACGGGAGAAGACCGACCTGCGTTCCTCGGCGCCCCCAAAGGGCTCCGTCACGGTCGGCGGACCGGATACGGATTGGACAACCTCCCCGTTGGTCACGGAGGTGCTTGAACAGCTACCGGCTCAACCCACTCGCTTCGTGGCCCGCGCTCCGGGTCGCCTCGATGTGATGGGCGGACTGGCTGAGTATTCCGGCTCTTTGGTGTTGAACATGCCGATCGGCAATCACGTTTGTGTCGCCGTTCAGCGTCGCACGGACGGCGACCTTTCCATCGTATCCACTCGATCGATCGGTCTTGATGGCAACACTCCCTTTGTGATCGGCCTTTCGCAACTGTACGGACCGGACGAGTCCTTGATTGATCCCGAGCACGGAAGGCATCTCATCCCGGGCAATGGCGCCGCGATGGTGCGGTGCGTGGTTGGCGCCCTGGTTGAGATGCTCCGTGCCGGACGGGCGTCCCGGCTCGACGGCGGCCTGTCGGTTGTGGTCGGCTCAACGCTGCACGAACTTGGCGGCGTGGGGCGCGATGCCGCCATCGTGGCAGCAATCCTGACGGCGGCGGCGGCTACGTTGGGCATAACGCTCGATCCAGTCGAGATGGCGGCCGTTTGCCAGCGCGTCGAGAATTATTGGCTCTCCGTTCCGGTCGGCATCGGCGACGCGGTTGGCGTGCTGCTTGGAAAGTCGAACACGTTGACCGAGTTGCGCTGCGAACCGTACGCGCCTGCGGGATCGATCACCTTGCCGGATCATCTGGTGTTGATCGGGATCGATTGCGGAGTGGTTCATCCGGAAGCGGAGCTAAAATACACGAGGGTGCGCACGGCCGCGTTCATGGGGCAGGCTCTGATTAACCGCATCATTCAACATGACGGGGCCGGTCGGCTTCAGTGGGATGGAATCCTCGCCCGCATTTCCGCTTCGGACTACGTAGAACGGTTCCGCGATCGCATCCCAACCAGGCTCAAAGGGCACGAGTATCTCGATCGATTCGGTGAGACCGGAGATCCGTTGACCCGGATCGAACCGGACTTTATCTACAAAATCCGATCGCGAACTGAACATCACATCTATGAGCATGCACGGGCTTGTCAGTTCGTTGAGACCCTGTCTCGGGCGATTCGCAACAGCGATGATCGTGCACTGAAAACGGCGGGTGACCTGATGTACGCCTCGCACTGGAGCTACGGGCAACGGTGCGGACTCGGCAGCGTCGAGACCGATTTGCTCGTTCATCTGATTCGCGAGCACGGACCCGATGCCGACATCTTCGGCGCAAAGATCACCGGGAAGGGATGCGGTGGAGTGGTGGCCGTGTTGATGCGAGCCGGCGATCTCGGAGCGGCGGCGCTAGATGCAGCCATCGAGCGGTATCAATCGAAGACCGGACGGACGGCCACTGTCGTCCGCGGATCGATACCTGGCGCACTCGTCACCGGAGTTAGGCGGATGTAAACGCCTGATTGTTGATTGCGGATTGACGATTACCGATTGGACACACGGATCCTCGATAATCCCCAATCCGCAATCGTATGACGTGGAGCATACCAAATTGGCAAGAGTAAGTTTCTGGTCTCGTGTAGGGCACTGGTTCACGAGGTCACCTCGTATGGTGAGCCCCGACCGCGAAGACGCGCCGACCGGGCTGCCCGCTCCCGGTTCAGGCAGTGACGCGGTCCCCACCGATCGCCCCGAGACGCTTGTGGCTGATAGGGGGACGGGCGCGATGTCGCGGTTGAGGCTGACGCGGCCCGGACCCAACTGGGAGCGGTTGGAGGAGGAATACGGCCGGGTTGTCAATCTGATGGACGCCATCCAGAAGCATCTTGCCTCACAGGATGAACGGTCGGACATGATGGTCAGCTCGCTCGACCGGCTCGCGGAGAACTTCAAGGAGATGCCGCAGGCATCACGGAGGCACCTGGATCTCCTTTCCGGTATCAGCGAAGCAGTACAGGCCGACGCGGCGAGTACCAAGCATGTTGAGGAGGCTTTGTCGCAGCTACCTCAGCTTGCCGACGCACAACGCGAGACGATGGTGTCGATCGGACGGCAGTTGGACCTGTCGCGACAGACAAGCGAGCAGGTCGCGGGAACGATGGAGGGATTCCAACAGGCTGTCACCAGACTCAGTGAGACAACTGAGGCATCGAGCAAGGCGCTTCAGGAAATGCGTTGGGACGCCACAGCACGCGAGGAGCGGGTTGCGACTCTGCTGCAGAAGCAAACCAGGTGGCTGCTGGTGTTCGCGTGGTCGGCGATTGCGTTGGCTGCGATCGCGGCGGTTGTCGGTCTGATAGCGATTCTTCGTTGACCCGCGCAGCGATTTAATATTCCAGTAACCCCGCGGAGCCGGGAACGTGACGGAGCCGTTACCACCCCCACAAGAGGCAATCGAGCGGTTGCTTGGCAGCATGACGCAGTTCCTGGCGTCCGACCTGCATTTGAAGGTCGGTTACCCGCCGTATTTTCGTGTCCAGGGAGCTCTTCGTGCCGCAATGATGGCACCGTTGCCGGACACCCAGTTCATTGAGGCCATGCTGAAGAACATGGCCCCGGCGGGGCGCCGCGATGAGTATGACAAGAGGGGCGCTTTGGACTTTGCGGTGCGAGGGACGGCGGGCGACCGATTCCGTGTGAACATGTTCCGGTCGGTTGGAGACATGCACGTATCGATCCGTCGGGTCCAAAGCGAGATCCCCTCGTTCGAGGTTCTCAACCTGCCGGATATCTATCGCAGCGTAGTCAAGAGTTGCAACGACGGATTGATCCTGGTCAGCGGTGTCAGCGGATGCGGCAAGAGCACCACGCTGGCTGCGATGGTCGAATACATCAACCAGGTCCGCAGTGTGCACATCATCACGATCGAAGATCCGATCGAATACATATTCACGCCCAAGAAATCAATCATATCGCAGCGCGAGATTGGTATCGACGTCCCCAATTACCCAGAGGCGCTGCGCCACATGGTCCGTCAGGATCCCGACTGTATCATGATCGGGGAAATGCGGGACCGGGACACCATGCTCGCCGCAATCCAGTCGGCGGAGACCGGGCACCTGGTGCTGGGATCGTTGCACACAGGTGACGTTCAGCAGACATTCACCCGCATGCTTGAGTTTTTTCCCCGGACCGAGCACGCCTTCATCCGCTCGTCGCTCGCAAACAGTCTCCGGACGATCATGTGCCAGAAGCTGCTGCCCGGCATCGATGAAGGAAGCCTCTATCCCGCCACGGAAGTCCTTCTGAAAAATCCGGCTGTGAAGGAGAAGATACTAAACGAAAAGGACGAGGATCTTCCCGACACCGTTACGCAGTTTCAAAAGGAAGGCATGAGATCGTTTACGTACTCCCTGTGTGAGTTGATCGAGACCGAAAAGATTCACTACGACACGGGCATCCAGTATGCGCCGAACCGAGACGCACTCGCCTCCGCCGTGAAAGGGATAAAGGCGAGCTGACAGCTCCACCAGGCTAATCGCTTGCCGACAGGTCGTGTTCGCAGAAGGCTTCTGGGAGGTACTCGATCAGGTCCATCGCGGTCATCGACCAGCGCCCCAGTTCCTCCGAGGCGAAGTCGCCGGCCAGACCGTGGAGGTAAACGCCGAGGATCGCGCTCTCGAACGGGTCCATGCCCTGCCCAATCAAACCTGCGATCATACCGGTCAGAACATCACCTGCGCCGCCCGTCGCCATGCCCGCGTTGCCGGTCTCATTGACGTACATCCGCTCGCCGTTCGTGACGATCGTCCCGCGGCCTTTGAGAACGGCCACGCATCCGTAGGCTTCGACCAGAGCGCAAGCGGCTGCCCGCCGCAACGCGATTGTCCTATCAACGGTCAGGTCCCGCCCGCGGGCTGCCAGGAGTCGGCGCATCTCGCCCCCGTGCGGTGTCATGACGATGCGCTTCACATCGGGGATGTTGAACGTCGTGGCATCAGCGATTCGGTTCAGACCGTCCGCGTCAATGACTGCGGGGAGCGGACATTGAGCGAGAAAGTCGATGACGACGGACGGTGTCAGTGAGTCGCCGAGCCCCGGCCCCAAAGCGACCACGTCCGCGCGAAAGTCGCCGACAGCCTTGGCCAGGCTGTCAGCATCAGTCGGCAGGGTGCGGGTTGTCGCACACGGAGCGAGAACCGCGGTTGCCGTGCGGATTGCTTCCGGTACCAGCAGTTGAACCAGTCCCGTGCCGCTACGGAACGCTGCATTGGCAGCCAACGCGGGAGCGCCCACCATGGCAACCTCGTTGGCACAGCCGCCGATGATGACAAGGCGACCCACATCGCCCTTATGCGCATCGTCCCCGCGTCCGGGAATCGGAGCGATCTCACGGGTGATGGTTACGTCGGATGACATCATTCGGCTCGCCTGAACGGTTTGCTCTCGGCCACGCAACGACGATTAATCAGGGCCGCCGTATACCCCGCGCCGAACCCGTTGTCGATGTTAACCACGGTAACGCCGGAAGCACAACTGTTGAGCATTCCGAGCAAAGCAGCCAGACCCTGGAAGCTCGCACCGTAGCCGACACTGGTCGGTACCGCGATCACCGGATAGTCCACCAGCCCGCCGACGACGCTCGCCAGCGCTCCTTCCATACCTGCTATCACGACGGCTACGTTCGCCGCCTGCAACGCCTCCGACTGGGCGAGGAGCCGATGAATCCCAGCCACGCCGACATCGTAAAACGTGGCCGTTGTCTGGTCCATCATTTCCGCCGTGACCCGCGCTTCCTCGGCCACCGGCAGGTCGCTCGTTCCGGCGGCCACGATCGCGATCGTGCCTGCGGATGGCATCTTCTTCTGTTGGCGAAACGTAATCGTGTGCGCGGTCTCGTTGTACTCGGATTTGGAATGATCGCAATTGACGGCGTCGTAGAGGTCACGCGAGGCGCGCGTCGCGATGACGTTAGTGCCGGCATTGGCGCAGCGGTCAAAGATCACCGTAACTTGATCGGGTGACTTACCTTCGCAGTAGATCACCTCGGGGAACCCGCAACGAATCGATCGGTGGTGGTCGATCTTGGCGAAGCCGATGTCTTCGAAGGGCATCGCACGAAGCCTTGAGATTGCCTCGTCGATGGATTTTTCGCCCTTGCGAACGGATTCCAACAGTTCTCGAAGAGCCTGTTTGGTCATGGATACAGTGTAGGGTGAGCTGGAGGCGACGGCAAATCGCACAGTTGTGTGCTCGTTGGTTCAGGATCCGGTGTACACGTGGGATTAGCCCGCGCGGTGATTGGAACGAGATGCCACAACCTCAGGATAATTGGCAGTGCCAAACTGGGACTGGGATTACCGGTTGGCGGTTGCCGCCAGGCTTTCGGCCGTGGTGCCCTCTGGAAGGGGTTTGCTGAACCTGCATCGGGGGTATTTGCTGCATCCGAGGAACTGACCCGATCGCCCCGTGCGGATCACCATCGGCGATCCACACTCTTCACAAGGTACGTCGGTCGGTATCGGTTTGGGCTTGGCCGGTGTCGGCATCTCGACCTCCGCCCGCTTTTTCGCCTTGCCGCGCAGGTTCGAGACGAACGGGCACCTCGGGTACGCGGAGCAACCGAAGTAAGGCCCGTACCGACCGGTCTTCAGTGCCACCTCCTTGCCGCACTCGGGGCAAATAAGCGGACCCTCAGGCCAAGTCTCCACCACCGGTCTGCCGGTTCGTGTCCATGCGAAACCCTCCGGCGGCGGACCCAGCGCTTCAAGATCAACCTTGCCGGTCTTTCCTCGGGTTCCAGCGCGGCGCGTGGTGGCACCGTTGCGGCCGTTGTTGTTGTTCATCTGCGGAGGCGGGTCGGGTATTTGGCCGGCGGCTTCGAGCTCACGAAGATGGTCGATCTTGTCGGTCGGCATCGCGTTGCGGCAACGCGGGAAACCCGAGCAGCTAAGGAACGGACCACGTCGGCTCCTGCGTATCACCATGGGCCGACCGCACTTGTCACATCGAACTCCCGCGTCCTGCGGTTTGGGTTTCTCGACGTATACACCCGGCGGCAGCGGCTTGGTCGCCTTGCACTTGGGATAGGCGGTACAACCGAGAAACGCCCGACCACGCGCGAACTTAACGGTCATCGGCGAATGGCACGCTTCGCAAGTTTCCTGGATATCCTCCGCCTTGACTTTCTCAAGTGGAACACCGCTGTCATCGCAGGGAATCGTGTTCATGCATTCGGGATAGCCGGTGCATCCCAGGAACGGCCCGAGCCGGCTCTTCCGCAGGATCATCTGCTTACCACACAGCCCGCAGGGCTCTTCGGCAATGACGTCATCAACCGGTTTGCCGTCCCGGTCCACGTTCCGCGATACGCTGCACTCGGGATACCCACTGCACGAGAGGAAACGCCCGTTCTTTCCGATCCGATAGACCATCTCCCGCCCGCACTCCGGGCAGTGGTACTCGCTGGGTTCGGCACGAGTCCGCTCCATCTCGACGTGCGCTTTGTCGAGTGCTATTTTGAACGGCTCGTAGAACTCGCTGAGCACGTGTATCCAATCGAGATGGGCTTCCTCGATCTTATCCAACTCCTCCTCCATATAGGACGTGAACTTTACATCCAGAATCTTGGGGAAGTGGTCAACAAGCTTCCTCGTAACGATCTCGCCGCGGGCGGTCGGGTACAGCCGCTTGTCGCTCAGCTCGACGTATCCGCGGTCCTGAATGGTCTGAATGATCGCGGCGTAGGTGCTCGGCCGGCCGATCCCCTCGGACTCAAGCTTCTTGACCAGCGACGCCTCCGTGAAGCGCGGCGGCGGCGTGGTGTACTGCTGTTGCGGGTCAAGCTGCAACATCGCAACTTCGGAGCCCGTCCGGATATCGGGAAGCACGACCTCACCATTCTCGGCTACGCCCGTTACTCGCAAGAAACCGTCGAACAACAGCCTGCGCCCACTCGTTCTGAAAAGCGCCTCGCCTCGCGGCGTATCAGTTCCGATCAGAACGGTCGTGCTGTCCCACTGGGCCGGTAACATCTGACAGGCAACGAACCGTCGCCAGATCAGGTCGTATAGTTTGGACTGGTCGGTGGACAGCGCCTTACGAAGCGACGCCGGCATCCGGGCGGCATCAGTGGGCCGAATGGCCTCGTGGGCTTCCTGCGCACGCTTCCCGCTCGCGAACAGGTTCGGCTTGCCCGGAAGATAATCCTCACCGTACTCGCCGTGGATCAGTGCGCGAACCGATGCGACGGATTCTCGGCTCAAATTCGTCGAGTCCGTACGCATATAGGTGATCAATCCAACGAGTCCCTCCTTCCCGCCCAGATCGACACCTTCATAAAGCTGCTGCGCCACGCGCATTGTGCGGGCGGGCGCAAACCCCAGTGCGCTCGACGCAGCCTGCTGCAAGGCAGCCGTTGTGAACGGCGCGTTGGGCTTCGAGGTCGAGCGGCGTTTCTGGATATCCTTGATGACAAAGGCGGGTCCGGCGGCGGGGTCGGTGCGCCCCTTTAAGGTGATGAGCTTTAAGCCCTTGTCGGCATATTCCTGGAAGTCGCGTCTCTCCTCGTCTTCGGTTACAAAGCCAAGCGCCTCAGCGACGGCTCTTGCGTCCGCGACGCTCCCTGGTCGGAAATCCTGACCACCGAGTTTGACGAGTTCGGCGTACAGGCACTTATGCTTGGACAACCAGGCGTTACGCTCCTTGGCCGTACGCCCCACCTGCGGATCTTTAGCGCCTGCGAGGAATTCCACCCAATCCTCTGCGTTCCTCCCAGCTTTGGTGGGATCGGTGGCGAAACACGCCCAGATGCGCCAAGACTCTTCCGGGACAAAGGCACGAATCTTCCCCTCCCGCTCGACGATGAGTCGGACCGTCACGGATTGCACCCGCCCGGCAGATAGCCCCTTCCCGATCTTGGCCTGAATCAGTGGGCTAAGCTGGTAGCCGACGATCCGGTCCAGAAGGCGGCGCGCCTGCTGGGCGTTTACCTTGTCCATGTCGAGCCCGTGCGGCTCCGCGAAAGCCGCCTGGATTGCAGCCTTGGTGATTTCGTTGAAGACGACCCGTCGGGTATGATCGCGGTCCAGCTCCAGCGCGTAGAGCAGGTGCCAGGCGATTGCCTCGCCCTCACGGTCGAGGTCGGTGGCGAGATAGACGGTGCCCGTCTTAGCCGCCGCCTTCCTTAGATCGCCGACGACCTTGCGTCTCTGATCCAGCGTCTGGTAGACCGGCTCGAAGTTGTTCTGAAGGTCGATCCCGAGTTCGTTTGGGGGCAGATCGCGGACGTGGCCCATACAGGCCATGACCTTATAGTTGGAACCGAGGTATCGGTTAATCGTCCTGGCCTTCGCGGGCGACTCGACGATAACTAACGCTTTTTCAGGATGTTGCGCGCTTTTGCCCACAGTTCAGATCCCATCCTGGAGGCGCGATAACGATCAGACACGGCTCAGCCGACGGTCCTTAGTATCGACCGACAGGGCCGGATACTCCACCGGGTGATCATGGCGCCCCCACATCCCCCCGGGATGCATTCGGGTGGGGCGGTTTAGCAAGACCCCGCAAGGCTGTCAAACCGATGTTCCTGGGGGACGCGGAATCGGGGTTGATTTCCACGCCCGATCACCTATATTTGCGCGTTGACTTCGAGCGACACGTAACCTTTGAATAATTAAGGACTTACGTCATCATGATGAAGTTTTTTCGCAAGCACAACAAGAAGCTGCTCGCCATTTTCGGCGTGTTGCTGATGATCGTCTTTGTCGGCGGCAGTGCCCTTGACAACCTGCTTCAGCCAAAGACAAACCGCGTTGTGGCCACAAGCCACGTCGGCGATATCAGCTACGCGAACCATCGGGCTGCAGAGGCCTCCACGCGAATTCTCTCGGCGATCGGGGCGAACTGGCGGCGACCGTTTTCGGGCACGACAGAACCGCTGGATACTCTCGAATGGATCCTCTTGACGCGCGAGGCGAAAAATCTGGGGATGCAAGTCAATCCCGAGACGCTGCGTTCCTCTTTTGGAGGCGAGAGTGGCCTCAATGCTCTTGCACGGAGGCTTCGAATCAGACCTGACCACATCCTGCATGCTATGGCGGAGTTCAGCGCGATTCACCGGACGACTCTGGCCATCGGCGAGGCAAACAGACCCGGAGAGGCGGAGGTACGCAAGGCTGCCCGAGACGCCCTGGAGAAGGTGGAGATCGCAGCCGTGCTTCTGCCGGCCGAGGCATTCGTAGACAAGGAACAGGAGTTCACCGAGGAGCAGATCGAGGCCCAGTTTTTGGCTTACCGGGACCGAGAGGGCAGGTCAGGCCTGGAGTTTGGCTACTACGTCCAGCCAACCGTCCAACTGCAGTACACCAAGATTGATAAGGCGGCGATCGAGGAGAAGGTGCGGGTGGTAAAGAACGCTTACCTGAAGAAGAAGGCCAAAACCTATTATGACGAACAGCGCGAGCAGGATCGCGCGTTTCTCAGGCCGCCGGAAGAGACCACAACTCCTGACGGAGAGCCCATCGAAGGGCCCATGCCGCCTCCCTACATGGAATGGGACGAGGCCAGTGATATTGCGATGGACATCGTCTGCAAGGACGAGGCGGCACAGGCCGCCGGTCGGATCGCAAACTCGCTCGTTCAGCGTCTGAGCGAGCACTGGGTGGGCGCAGTGATCGGAGAAAACGGGTACAAAGTGGCACCTGACGCGGTGGCGAAGCTCGAACATTACGACGAAGCCATAAAGTGCATTCCGCGGACCATTGCTTTCCCGGAAGCGGTCTCTGTGGCGACGACTGATTTCTTCAACGAAGATGGGGTCGGCGATGTCCCTGTGATTGGCAAGGCCTCGTTCCGCCCGGAACGCGGCGGCACCACGCAATGGCTGCGTCAACTGGCGTTTCGTAGCCAGGCGATCGTGCCGGTCTTCCCGAGGGAGAGAGACGTGACTTCGTCGGACTACCTCGCCGACTTCCAGACCTGTCGGTACCCCCTGAGTGACGCTGATGGAAACCTGTACGTGTTTCGCATTGTCGACTCGCGTGAGGGACACATACCCGAATCCATCGATGAGGTGCGGGTACGTGTATTGGCCGACCTGCGCCTGCTGCACGGTTTCGAGATCGCCAAAGCCCGTGCGGAGTCGCTCAGGAGCTGCGCAACCGACGCCGTCAGTCTCCAGGATGCCTACGAAAGCGACGACGAACTGCTGGCACTTAAGGATACCGAAGCGGGTGCGAACCTGGGCTACTTCGAGCCGCCTCCCTTTACCCGAATGTCACGCTATGACGCGATCGAGGGTAAACGACCTGAACGAATGTACGTAGGCGGCGGAATCGGGCCGGTTGCAACCGAGTTTGTCGACCGGTGCTTCGGACTCGAGGAGGCTTACGAAAAGGTGGGTCTGTTCGAGCTCCGGAAACGAGCCACCGTCGCGGTCGTGGCGTGGGTGGATACACTACGCGCCCAGGACGAGGAGTTCGCGGATATGCGAGAGAGCTTCGTCCAGCAAATGGTCCGCAGCCGTTCGCGAAACGCAATCATCGACTGGCTCAATCCGGAGCAGATCCAAGCCCGTAACGGGTTCAAGATCGTGGAGAACTAGAGAGCAAATTCCGTTTTCGTGTATCACGTACCAGATTGCGAAATGCTACAGATTGCCGAATGACTCACGAGCAGGCTTGGAGCCCGCAGCTCGCCACGCAAAAACGGGAAACGCTCTAAAACCTGCGGCTCGGATGGTTGCAAGGCTTTCCGGAGCAGGGTGCTGGCGCGAGACTCCTGTCCAGCTTGGCTTCCGGGCTGTCACACTACTGTCTCGTGTGCGGGCACATGGGAGGATGTGCAAGACGCTTGGGATGGGAAGGCCCGTCGGTTGGGACCGAGAACACAGACGGCACTGCGACCGAGCAGCTCGACCAATGTCCGGACCAGTTTGGGCCCGCAAGTCACGCGGATCGCCGGGTTGCACTCGATCTGGGCAACCATCGCGTCGGTCGTCTCGACATTCAAGTAGACGGGACACTCACCGCGGTGGGATCGAAGAAGGTCAACCAATTCATCAATGGGGGAGTCATTGGTGACGTCGAGCAAAAGCGCGGTGGCAAACGCTTGCTGAGCATCCTCGACCATCACAACCCGCGTGACGCGCACGGACGGCTCCTCGCGCTTGCGGTCAACCACCCCCTCCAAAAAGACGAGTGCGTCGGGCACGAGGACCGGCCGGTACTTGACCAGGTTATCTGAAAACAGGATCGCCTCGACACGACCCTTTAAATCCTCAAGCGTGACGATCCCGATCTTTCGGCCGGCGTTGCGACCCGTACGGGACGTCATCGTTCTCAGTCTCGACACGATCCCGCCGACGATGACGGTGTCGCCGTCCTTGTATCGGGCCAAATCGACAGTCGTCGCCGTGGCGCAAGCTCCCAACAGTCTTGCGTGGCTCGCCAGCGGATGGCGCGTGATATAAAAGCCGAGCGCCGCCTTTTCGCGGGCGAGCATCTCCGCTTCGCTCCATTCGTCGGTCGAGAGTTCCGGCTCGGGCACGTCGACTGTGGGCAGGCCGTTGTCACCGCCGAACAGGCTCATCTGACCGGCACGGCGATCGCGTTGGGTCGCCTGCCCGAGTCCGATGGCCCCGTCCAGGGCGTTGATAAGCGCATTGCGCATCGCGCCCGTGATGTCGAACGCGCCGGCGCAGATAAGTGCCTCGATAGCGGCACGGTTGACGGCGGATAAGTCCACGCGTTCGCAAAAATCGAACAGGCTCCTGAACGGCCCGCTGCTCTGACGGTCTTCAACGATCGCCGCCGCCGCCTTTGTCCCGACCCCCTTGATCGCGCCGAGACCGAAGCGGATCGCGTTTCTCGGCGCGCCTGCCGGGCCCACACCGCCATCGCCGGATGCGGACTCAGCCGCCGCCGCGGCATCACTGCCCGGTGCCGGGATCGTCTGCCGTTCAACCACGAAATCGAACTCGGAAGCGTTGATGTTGGGCGGCTCGATGGAGATGCTCATCTCCTTGCAGTCCTCGCAATACTCCGCCACCTTATCGGTGTTGGACATCTCGAAGGTCATCAGTGCGGCCATGAACTCGACGGGGAAATAGGTTTTCATCCAAGCGGTCTTGTAGGCAACCAGCGCATACCCGGTCGAGTGCGCCTTGTTGAAGGCATAACCGCCGAACCTGAGGATGTCCTCGAATACGTGGTTTGCGACGTCTCGTTTCACGCCGTTTCCGACGCACCCGTCCAGAAACGCCTCGCGCATCGCCTCGATCATCCCGGCGTTCTTCTTGCTGATTGCCTTTGCGAGCCGAAAGGCTGCTTTGAGCTCAATCCCGCCGAGCCGGTTGACAAGCCGCGAGACCTGCTCCTGGTAGACCATGATGCCGTAGGTTTCCTGCAACACCTCGGTCATGATCGGATGCGGTGTCGTCCAGTGGGCACCATGTTTGCGGGCGATGTAATCGGAGATGTATTCCATCGGACCAGGTCGGTACAGGGCGTTGCCCGCGATCAGGTCCTCGATGCGGTTGGGCTTCATGCGCATCAGCACGTCGCGCATCCCTCCGGATTCAAACTGGAAGACGCCCTTTGTATCACCGCGGGCGAACAGCTCGTAGACCTTCGCGTCGTTAAGGTCAATGTGCTCAAGGTCGATCTGTTCACCGGTCGTTCGCTGTGCCAGTTGCCTGGCCCGCTCGAGCGTCGTCAATGTTCGCAGCCCGAGGAAATCCATCTTGAGCAGACCGACCTTCTCGACGGTCGGACCGTCATACTGCGTCACCAGGGCGTCATTATCACCGGCTTTGTAGAGCGGCAGGAAGTTGACCAGCGGCTGATCGGCAACGACGACTCCGGCCGCATGCACACCGGCGTTCCTGGCGATTCCCTCCAATCTGCGGCCGATGTCGACGATTCGCCGGACGGTCGCATCCGCTTCATAGCGCCTCTTTAGCTCCGGTTCCTGCGCGAGCGCCTTGTCGAGCGTCATCTTCAGCTCGCTGGGAATCAGCTTCGTGAGGTTGTTGGCATCCTCGAATCCCAACCCCATCACGCGGGCCACGTCCTTGACGACCGCCTTCGCCTTGAGCGTACCGAAGGTGATGATCTGTGCGACATGCCCGTACTTCTCGCGGACGTAATCGAGCACCTTTGATCGGCCGACCTGGCAGATGTCCAGATCGATATCCGGCATCTCGTCACGGTCGGGGTCCATGAACCGCTCGAAGTAGAGTTCGTATCGGATCGGATCCGGACTGCTGATGTGAAGACAGTAACCGACCACCGAGCTGCAACCGCTGCCTCTGGCGCCGACCGGAATGCCCTGCCCACGGGCGAAGTTGACGCAATCCCACACGATAAGAAAGTAGCTCGCAAACCCCTTGCCCGTGATCACATCCAGCTCGTAGTCGATCCGCTCACGCAGCTCGGGCACGATATCACCGTAACGCTCCGCCGCGCCCTCGTAGACGAGTTGACGCAGGTAGGCGGCGTCGTCAAGCGCCCGACCCGATTCACCGGTGACATCAGCCGGCACCTTAAAGACCGGAGCATGGCGCTTCGACAGATCGAGCTGTAGGTCGCACATGTCGGCGACACGGAGCGTATTCTCGATCGCCTCCGGGCAGTCGGCAAACAGGGTCGACATCTGATCCGAACTCTTGAAATAGAACTGGTCGGTGGGAAATCTGAACCGGTCCTCCTGGCTCAGAAGCGCGCCGGTGTTAATGCAACACAGCACGTCGTGAGCTTCCACGTCGTCACGTTCAAGATAGTGCACGTCGTTCGTAGCGATCGTGGCGACACCCAGCCGCCTGGCTATATCGACCAGCTCGGGGTTCAACCGGCGCTGCTCCGGCATGTTGTGGTCCTGCAGCTCGATGAAGAAGCGATCCGTACCGAAGATCTCCAGATACGTTTTGGTGAGCTCCTCGGCGGCGGCCTGACCCTTCACCAAAAGAGCCTGCGGGACCTCACCGCTTATGCAGGCGCTCGTGCAGAGCAGGCCCGCCGAAAACTCACCAAGCACCTCCTTGTCTATCCGAGGTTTGCGATAGAAGCCCTCCGTGTATCCGATGCTCGTTAGGCGCATCAGGTTTTGATACCCCTGAAGATTCATCGCCAGCAGCAGCAGGTGAAACGCCTCCTTCCTCCCCGCGCCTTCCCTGGCGCGACGATTCCCCGCAGCCAGGTACATCTCACAACCGATGATCGGTTTAATCCCCGCCGCCCGAGCGGCCGTGTAGAACTCGATCGCTCCGAACATGTTACCGTGGTCGGTTATGGCCACCGCCGGCATGTCGAACTGCTTGGCGCGCTCGATCAGCGCGCCGATGCGCGTCGCACCGTCAAGCAGGCTGTAGTGAGTGTGCACGTGAAGGTGGACAAACGAGGACGGAGGCATAGTGTGTGAGGACTCCCTTCCGGACGATTGCGGATTGACGATTAGCTCAATTGAGTCCGGTCAAAACCACAAACCAGAATCCCCAATCTGCAACACGCAATCGGCAATTGTCAATCGCTCATGCTATCGCGCGGAGCCGCCACGTCCAGACAACGAACTGGCCGACTATTCCTCGCCCGTACACACAACGCGACCCCCCGTCCGCTTCCGCGCCGACTCTGCCTCACGCGCATCTGTGAAACCTCGAAATATCACACCCGATACAGACCTGCGGAATGGAAGACAATCCCCAACCGCAATTGACATTCACTAAGCAACGTCGATAAAGCCCAGCGAATCTGCGTAACGCTGCGCCAGTGCATCTCTTAATCGTGCGTGCTCGTGTTGTGCCAGTTTGCCGTCGTCTCGAAGAATCTCGGCTGCATCATCGCGGGCCTGCTCGAGCAGATCGAAATCCGCGATCAGATCCGCCACCTTGAACACCGGCATGCCGTGCTGCCGCGTACCGAGCATCTCACCCGGACCGCGAAGCCGCAGGTCCTCCTCGGCGATCCGGAAGCCGTCCGACGTTTCGCACAGGATCGTCAACCGGGCCAACGACGCTTCACCCTGTGCTTCAGCGAATAAAAGGCAATAGGACTTCTTCAACCCACGTCCGATCCGGCCGCGAAGCTGATGCAACTGGTTAAGACCATAACGCTCTGCATGTTGAATCACCATCATCGTTGCGTTTGGCACGTCGACGCCGACCTCGATTACCGTCGTCGACACCAACACCGCAACGGCACTCGACCGGAATCGCTCCATGACCTCGGACTTTTCGTACGGTCTCATTCGACCGTGCAGCAGGGCCACCTCATACCCCTGCAAGACCGATCGCGCAAGACGATCCACCTCAACGCTCGCCGCCTTCAGCGGCAAGGCATCCGACTCTTCCACGAGCGGATAGATGACGTAGGCCTGCTCGCCGCGCGCAAGCCTCGAGCGTATGAACAACCAGGCTTCGTCCCTCTTCTCGGGTGATATGAGTCGGGTGACAACAGGTTGACGTCCAGGCAATACGCCCTCGATCGTGGAGACATCCAGGTCGCCAAAGACGGTCATCGCCAGGGTCCGCGGGATCGGCGTGGCCGTCAGCACCAGTGTGTGCGGTGCATGTCCTTTGGCGCGCAATCCAGCCCGCTGCGCGACGCCGAACTTGTGTTGTTCGTCAATGATAACTAGACCGAGGTCACGAAACTGCACGTCTTGTTCGATCAGCGCATGTGTGCCGATCAGTAAGTCGATACGACCTCTCCGAAGCGCGTGCAGCAGGGAGGCCCGCTCCGCGCGGGACGTCGCCCCGACCAGATACCCGATCCGCACGCGGCTCCCGGTAAGATACTGCTCAACCTTGGAACGATGTTGCGCCGCCAGAACCTCGGTCGGCGCGAGCAGCGCCGCCTGCCGCCCGTTCGCCACGGTCGAGAGCGCAGCATAGACCGCCACGGCTGTCTTGCCCGCCCCGACGTCGGCCTGTAGCAAACGGTTCATCGGTACGGAGCGAGCAAGGTCGGACCGGATCTCGGCAATCGCCCGGCTCTGTCCGGCGCTCAGCTCAAAGGGAAACCGGCTGCGAATGCGACGGTCGATCTCGTCGGTCGTGACTACAGGGTGACACTTTGGTCCGACCGCCAACCGCCGCCGGCTGATCTGCACGGCCAGTTGGCAGAGCAGAAACTCGTCGTACGCCAACCGCCTACGTGCCACTATAACGTCATCAAGCGAAGTTGGTTTGTGATAGCGGAGAATGGCCGTTCGGCGCGGCGGCAGCTCGCGCCGCGACCGGATTGACTCCGGCAGATAGTCAACCACAGCCTCGACGGCCTCGTCCAGCACGGAGTCGATGATCTTCGCAATCTGCCTGGTGGGTAGGCTCGCCGTACCGGCGTACACCGGATCATAACGATTCCGATCATTGGTGAAGGGATCCTCGCCATCCTCGATCAACGTCAGTTGCGGGTTGGTGAACGACGCCCGGTCGTTGTAGACATCGACCCTGCCGGTGAGGCGCACAATCTGCCCGTCATGAAGCCGGCCGACAAGAAACGGCGAATTGAACCACCGAACCCGACACCGCCCCGTTCCCTCGACCACCTCGGCACTGACAACCTGCCGGGCGAACGAACCCCGCGTGCGAACCCGGCGAAGCTCACCGACAACGGTTGCAACCTCGCCAAGCTCCAGCGAACCGATCGGTTTTGATTTCGGCCGAAGCTCGTGGCGAAATGGGAAATGCTCGATCAGGTCATCGACCGTGCGGATGCCGAGATCCGCAAACTCCTTCGCCCGGGCGGGGCCCACCCCTTGAACGAACTGCACGTCGGTGTCGAGGATTGCGCGCGTGGCCACGGTATTACCGACAGCGGTAGATAACAAGCGCGGAACAAACCTGAGGATTCACTAATCGCCCCAAGGCGGCGCCTACGCCAGCCTCTCAGGGAATCAACAGGCGCTGCCCGACGCGGATCTTGTTCGGATCACTGATTGTCGAACAATTCGCGTCGTAGATATCCCTCCAGCGGCGCTGGTCACCATAATACGTCCGGGCGAGCCCGTACAGCGTATCCTTTTTCGCAACCGTATGATACCGCGGCGCGATGCTGCTCGTCGAGGGCAGCGGCTCAAAGCCGCTTTCCACCGGCGCCGGTGAGCCGTAGATCGCGTAAGGATCAGCCTCGTACGCCGCTTCCTCTACCGGCGGAGTGTAGGAATCGACCATACTTACGGCCGGTTCCGCGGCTGCGCCGCTCTTGCCGGACGCGTTACAACCGGCGATCGTCAGGGGGATAAGGGCGGACACCAGAAGATACGTTGCATTCCTTCGCATTGGGATGACCTCCTGTCAGAGAATCCGATGGTTCACATACCTCCGCGTATGTTAACGCCGGTTCACCCCCTGTCAACCAAAAACGTGTCAACGTGAACGTCACGATTGTGGGTTGGTTCTTGAACCGAGCCCCAAGCGCGAGCGACGGGTTGTGAGCGAGTGACCAGCCCATACCCCGCGTTGGTCCTTGACATTTCGCCACTCACGGAGCGGGTCCATACGGGCGATCGCCCGCGCGAAATGTCAAGGATGGCTCGGATCAGCGATCCGAGCACCGTTTGCGCCGTGGAACCATGCCGAATCCGCGTTTACCCCTTGAGCTGACACTTGCCCTGCGATGGGTCCTGCCCGCGCGGGT
>CAZJTP010000056.1:0-8349 GCA_964548955.1 uncultured Phycisphaeraceae bacterium
ACCGCCTTGGCGCTACCCCCAAGGACGTTCAACCCTCTCAGCTGCTCAACTTGGGGTAGCGCCCCGGCCTGGAATCCCAGCGCAGAATAAGGAAACCGCCCGGCGAACGCGCCAGGCGGTTTCCTGTAGGTTCGATCCGAGTTTTGTCGCGTCCTACTCGTCGCCAGCTGGCAGTGTCTCGACGTGTAGGTCTCCGTAAACCACCCGCCAGTCGCCGGCATCGAGCTGCCAGCGAACGAGTACGGCCTCCGCGTCACCGGGAGTTACCTGTGGGCCGAAGTACTCCGCCTCCACGCCGTCGCGAACCATGCCCTGGAAGAACAGCGTTCCGGCATAAAGCGGCATGAGCCTGTCCATCATCGTCTGGGGGTCACCCAGCCCCTGCAGCTTCTTTTTCTGCTCCTCGTCAGCGCTGGAGGCTATCCGATAGAAGTCCATGCCGATCCGTGTGAAATCGAGCGCGCTCGGGTATTCACCCTCGATCAACTCGCTGTAGGAACGGAGACCCGTGATAAGGGCCTCTTCGGTGGCTGCGGGTACTCTGACATCGAACTTTGGCTTTTCATCTTCCTTGAAGATCGACGTATCGAACAGCGACGCCTCGAGCTCGACGTCCCACCGGAATCGATCGCACACAACGGTCAACAGCGAACCTTCTGAGGCGCCGGGCATTGTGAGCGTGTAGCGAACCGGCAGAAACGTCTCCTCGTTGACCCAGAGCTCAAACGAAGTTGGCGGCGCGGGCCCTTCCGCTGTGTCGGAGGCAGTCGGACCGACAAGACCCAGTGCTGCGCCGTCGATCTCGAAGCCGACGGCGTCCTGCCCGTCGATGACATCGGAACCGAGCTCGGCCCGTGCGTTCCCCGTAAGCTCCCAGAGCTTCTCGATGTAATCGTCCGGGCGGAAACTGGCCGGATCGTGCATCGACGGGTCGTCGTATTTGATCCGGAAGCCCAACGCTTCCCCCGGTCTTCCGGACACGACCGGCCCGTCTACCGGCTGGATCGTGGTAAGGAAGTGCTGCCCACCCATGTACATCTCGGTGCGCGATCCGTACTCCCGCGACAGATACGTCTTGCCGGTCACGGACATGGGCATCGTTCCGCCGGCTATGGTTACCGCCAGGTCGGCCACCATCGTTTGCGTCTGCTGGACGGCGTGCCCGATCTTGTCGAGTGCCAGCGACCGGCTCGGCCCGACAAGTATGACAAAGGCAAAAACCAAGCAGGCAGCTGCAGACAGCGTGGCTGCCGTATAACGAATCTTCGGGTTGGTCATGATGGAATCTCCAAGGCGTCGCACTGTGTGGAAGATGATGCCGCCGCGTGAACGCTGCGGTACTTCCTCCGGTAGGGACGCCATCAGCTGGTCGCGCAGCTCGTTGTGCCCGCGGTCATACGCTTCGTAGGTTCGAACGAGCGCAGCCTGATCACGGCGGTCCTGCGTGAAGTACTCGCGGCAGCTCTCACACTCCATGAGATGTTCCTCAAGCATGGAGGCCTGCCAAGGCTCGAGCAGCTTCATGCTCAACAGTGCCCACTTGTCTCTGTCAGGGCAGGTCATGGGAACGTCTCCTGTTTGTGCAAAATCTCCGCGAGTTTCCGGCGGGCGCTGGCAAGCGCGCGATAAAGTCCTGATCGTGACAGACCCAGCACCGTGCGGGCCTGCTCGGCGTCGAGCTCCTGCAGGTAGAAAGAATGGAGCGCGAGCCGATCCTTCTCCGGTAGCTTTGCGATGGCTTCGCGCAAGTCGGTAACTTGGTCGTCAGGTGCATGCATGGGCCCGATGACCTCAAGATCATGGAGCGACTGGCCTAGCATCTGTCGATCGCGAATTCGTCCACGCCGCCATTCCAGGCATACCCGCCTGGCAATGCTCACCAGCCACGGTCCGAACCTCGCGGGATCTGCGAGATCGCCGAGCTTGCGATACGCCCTGAGGAACACCTCCTGCGTAAGGTCGGACGCGACGTGGGAATCGCGCGTGGCGTCGTAGCAGATCGCGCGAATGAACCTGGCCCGTCGGTCGTACAACTCCGCGAAGGCGGACCGATCGCCTCGCAGGGTTCCCAGGACCAAGGTCTCATCTGACGCCGCCACCACTTGATTCTCCGCTGTGCCGTCCGGAGCCATCATGATAACCAGTGTCTTTCCCGGCCGATCTGTCCATCGGCAAATCGGCAAAATCACCTGGAATCCCCTCAAGGACGACTTCACTCGTTGCCACGCCAGCGATCGTCTGCGCAACGTCAGGCATCCTGGCGGTTCGCTAAATCCCAGGCGAACCGCCATCAGGTGCGGATCGTCAGGAGGAATCAAAATTAACACGAATGAAAAAGAAAGACTCGCGCAAGCGATCATCGAGCTGATTGAGACAAACAACGAAGTCGCCTGGGCGGTGCAAAACTGTGCGTGTGCCAATCGCCTAACATCGCAATCAAGCCGATCCTGCAGTTGGGCGTATGTCATAAGGCCGGTTGGACTCAACCGCGAACGCTGCGGGACGGAGCGTTCTCTACTCCGCAGTGTCAGATCGGCACGCCGTGCGACGCGCTATCCGAGATGATCGCTATGTACCGGCCGCGCGGAGGACTTCGTCACGAAGCTCAAATGCACCACTGTTTTGACGTTTGATTAGCTTTCCGAGCAGCACTAAGAAGGTGGAACGAAGCCCTGGGTCCGTACGAATTTGATTCGAGTTGGTCAGCCAGCAAGCCCGGAGTGCCTCGACCAGATTGGCTTCAAGCCGATCATCGCGCCAATCGTACAGGTCGAATGATTGGACGGCATCAGCTAACCAAGCGATTCCGAGTACGCGCAGCGACAGACCGGCCGGTCGAGCAAGGAACCCTGCAAATGCACTCGCAACGTGTGGCCGTTTCAACCACCGTTTAGCGAAACGCCGATACTGATCGGAAAGTGATCCGAGGTCCACATGGAAGTTTTCGTTGTCCAGCGCTCTCGAATGCAACCCAAGCCCCATCAATTCGATCCACAAATCCGGCAGTCGATATCCAAGCCTTTTGCCTTCTGTCCACGTGTCGGAAGCGAAGGCCCACTCAATCATTTCTTTCCACCGGTCAACAAAAACGGTCGCTGATTCGGCAGCACGAGTGCCGGACACAAACCAGTCGCCGAGAAAACTGGATACCCAGTAGTGGGCGGACGGACCGAGATTTAGAACCGGCTTCCAAAGTTCTTCAGGATGCTCGTCGGATCGCATCTGCGTAATGGTGACCGCGAGCTTCTGAAAGACCCATGAGTCGTATCGATACGGTGCCCCATCGACCTCGTCCTCATCCTCTTCTGACATTTCTGCATGGAACATCGAAATCGTGACGTCCAACGCGTTCTTGAGCAATCGAAGCCAAGCGATCCTCTCCGTCGCACTGGAGGCTTGGCGTAGCGGAGGAATCCAATCGAAAGTGGATTGAAGCAGTTGGATATCGAGGCCCGGATGTAGGCGTGAACGTCGTCGTCGTTGCTTTAGTCCGTTTGCGGCCTCGTTCGGCGTGTCATCCGGCTGCACACAATCCCAGTCGAGCAATCGTTGCCTTGCTTTCTCGATTCTGTGGAGACCTAGTCCCGCGATTCGTCCGATTCGTGCCCAAGCAACGGGATCGCTACTGATCCGCTGATTTTCAAAGGCTTCGACTAGTCGCTCTTTCCAGACGTGCCATCGCGTGCAATCAAGTCGTAACTGGCTTGCGCGTTGAATGATCGCTCGAAGACCGGACCACATTATAGCCAAGTTCTGAAGTCGGACAAAATCATCTCCGAGCGGATTCCGAAGCCTGAAAGCCGCCTTCATCGCAACACCCGTCGTCGAGTAATAAAACCCGGTCACAAATGCGGCAAGATGTGATCGCACGTTTTTCTGCAACGTGTCGATGGACAGAATCGCGACAAGGGCCTCCGCGACGAAGCTATCCCATCGGAGTGTGTTCAGCGATTCGGCGATCTCCAACTCTGAGCGTTGCGGCGGGGATTCGATCACGTCCATTAACTGTTGTTGGCACCAATCGAGTTTGTCAGGGTGTTTGGCAAGCCATTCGGCGTGATTTGTCAAGAGCACGGCGACTCCACCACATACAGACGACTTAACGAAATCCAAGACCTCCTCATGTTCGTCGTCCAGCGTCGTACCCGAAATGGCTTGGAGCTGACTCCAAAAGCCATCAACATCGGTATCCGAAAGAGCCTTTTCGCCGTCAAGGAGCATCCTACAGTGTACCGGGAAGTTCATCACAGCAAGCGATTGCTGCCTTTCGAGTAACGCCGCTTCTGTTCGTTCCCTGATCTGCTCCGGCCATTCAAGCTCAAAAACCTCCGTACCATCAGGCTGCTCTAAACGTCGGTAGTTATCCGGGTCGAAGCGAGCGATCAATAGGTCGAGCGAATTACGATAGGGGCTGTTCTCTCGTTCCTGTTGCCAGCATTGTCGCGCTTGAACGAAGAACTCTGCAATTGACGGCCGCGTTAGCGTTAGGACGACCGCTCGATCGCGCAAGGACTCCTTACGATGTGGCAGGAGGTGCCATTCTCTCACGAGATTGTAGATTGGCTCGCCAAGCCGAACCCAGCTCATCATTTCGATCTGCCAAACCGTTCCATCGAAAAGTAGATGGTTATGCCACTCGAACAACTGCCAAGTCCCAAGAAGCGGAAGTAGCGGCCCCTCGAAAAGTGATGGTGTGCGAAGTCCGACGGCAACCAGTACTCCCGCGAAGGCGACCGACTCGGACCGTGCCAGGATCGTCTCAATGTAGGGATTGATGTCGTGTTCGGCGTCTACTTCGTCGTATAACCACTTCTCAAGGGCCATGAGTGCCGAAGCCACGAGATCGGCGCTGATCAGTAGATTACGGTACCATCCGTAGACTCGATGGTCGCCCAACCAGCGCCTCGCTCCTGAATTCGTCTGGACGCTGATTTCCGGCGCCGTCCAGTTCTTTTGACCCCAATATCGAGCATGACCGGCTTCGACAGACACCCATCGCTGTGTGGCGAAGTTGACGAGGCGGATAATCGTATCTAACCCATCAGCAGGCTGTGCTCTTAGGAAAGCAAGGAACGGCCCCTGGAAGTACATGCCGGGATGGGCCGAGCAAGTTGATTCTGTGCCACACTGATCGAGCGGGTCGCTATCGTAGGGGTCCTCGTAGCCCGGTGGCTCAATGCAAGTCGCGAGCAACAGTTCCTTTGCGACTGCAGGGCGAGCCTGCACGAGGGATTGAAACGCAACTACGTTCCCCAAGCACACCTCTTGAAAGGCGTTGTCAACATGCTCGGATGGACCATCCGGCCACGGATCGCGTTTCTGCCCCCTTGTCACCGGTCCAAGACCGACCGGCATTCGCGCTAGCCTCGCTTGATATTCCGGGTCGCTCGCGAGTTTTCGCAAACGTTCCTGCTCGCTGCGACGATACGCGTCAGCCCTCGTTTGGACCTCTCTACTCGGTTCGCGCCTTCGCGCAAGTTCCAGGGCAAGTTCTGCTACCTCCGCCGGCAGGTCTGACGCTCCGAGCAAGGCGGCCTCATACACATGCTGGTCAAGATCCTTTTCGAAGTGTACTTGCTCCGCCTTTAGACACTGAACCTCACGGGCCATTCTGAGAGACAGCGTTGCCGCCTCGATGCGCCCTGGCCACTTGTGACCGGCTGCAAGCTCGATGGGGACTGTGCGCAGCCAAAGAGAACAAACCTTGGATACGCTCGCAAACAGGCCGGGGCGAGAGACAACATCGTCAACATGTCGATACAGAAGGCGGAGAACGGGCAGCCAGTGCGGACCATAAGGAACCCGCATAAATGAGGCATAAAGGCCAGCATCCGACGGCTTCTCTGCGAGCAGCGGAATCCGAGGGTCAGGAAACGTGCAACTATGAAGAAACGCCTTGAGGAGCCGGTATAGCAGACTTGCATCACCTTGAAGAAGTACCGGCCAGGTTTGTTCGAGAAGTCGATTGGCATTGACCGAGAAGACCGGCGCTTCTAAGAGAAGATCTCGCGCGATGACTGAAGCGTCATCATCGCTCGTAACTTGAGCAATCGTCTGTTGCCATCGCAAGACGCCGTTTTGCTGTTGTTCCAAAAGACGAAGGCCATATAACCGAACAGCCCTATGCCATCGAGGTTGTAGGGCGTGATCACGGATTACTTGCGCGTCGTTGTTCGCTCCAATCAACACACGGAGGCGAGCAAGATCGCCGATTAGATCGTGTGCAAATCGAACGCGCTCATCTTGGACTCGCAACACGTGGCGTTGTTCAAGCGAACCAAGCATCAGTGATTCGGCTTGGTCGAGGGTCTTGGTGGCAACCGAGGTGGCAAGGCCGCTTCCTTCTTCTTCTCCCACTTTCTTGAGCAACTCGGAACGGGCATGACGGTAAAAGTCTGCGTCCGTCCAGTAGCCCCACAGCCAATCGAGGACATCAGATTCCGTGGTCCATGACGACAGAGTATCATCGGCGAAGGCTTGGCTTGACAACGCAACGAAGTCGAGGATCTTCAGATTGCGAAGCAGGAGTCCGAGTTCCCGTCGGTTCGCAAGGCCTCGCAGAGAGGGCATTTTAGAAAGAAGGCTGTCAATCTCATCAGGCGCGGGGAACAGAATGCTCTCGACCTTTGCGGCGCCTAGGTCAACGTTAACAGCGGCAAACTTAGGGAGGCACCTCTGCCATCCTGCAGCTTCGGCAGTGAGAATCAACCGCCAGATGCTTGGCGACTGCTGGTTGGAAGCGATAACGCTGCGGCAGAGACTTGCCGCATTCTTCAGAGCGTTGGGACTGAAGCGATCAATCCCATCCAGAACAAGAAGGGCACTGCGAGAAGCGCACGCCGTGAGGATATCGCTCAAGGCATGACTAATGCCTAGATGCTGACGTATTCCGAGATCGTCTGGGCAATCAAGTGCATCCGCGTCTAGCCATACTACCTTGCCTGATGCTTTTTCTTGTTCGGAAATCTGCCGAGCGATTGCGCTCTTCCCAACTCCCGATTCGCCGACAAGTGCGACAATCGGCGTTGTCAAGAGACACATGGTGATCGAGTCACATCGCCCTTTGCGATCAAGTCGAAGGCCATCCCCTACAACGTCACGCACCCGCGTAATCCGTTGTTCTGAAAACTCGGCAAGCTGTCTCCAATCGGCCTCACAATCCGGGTGGTCTTTGAGCTCAAACTCAGTGCGGAGTAACGCGAGCAGTTTGGCAAGATCGAGCGTTCCGCCAACTGGCCGTTGCTCAGACGCGATCGCTACCAGGCGCTTCCACAATCGCGTCGCCTCATCGGCGCAACCGCTTTCGAGCAGCGCTTGGCATCGTGAGAGCGCGTCCGCTTCCTGGCTTGAGGGTCGGGCCTGAAAGTCGAAGTGCAACAAGCGCAAGTGCTTTGCCAAGCGCACGGTTGCAAGATCATCGTGTTCGCCCAGATCGTGAAGGCCCGACGGACAACGAAGGCTTGCAAACAGATTGCGGGCGATTTGGGACGATTGGCCGCGTGTAGTGAACCGTGTGGACGCCCGCGCCGGATCAGGGTGGCTGGCTTCGGTTGAGAATCGGTCCCATGCGTTTTTGACGCCATTTGCGATCTCTCCAACTACAAGCGCCAGTAGGTCGTGGTCGCGGCGAAACGGGCATCCATCGGCACCATGCCACTGCCGCCATGCATCCTCAACGAAATCCCTTGAGAAGCCATTACGATTCACCTGCCGATCGCTCTTGATGGAGATCGCAACCGACCTTTCGCCCACTGTGCTGGCGAATGTAATCACAAGATCATCAAAGAGCCACGCAGATTCTTGGACCTGAAAGTCAATGCGGATGACCCTGCCAACTTCATGACCGAGTGGTTGGCGGTCACTTAGCAGGTCGATAGCGAATAAGGCCGCGCAGTGGTCCTCGAAGCAGTACCCACCGCCACCCGTCGCTTTCACCGGAGCTTTCTTTGTCATCGTACGCACATCCGAACAACGACGTCGGATTCCGCCGAGACAGCCAAATCCCATACTACCGACGGCGGGTGGGGCCGTCCACGTTACCATCTCGCCCCGTTCACATCAGGGGGGAGATGGCAGGTCAACACGTATAGGGCTGGACCTCGGTGGTGCGTAAGGTCTTCCGGAAAACCAGCTGCAGTTACGATGCGTTACCGGAGTCGGATCGTTCACCGCCGTTGCCGTTCTTGCCCTCCTGGAAGATCCAGGTGTGGTTCATGTCGGCGACCTTGGCGATGAGTGGAGGTCGCCGCAGCCGGAGGTGTCGGTGGTATCGAATCCCCGCCAGCGTTGAAGCACTGCGCAGGCTGAAGCCTGCGGCTCACTCTTGATGACTTCCGCGCAGGCTGAAGC
>CAZJTP010000056.1:8449-22529 GCA_964548955.1 uncultured Phycisphaeraceae bacterium
CTGCGCAGGCTGAAGCCTGCGGCTCACTCTTGATGACTTCCGCGCAGGCTGAAGCCTGCGGCTCACTCTTGATGACTTCCGCGCAGGCTGAAGCCCGCTGCTTGGTGCTCCATTGCGTCGTTGGTGGACGTCGTCAACTGCACGTGGACGGTTCTGATCGAGTCGTGCAGGACGATCGTCGCGTTGCGTGCCGGATTCGCCAGACCGCGAGGCCACGCGAACAACGCCAACATGAGGATGCTGCAAAGGGCTAAACCCCACCGGACCGGGCGGCCGCCCACAGGAACCACTTTGTCGACCTCGCTGCGCACGTAGGCCGTTGTGACGATCCGCAGGTAATAGGCGGCTGCGATGGCTGAGTTCACCACGCCGATAATCGCCAGCACGATCAGCGGTCCACAGAACGGGTGACTCTGATCCAGCGAGAACGCACTGCTGAAGATGTAGACCTTGCCGAGAAAGCCGGCGGTCGGGGGAAAACCCATCAAACTGAATACGCAGATCGCAAGGGCCAGCGCTGCCAGCGGCGCACGCACGGCGATGCCCGCCAGATCGTCCAAGGTCTCTACGGCCCGTCCGCCGATCCGAAACGCCGCCAGCGCTGCGAAGGCGCCGAGGTTCATGGCTCCATATACGGCTACGTAAAACAGCAGTGCCGCCACACCGTCACGCATCGGCCCTTCACCGGCAACCGGTCCGACCAATAGGGCAATCAGCATGTACCCGGTATGGGCGATGCTCGAATAGGCGAGAATCCGCTTGACGTTCTTTTGAAGCAGGGCGAGCACGTTGCCGGCTGTCATGGTGACGGCTGCGACAACCCAGACCATCCAATAGACCGCAACCGGTAGTTCCCAATTGCACGCCCCGAATATCTTGACCAACGCGACAAATCCGGCGAATTTCGGGACGAACCCCAGCAGGCCCGTTATCGGTGAGGCTGCCCCTTCGTAAACATCCGCGGCGTAGACATGCAGCGGAACAGCCGCGACCTTAAAGGCCAGTCCCGCGAAGACCAGAAGCAGCCCGATCAGCGCGCAACTGCCCATCGACGACCCGAACGCCAGTGTGGACGTCGCAACACCCTCGCTAAGCACATAAAGGCTTGTCGTACCGGCTGCTCCGTACAGGAAGCTCAAACCGTACGCGAGGATCGCAGCTGCCATCGCGCCTAAGAAGAAGTACTTTACCGCCGCCTCCGACGCGCGGGCGTCGTCGCGGCTCAGTGCGATCAGCACGTAAGTTGGGATGCTGACCAGCTCAATGGCGAAGAACAGCACCAGCAGGTCATTGGCCGACGCTGTCAACAGCACCCCGAGCAGCGAAAACAGAATCATCGACATGTACTCGCCGCGCTCTTCGATCACCGGCTGATGCCAGTTGACCAGGATGAGCAGCGCGCCGATTCCCAGCGCGATGCATCGTGTGTAGAACGTCAGCGAGGTAAGCCACAGGCCGGGCGCCGACTGCGAACCGTCCGGCACGCCCAGAAGCGAGGTTGCCACCAGCGCATACAGCACAACCATCAGCGCGACGGGCGACACCCACTGCACATCCTGTGGTGTTTTCAAAATCCCGGCGATCAGCGTCACGCATGCGCCGATCATCAGTATTAGCTCGGGGCCCAGTTGAACCAGATAGGCTTCAACGTTCACCGATAACACCTCCGTTGAAGCCGATCGTGTCGGCCATGCTCATGTCTGCCACTTCACCTTCGCGATCCGAATCGGCAATCATGGATGTATGCGCGCAACCAAAGCCCAAAGCGCAAGCGACGGGTTCATACACCCCGCGCCGGCGCTTGGGGCTCGGATCATCGGCGCTCGGTCGGTTAGGATCAATCAATGTGTCGCCGTACTGCCATGTGTCCGTCACTTCCATCTCATCGATCGGTCGATCCGCCGGCTCCGCGATCGTGTGTATCACGCTCGCGGGGCTTCGCAAGATGTTCTGATGGATCGCGGCTTCAAACCCGTTGAGCACCGGCTTGGGATAGACGCCCAGGATCACGCAGCACAGGGCTATGGGCACGAGGATCGTGATTTCGCGGCCCGTCAGGTCCTTCGTCAAACCGGTGGACGTATCCGGCGTATCCGGCGGTTCCTTCAAAGGGCCGAACAGGACGCGCTGGCACATCCACAGCATGTATACCGCGCCGAGAATGATGCCCAGTGCCGCGGGGATGACATATCCGTATCCGAGCGGGCCGGGAGCGAATCCGTCTTTCATCGCCGCCGACGTCGCGGTGCCGAGCAGTACGAGGAACTCGCCGACGAATCCGTTGAGACCGGGCAGGCCGATGCTGCTCAATGTAAAGAACACGAGGAAAAACGCGAGCCAGGGCATCTGTCTCGCCAACCCGCCGATCTTGTCGATGTCGCGCGTGTGATACCGTTCGTACACATACCCGACGATAAGAAACAGCGCCCCCGTCGAGAGCCCGTGGTTGACCATATACAACACGCCGCCGCTGACACCAGCCACTTTCAAGCTGAACAGCCCGAGCATGCAGAAGCCCAGGTGCGACACCGACGAATAGGCGACGAGCTTCTTGACGTCCCGCTGGACCCAGGCCGCCAGCGCCGCATAAATGATCCCGATGATCGCGACGACCGCGACGATGGGCGCCAGCTCGAACGAGGCATCCGGCAGGATCGGGATGCTCAATCGGCAGAAACCGTAGGTGCCCAGCTTCAGCAGCACAGCAGCCAGGATCACACTGCCGGCTGTCGGCGCCTCCGTATGCGCCAGTGGAAGCCACGTATGGAATGGAAAAAGCGGCACCTTGATGGCAAAGCCGGCTGCAAACGCCAAGAACAGCCACCACTGCACGTTCAGGGGAATGTCACCCTCCTGACCCATGTGTGTCAGTCTTTGGAGATTCAGCGTGAGCGTGTCGGTGCTCGTGTACGCGAAGTAGGCGAGATAGACCACGCCGGCGAACGTGAGCACGCTTCCCGCAAGCGTATAGATGAAGAACTTGTTGGCCGCCCGCCGCCGCTCGGGTCCGCCCCAGATCCCAATCAGGAAGAACAGTGGGATCAACGTGAACTCGAAGAAAACGTAAAACAGCAGCAGGTCCTGGGCGCAGAACACTCCGAGCAGCCCGACCTGCAAGAGCAGCAGCAGGATGTAATACTCCCGAACACGCGTGCGGATCGCGGTAAAGCTCGACCAGATCGCCAGGGGAGACAGCAGCGCCGTCATCGCCAGCAGCCAGATGCTGATCCCGTCCACACCGACGCGGTAGGCTATGTCGATCGTCGCGATCTCCTCTTCCCCACTGGTGATCCAGGGCACATACGCGGTCAAAGCGAAGTGGCCTGGTCCGACAGCTCCCGACGTTTCCCGGTGAAACTGGGCGACCGCGACAATCGTCAGCACCAGCGTAACCAGCGAGAAGAACAGCGCACCATTGCGAATCGCAACGTCATCCCCGCGCCGCGCGAGCAAAAGCGCGAAGGCTCCCACCAACGGTGAGAAAATTATGATTGTGAGAATCCAACTATCCACTGTCTTTGCCTTGTGCGCCCCACCGGGTCATGCCCAGAACACCAGCAATACGATAATAGCGATTCCCGCCACCATGCTCAGCGCGTATCCTTGCAGCATCCCCGACTGGAACGTTCGCACGAGGTACCCGAGGCCGCGCGGGATCGCCGTTATCACCCAGAGCAATCCGTCGATCAGGTAATCATCCAGTCCGACGCAAACACGCCCCGTCTGCCGGGCCGGCTCGATCACGCTCGCGTCGTACAACTCGTCCACGTAGTACTTGTTCCAGAGCGTCCGGTAGCTCCGCGGTGCCGAAGCCCTGATCAGACCAGGTATCCAGTTCTCCTTCACGTAGAGCACGTAGGCTGCGACGATCCCGACGATCGCGATAGCACCGGAGATGATCATCAATCCATATTGCGCCCAGAAGCCCAGATGCTCTGCACCGGCTGCTCCGTGTGCGGCTGCATGCGCGGGATTGTTCGCCACGAACGTATGCTCGAAAACCGGCGCCAGGAAATGATGGAAACCGCGACCGGTCGCTTCGATGTTGACATAACCCGCCCCGATCGCTCCGAGGCCAAGGACAAACAGCGGCACCAGCATCCACAAGCCGGACTCGTGCGGGTGAACGCCCTCCGGCACGCGTTGCGGTCCGAAGAAGGCGAGGAACACCATGCGGAACGTATAAAACGCCGTAAGCAGCGCGGTTATCAGACCGATGACACCCAGTACCGGATGGACCATAAGTGCATGATGAATGATCTCGTCCTTGCTGAAGAATCCGCTCAGCAGCGGGAAGCCGGTCAGGGCAAGTGAACCGGCCAGGAACGTCAGGAACGTCCACGGCAGGATCTTCCGCAGACCGCCGAACTGGCGCACGTCGATGATCCCACCCATCGCGTGCATGACGCTGCCCGCCGCGAGAAACAAAAGCGCCTTGAAAAATGCGTGGGTGAACAAATGGAAGATCGCAGCGTCCGCCGCATATACCCCGACGCCCAGAATCATGTAGCCCAACTGGCTGATCGTCGAATAGGCCAAGATGCGCTTCATGTCCGTCTGGGTGATTGCGATCGTCGCGGCGAACAAGGCCGTGATCGCGCCGATGATAGCCACGACCGTCATCGCAACCGTCGACGAGGCAAAGATCGCACCGCACCGGGCGATCATGTAGACCCCGGCTGTTACCATAGTGGCTGCGTGAATCAGCGCCGAGACCGGCGACGGGCCCTCCATCGCATCGGGCAGCCACACATGCAGTGGCAGTTGGGCACTCTTGCCGCACGCCCCACAGAGTAGCAGCAGTGCAATTGCAGTCACCAAGCCCGTGTTGAGCGGATCTCCCGAGCCTGTTATCCCCTCCCGGACCATTTGGAACACCGCCCCATAGTCGAGCGTGCCGAACGTCAGGTAGATCAGGAAGATACCGAGTCCGAAGCCGAAGTCGCCAACGCGGTTGACGAGAAACGCCTTCTTCGCCGCCGCCGCCGCCGCGGGTCGACCATAGTGGAATCCGATCAGCAGGTAGCTGCACAGGCCGACCGCCTCCCACCCCAGGTATAGCAGCAGGAAGTTCCCCCCCAAGACCAGCGCGCACATTGAAAATACGAACAATGCCATGAACGCGAAGAACCGCTCGTAGCCTCGCTCAGGCTGACCGTGGTCGCGCATGTAGTCGCGCGAGTAGATGATCACCAGCAACGAGATACCCGTCACCGTCATGAGCATGACGGAGGTAAGTGCGTCGATCAGAAACTCGACCCGAAAGGCTGAGTCCGTACCGTTGGCGATCCATTCGTAGACGGAGACAACCGCGGCGGTCTCGTCGGTCGGGGCACCGCGAACCTGAGTGAATAGCACGACCGAGGCCACGAACGCCGCACCGACTCCGAGAATCGCGGGCCAGTGCGTCCTGCCGCGAAGTATCACGGGGCCCAGCGTGCCGGCGATCACCGCGCCCGCCAGCGGCGCCAGCAGAATCACGATCCCACAAAGTTTCAACGTTTCAACCGACATAACTTCTCGGCTAACGAATAACGCGCGTTTCGTTATTCGCTATTCGCCATTCATCATTCGCGGTCATCCGCGCATCAGCGACCACGCCTCGGCGTCCAGCGTACCTTTCCGACGATACAGCAGCACGACCAGACCGAGTGCCAGACCGGCCTCGACGGCTGCGATGACCAACAGGAACAGCGCGAACACCTGCCCATCCATGTGATGATGCAGTCGGGCGAACGCGACCGCGTTGATCACGACACCCTGGAACATCACCTCCGTGGACAGGAAGATCACAATCAGGTTGCGGCGTGACAAAAATCCCACGAGCCCGAGGGCGAACAAGATCGCACCAAGAATCAGATATTCCGCGATGCCCGGCATCAGTACGGCTCCACCTCCCTGCCGACATGCCCGATCGGTTTCGTCGGCACAGCAAGACGCTCGACCGGCACATTCTTCCGTGACAGCGCGATCGCACCGACCATAGCGACCAGCAACAACACACCGGAAATCTCCAATACAATGACGTACCTGGTCATTACAGCCTCACCGATCGCGGCTGTGTTGCTGTCAACCGGTTGCGCCGCTGCACCTTCAACATCAGCCGTCGGCACCGCGACCGGCGATGTCGACGTCGACACGGGTGCGGGTAAATCTTCCGCCCGCCCGGCGACCGCCGCCATCAGCACGAATCCCGCCAGCACCGCCAGAAGCGGTTCGCGCGACCGCCTGTCATAGATCGGTGACCCGCCCTGATGGGCCAGCATGATGACAAACAGGTACGTCACAAGAATCGCACCGGCGTAGATGAGTACCAGCGCGACCGCGAGAAACTCCGCCCGCTGCAACACGAGCAGCGCAGCCACCGCGATCACAACCAGCACAAAGTACACCGCACAGTAGACCGGATTGGGGTGAGTGACGACACGGGAGGATGCAAGGACGGCGATCGCTGCGAAAAGATAGAAGAACGCACTGGTTTCGTCGGGCAAGATCACCCGAGCAGCCAGGACCGTCAGCAGCCCGACGACCGCAAGCGCGCCGATAACCGCGCCGGCGATCGCCTGCCGCTTGTTTTCCTTGGGAAGCAACAGGTACATGCCTGCGCCACCCAGGGCAAAGACCAGGTACAGAAGATTGGCGGTCATCGACGTCATTCGGTCTTCTCGCTCGTCGCCGGCTGCGATTCTTCAGGTTGACTTCCGACCCGCGGATAACCGGTAATTCGTGGGTTCTTGCGAGGTTTCTGGCCCACCGTCTGGTCGTACATGGACAGCAGCTTATCCTTGTCGAAGATCATCTCTTCACGCGACCGGCCGACAAGGTCGTAGCATGGTGTCAATTCAATGGCATCAACCGGGCACGCCTCTTCACACATTCCACAATAGATACAGCGCAGCTCGTCGATCTCGAACTTGACCGGATATTTCTCCCGATCGTCCCACGGCGCCTCGCCGGCCTCTATGTGTATGCAGTTGGCCGGGCAAACGGTTGAACACATGAAGCACGCCACGCACGCTACCCGGCCCTGCTCATCACGATTCAACCGATGGACCCCGCGATACGTCTCCACCCTCAGCTCGCGCCGCTCTTCGGGATACTGAACAGTCATCGTCCGGCTGAACTGGCTCTTGCACCAGTGCCGGATCGTGACTTTCATGCCGTCGACGATCTGCGGTATGTACAACCGCTCGGCCGGGCTTAGCTCAAGCTCCTCAGTCAGCAGGATGTCCTCATCTCTAATCATGCGTATCCCATCAGCGGTCGTTTACCTTCACGTCCCGACATCTCCTGCGCGAACCGGGTGAGGCCGGATCAGTGGCAGATTGGCCTGTCGCCCTGAGACGTCCACGCGCGAGTAGGCCGCCACCAGGAGCATGCCCGCGAGGATTGCCAGGTTACCCACAAGCGCCCACAACGTACGCTGCTCACCCGCATAGACCAGCACGGCAGCCAGAACGAAAAGGGCCAGCGTGGCCGGGATCAATCCCTTCCATGCCACTTTCATCAATTGATCGAAACGCAGCCGCGGCAGCGTCCAGCGAAGCCACATCATCAGGGCGATGAAGAAGGTCACCTTGCCCGCGATGACCAGCATCTTCACGATCATGCCGAACCAGGAGGTATCACCGGGCTGAGCCCACGGTAGCCACGGAAAGTGCCAGCCGCCGAAGAACAAGACGGCAATAAAAGCACTGACCGTGATCATATGCGCGTATTCCGCCAGAAAGAACATACCGAACTTCAAGGCGCTGTATTCCGTGTGATATCCGCCGACAAGCTCCTGCTCCGCCTCGGGAAGATCGAACGGTGTTCTGTACGACTCGGCCATTGCCGTTATCAGGAGAATCACAAAGGCCAACGGATGCAGGAAGATGTTCCACTGGGGGATGACCCCGAACCAGTGACCCGCCTGCTGAAGCGTAATGTCCTCCAGTCGCAGCGTGCCCATCGTCAACACGACAACGAGAATGCAGAGCCCCATGGGGATCTCGTACGAGAGCATCTGTGCGGTTGCCCGAATCGCACCGAAGAGCGAGTACTTGTTATTGCTTGACCAGCCGCCAAGGACGGTGCCGTACACTCCCATTGAGGCCACGCCGAGAATATAGAGCAGGCCGATGTCCGGTTTGGCAACCTGAATGTCAACCAGCCTTTCGCCCAAACTCAGTTGACCGCCCCAGGGAATGGCCGCGAAGCCGACGAACGCCACGACGAAGATGATTGCCGGGGCGATGACAAACAGCGGCTTGTCAACGTGAGCGGGAATCACGTCCTCTTTAAGGAAGAACTTTCCGCCGTCGGCAACCGGCTGCAGCAGCCCACGCGGTCCGACACGGTTGGGACCGAAGCGATCCTGAGTCCATCCGGCAATCTTCCGCTCAAAGTAGATGCAGTAGGCTACGGCGCCCAACATGACACCGAGTACGACCACCGCAACGATGATGCTGACACCGAACTGACTTGTTAGAAACTCAACCATGCCTGATTAGTATTATCCACCTTCTTCTTCACCGAACCGCAGGCGTAATGCTTTCGCCGTGTGCCACTGGCAGCTTGCTGCCAGTGCTTTGCGATTCTCAACGCCACAGGCGGGTAAGCCACCTGTGGCGCCCATGCACCAGAGCCCGGATCCATTCCGCGCTCGTGCGCCGGATCACCTAGTGCGCGTGCACCGGCGGTTCCGGCGCTTCGTAAACCTCCGAAAACGTAGGGAGCAACTCCGCCATCATCTCGCGAACGCGCTCCTGGCTGTAAAGACCCCCATATCCTGCGATCTCATACAAGTACTGGCCGTCGCGCAGCGTACCATCCGGCGGATCGATCGCCCGGTCAAACGGCTGCACAAGCCCGGCTGCGTTGACAAAGCTGCCCTCCCGCTCGACCCATGCACAAGCAGGTAGGACGATCGTTGCACCTGCGGTCAGGTCATTCTCAACAATATCCTGAACCACCAGCAGCTCGAAATTCCCCGCGATCTTGCCGGTGCCCTTATCCACCCAGGATTTGGGATACCCCCCGACGATCCAGCCGGCACTGAACTCACCCTTACCACTGCGCTCGACAAACTCGTCGAATTCGAGTGCAGGCCCGCCGGACACCTTCATCAGCAGCTCTATGCCGCGGCGATTGGGGCACTTCTCACTGAGTATCGTGAACTTCACAGCATCGCCGGTTGCGCCGACGGGGAAGTGTTGATCGTCACCCTCCAACGGCACAGGCCCCGGGACCAGCGTCGCCATGGGCGCGACTCGCCGAATGAACCTGATCAGCAGAAACGCTTCCTCACATGCCATGAACGGGGAGAGAACAACTGCAACCTTGTCCGCTCCCTGTTCCCGCACCTGTTCCTCGAAGCGGAACCGTATGATCTCGGGAATCTCTGCCCAATTCGGCGTGGTCTGCTCCAGTCCGCGCCGCACGATCGGCGACACGATACGTCTCTTGTCGTGGACGTACTTCCAACCGAAGCGACCCTCGTCGCAAATCCACCTGTCGTTGACCTTAGGGTTATAGCGCGGTTTGAGTCGATAGACCCGGTTGTCCGCATGGTCGATGCGGATCGAGCAACCCGTTGCGCAGCCGGGACAGATTGACGGCGTGGACTCGAGGAGCCACACACGCTGCTTGAAAAGAAAATCCTTATCGATCAGGCTTCCAACCGGGCAGAGGTCGACGACGTTGCCCTGCAAAGGATTGTCCAGCGACCTGCCGGGAAACACGTCGATCTCGTTGTTCGAGCCGCGGTTGACCACGCACAGCTCACCAGTCCCCGAAATCTCCTCCGTAAACCTAACGCACCGCGTGCAGAGAATGCAGCGGTCGGAATACATCAGTGTCTTAGGCCCGATGTCTTTTTTCGGGTTGCTGATCTTCCGGTCAACCATGCGCGACTCGGCGTTGCCGAACCGATAGCTGTAGTCCTGTAGCAGGCATTCGCCGGCCTGATCGCATACCGGGCAATCAAGCGGGTGGTTCAGAAGCAGGAACTCCATGCAGGCCTTGACGTTCTTTTGGACCACCTCCGAGTCAAAGCGGACCTCCATCCCGTCCTTCACCGGCGTCTGGCATGACGGCACCAGCTTTGGCGACCACACCAACTCCTGGGTCTTGGGATGCGGCATCTTCATTTCCATCAGGCAAAGCCGGCACGAGGCCACTACGCTCAGGCTCGGGTGATAGCAATAGTGCGGCACGTCAAAGCCGGCCTCGAGCGCCGCCTGTAAGACGGATATACCGTCGCGGCACTCCACCTCCTGGTTGTCAATGATGATCTTGGCCATCAGTGTTTAACCCGCCGCACTCAACACCTTCTCCACCCGTCCCCGCGGTTGCGACCGGATCGCTTCTTCCAGCTCGCCGCGGAACTTTTTCACGATCGTCTCGATCGGATACGTTGCACCATCGGGCAATCCGCAAATGCTCAGCCCCGGCATCATGCCCATGTTTCGCGCCGTTTCAAGCAGGATGTCGAGGTCTTCGATCCTCCCGGCGCCGTTGGCTATGCGCGTCGCAATCTTGTACATCCAGGCCGTTCCCTCACGGCACTGCGTACACTGTCCGCATGACTCGGTTCCGAAGAACCGGGCCACGTTCTTTAGGACGACCCGAATGTCTGTGTCTTGATCGACGACCACCGCAGCCGCCGTTCCGAGACCCAAGAGGCCGTAATTCGCGGGATCGTCGAAGTCCATCTTCATGTCCAGCTCGTCGGCGGTGAGCACGCCCATGGAGACGCCGCCTGGAAAGACTGCCTTGACCGCCTTGCCCGGCAACATGCCGCCGCCCATGCCATCCCGCTCGATCAGCTCGCGCATGGTGATATCCATCGCCGCCTCGTAGCAGCCCGGATAGTTGACCGGCCCGCTTATGCAAAACAGCTTGGGCCCCGTGCTGTGAGCCGGACCGATGCCGGCGAACCAGTCCGCACCGCGCTCGATGATGTGCGGTACGCACGAGAGCGTCTCGACGTTGTTGACCACCGTTGGCCGATGAAACGCGCCTTCCACGGCCGGGAAGGGCGGCTTGATGCGAGGCCAGCCGCGCTTGCCTTCGAGCGATTCGATCAAGCCGGTTTCCTCACCGCACACGTACGCGCCGCCGCCGCGATGAATATAGCAGTCAACGGAGAAATCGCTGCGGAATACCTTCTTCCCGAGATAGCCTGCTGCGTACGCCTCATCGATGGCCTTTTGGAGAATGTGGAACTGCTCATGGAACTCACCTCGCATATAGATGTACGCGGTCTGTGCCTGCGTGGCATAGGCAGTGATGATCGTTCCCTCGATCAGTTGGTGAGGATCATTCTCCATCAAAACGCGGTTGGAGAACGTCGGCGGTTCCGACTCGTCTGCGTTGACGCACAGGAGCGTCACGGTCCGGTCCTTGGGTAAGAAGCCCCATTTCACACCGGCGGGGAAACCCGCTCCGCCGCGACCCCGCAGGTTCGCCTTCTTGACCTCTTTGACGACCTCGTCGGGGGCCATCTTCAGAGCCTTGCGAACCGCCCGATACCCACCGCGCGATTCATAAACCTTCAGCGAGGTCGAGTTCTCGACGCCGACATTCCGAAGCAGGATTGGCTCAAATGCTGCCATATCGTGGGTCTATAAACGCCTCAACATATTTACCATCGCAAAGAGGATCTCTGCGCTCCCCGGAATCTGCAATCCTCAATGGACAATCGACAATTCACTAAATCAGCCAGCGAAAATACAGAACGCTCCAGCCGATCATCACCACGCCGGCCCATCGCCGCCAACCGACCGCACACCGCGGCGCGACAAGCGCCAAAAGTACCGGCACGTAATCCAGTGAAAACCGGTTGAACCCGCGCTGCACCGCACCGGTACCGTGGTAGAACAGAAGCACCAAAGCCACGATAGCCGCCGCCAACAGCCACACCCGGCCCGTACGATCCGCAAGGATGCGGCGGATGTCCACGAACAACCACAGCAGCAGCGGCGTCGTCCACCAGATGCCCGTCCCGATCATATTCGGGCGAAGGTAAATCTTCGGTTTGCCCGCCATCTCGATACGGTGCATCTTTGGGAATCCGAGATTCATGTGGTACAAATTTCTCGGCACGAAATGTGCGGAGAACAAGCCATAGGTCTGCGCGTCGCGGGCCCAATCGTCTGACCGATCCTCGTAAATGTGCATGTAACCCGTATCGAGCGGATGCCCGAACTTGAGCGTGTTCATCGTGAAGTGGACCGTGACGATGATCGCCCCGGCCCCGGCCACAACCGCCACCCGCCTTAGCCGCTCGCGTCCGGCGAAACCGTAAGCCGCCATCCAGGCGATTGGTATGACGTACGCGACGGTCAACTGTCGTGACAGCGCGGCTATGATCAGGCCTATTCCCGCTACCAATACCCGCCGCCGGCCGAACGATTCGATGAGCACAATAAGCAGCCCGATCGTAGCCAGCGCGTGGTTGACTGAATAGGGACTCGCCCCGCGCAGCGTCTTGTCGAGAATCGGGAAAAGCGAAGTGCCGCAGACAAATCCAACCGCCAGCACCACACCCCAAACGGGAGAACCCGTCCGCCGCAGAAACAGCACGTACGCCAGCAGCGGCACCGGCAACACCAGCACCACCATTACAAACCAGTGCGGTAGGCCGTGAAAAAACGGAACCACGCCCGCCGCGATAAAGGAAAACATCGGCGGAAAGCAACTGTAGAATCGTCCGTCTTTTACGGCTGTATCCCATTCTCTCTCCGGCAGATCCGGTCGCCCCTGCCACCACGCCTGGGCCTCGGCGATCTGAACATTTGCACTGATGCTAAATAATGCGTCCGGTCTCCAAAGCTTCGCCTCGACCAACAGGCCGAACGCAAGCAGCACCAAGACTCCGCCGAGCCAGGCATCGCGCCGTGCGCTCGGCTTACCGGCCCGCGCGTTCTTGTCGGCGGGCCGTGGTGAATTCGAGGGTTCATTCACGGCCATCAACCGATCGTCCCCTCGTCAGCTCAACTGGCTACAGTAAGCGCTACATCCGCGAGGCTCTACCCATTAGCCGGCGGATCGAACAGATCACTCCGCTCCACGTCAATCTTGTCGTTATCCGGGTCGGCGAGGATCTTAGCCACATCTTCCGGCTTTACGCGCTTGTGCATCTTCTCATTGATCAGCAGGCAAGGACCGTGGTCGCAGCATGCCAAACACTCCTCCGTCATGAGGCTGTACTTACCGTCCGGCGTCGTTTCGTGTTCATCGATCCCGAGCTGCTTCTTCAGCTCTTCCAACACGGCCGCCCCACCCATCACCTCACATGTAAGGCTGCGGCAGGCGGTGATCACTTTCTTGCCCTTCGGGTGGGTCCAGAACTGCGTGTAGAACGACACCGTGTCCATCACGTCGGACGGGTGGATCTCCAGCAAGGCGGCAATCTCCGCCATAGCCTGCCAGGAGATAAAACCAAGCGTGTTTTGCACGATGTGCAGCGCCGGCAGCAGTGCCGCCCGCTTCGTCTCGTAGCGGTCGAAGAACAAGCGGATTTTCGCCCTGACAGCCTCGCTCAATATCGGCTCGGCATCAGCCTCGAAAACCGGACTGTTACGATCTATCGCCTTCCAACCCATTCGCCGCCCGATCTCACTCGCAGTTGCAGGGCAACCGCTATTCGCAATTCGCCGTTCCGCTTCTTCTACCGATCCAGCTCTCCGGCAATAATATTAAAGCCGCTCAGAACCGGCATGACGTCGCTGATCTGATGCCCCACCACAAGGTGCGGGAAGCACTGATAGTTCATAAAGCTCGGCGGCCGGCATCGTACCCGGTACGGAGTCTTGCCGCCGTCGCTGACAATGTAGAAACCCAGTTCGCCGTTGGCTGTCTCGTTGGAGCCATAAACCTCGCCGATCGGTGGAGTAAATCCACGATTGGTCATAATCCGCTCAAAGTGGTGGATCAGCCCCTCGATGCTGGAGTAAACCGCAGCCTTGTCCGGGAGGGTCTTCTTGACATCCGGCAAAACGTTGATCGAACCTTCCGGAATGTTGTCCGCCAACTGCATGGCAATCTTGGCCGACTCTCGCATCTCCGCCAGACGAACCAGGTAACGGGCATAACA
>CAZJTP010000057.1:0-22321 GCA_964548955.1 uncultured Phycisphaeraceae bacterium
ATGACGTAAGCTTCGATTCTGCAACGACTTGCGAAACGCTACTGTCGAAGACGGGTCTAGGTGCGACGCGAATCGTCCCTCCGCGTCGGTGATCACTGGTGCAGCCGCTCGATTTCCCGGACCGTCGATGGCGAACAAGAAGAAAACCTCGACCTCCGCTCCAACGACCCCCGCGGACGTGTCGGCATCGATGACTTTCCCTGTAACGGTCCATTCCCGACCCGTATCCCCACAGCATCCGCAGAAGCCTAACAATCCGAGCACGATTGAAAACCGAACGCCCCTTACCATCTTACCTCACTTCACTCCTCGCACGGCGGGACGAGGATCGGGTCTTTCAACTCGATTACGTCGTCGGGGAAGTCCATATCCACCACCGTGTCCTCGTTGATGTCGATAAGGAACGCCTGCTCACACCCGTCCCGCACAACGATGATCTCGACCCGATCCGGCCGCGGAAATTCGTATGGGGGCGGACACCCCATCAGGGGCGTTCCGAATTCGACTTGAAATGACCCGTCAGTCGCGGGTGGAGGGAACCGAGACGTCCCGTCGAAGATCAGCGCCGAACGCGAATCTGTTTCTTCTCCATTGGTGAAAGTTCGTACTCCCACGGCCACGTCAATTGCTCCCGTCATCGTGTCGTCGTTAAGAACCTTCCCACGCAGAAATAGTGTGGACCTGCAATGACCGTGAGGAATGACACAGCCCCCGAAGTAAGTCAAACAGATGAGCAAGAGTACACCAACGAATAGTTTCGCCTTACGGGCGATTGGTCGATAGTCAGCTTGGATCGTTAGCATGCGTACCCCTCCCCTACTCGCGAACCCATCCAGGCACATTCCCGTGAAAGGACCCCGTGCTGCCGCATTCGCTCTGGAACCACCGACCAATTCGGCACGGGTCGTCATTAACATCGCATGACTGCTCGATCCAGTACTCAAGCGAGTGCATGGCCCCGCACGCGTGGGACATTTCGTGGAACACGGTTTCAATACAATTGCATTCGTCAGTGGTGGGATCGCAATACCACATCTGAGACCCGCCCAGGCTGCAGCCTCTGGAGGAGCCACACGGCCCGCAGTCGTTCTTATCGGCGCAACTGATCTTAAGGCGTTTATGGTGCGATCCGCCGCAGCCGCAGCGGCCCTGCATGCACTGCTTGAAGGCGTTTGATACGCCCGGCAACTCATCGATCTTCTCGCACATATCCGGGAGCTTAACGTCGCACGGCATGCGGACGCCATGACAGCTCTGACCGGGGCCGTTGCGGATCGCCGGCCCGCCTCCGCAGTTGGCCTCACTCGTCGCACGGTGGAACCAGGATCGGGTCTTTAAGCTCGATCACGTCGTCGGGGAAATCCATATCCACCACCGTGTCCTCGTTGATCTCGATCAGGAATGTCTGCTCGCACCCGTCCCGCACAACGATGATCTCGACCTGATCCGGAGGCGGAAATGACGATGCGACGGTGCACGATACCAGCGTCTTCCGAAAGGGTAACTCGAACATTCCATTCTCGTCGGGTGGTGGACCGTTAGAATCGCCGAATATGGTTAGGGCGGGGATGACATCCGTCACTTCTCCATTTGTGAAGCTGCGCCCCCCCACGGCAACGTTTGCCAGCGGTTCGCCGGTAACGCGATCAGCGAGCCAACCGCGTACTAACACAGTTACCCCCTGGCAATCGCCAAACACGCAACCGTTGGCGACGAGGATGGACATAACCAACAAACCAGTGACGAAATATGTGAACCGTATCATTATCATGTCGATTATCCGTTGGGTTTGCGCCATGCTTGGTCCCTGCGCTATCGTTCGATCTTACGCTCGTCAGTGGGCGTACGGAACCCAATTGGACTACATGACCCACATGCCCCCTCAAACCAATCGCCGATGCGGTACGATTCGCCCGTCTGGTCCATTGCGCCACAGGCGTGCGACATCTCGTGGAAAACTATCCCTACGCATTCGCACTCGAAGCCCGTCGAACTACAATACCACATTTGAGAGCCGGCAATATTGCAGCCTCCGTAGGTCTTACCTGGCGGGGGAGTCCCGCAAGGCCCGCAGTCGTTCCTATCGGCGCAACTGATCTTGAGGCGTTTGTGGTGCGATCCGCCGCAGCCGCATCGGCCCTGCATGCACTGCTTGAAGGGTTCCCCTACGCCGGGCAGCTCGTCGATCTTGAGGCACATATCCGGGAGCTTAACGTCGCACGGCATGCGGACGCCATGACAGCTCTGACCGGGGCCATCGTAAATCATCGGCCCGTCACAGGACGTGGCCGGCTCGTAGGCGATGAACAAGTCGAGGATGTAGTTGACGGCCATGGTTGCGAGATTCGCGATGAGCTTCAGGGTGTCGCCCAGGCTTAATCCGACAGTAGCTATCGCACCGTCCGTGGCTCCTCCATCCGCGCAGGCGAACATCCCGGCGACCTCGTCGTGGAAGCCGGCCTCCGAGTCAGGGTCCTCCTGAACCCCATCGGTCTGGGAGTAGGTCCAGCCGCCGGTCAGCGTGATCGTCCCGTTCCAGATGTCGAAAACGACGAGTGTGCCCGAAACGTAAAGGACATCGCTTTCCAGGTCCAGGGTTTGCGTAAGCGTCCACTGCTTGCTGACCGAATCGTCCGAAAGCAAGATTACCAGATCGATCGTGCCGTCGGATTGATAGGCCGACACGTCCGCGGTACCTGTGGAAAAGACGACGTCGTCCTGAAAGAGAAGCAGTGGCGAGACAGCCTGCATGTCCGGCCAAGTCTGAGCCTGCGTTGGGTATCCGGGCTCCAGCTTCCCGCAGGATGAACCACTACCTGACGCAATGGCCAGATCTTCCTCCATATCGTGTAGGAAGTCGAGCAGACACCCAAGGTCCAAGTCTGGATCGGTTCTGTCTCGATACGGTCCATGTGCTTCAGGCGGTCTTGCCCAACTCCAAGCAGGGGTTAAGAATGTGACAACCAATGCGAACAGACCTAGGTTCACCGTCCTTGACACGTGTCGCTTGCGTTGAGTGATGCTCATTTCGCACCCTTCCAAACTGCGCCGATGCTATGGAACAACCACTCTCTTCCGGAGATCCGAAGAATTTCGCTTGCCCGGAGTCCAGTACGGGTTGAAGCCTACAGCTCGCGTTTGCTCAGGTCCTGATCTTCACAAAAACACCGGCTGGCACCTGAATACGATTGATGGCCTCAACCGTGCGGGTCGTCGGCTCGCTAATATCGATGATACGCTTATGGGTGCGCATCTCGAACTGCTCGCGGGACTTCTTGTCAATATGGGGTCCACGCAGCACCGTATACCGCTCGATTCGAGTCGGCAGCGGAATCGGTCCGTGCACCTTCGCGCTGGTACGCTTGGCCTGCTCCACGATCTCACGAGCCGATGCGTCCAAGGCCCGCGTGTCGTAGGCTTCCATCCGAATCCTGATTCTGTTCTGAGCGCTCACCCGACGTAAACCCTTGCCGGCAACTAACTTGGCGGCCTTCTGCCGGAAAAAGCCGTGTATACCTGATGATAAACGATCCAATCAATCTGTCAACCATACCCAGTGCCATCTTTCCAGTTTTTCGGCGGGACGTATCCCTCCCGAGTGGCACGGTCTGGCGAAGCCACGCCGTCGTGGTCGGTAGCAGATGGCCTAACGAGTCAGGCCGCCGCACTGACAACAGAACGCATCGTCTCGCCATGCCCTACCCGACGAGGGTTTTCATCTCATCAGGCGGTATCGGGGCGTAGTGGGAGGGGGCCATAGTCGAGGTAGCCCGCCCCTGGGAGAGGCTTCTGAGCATCGTGATATACCCGAACATCCGGGCCAGCGACACGTCCGCGGCGATCACCCGGTCCGACCCACGCATCCTCGTCTCTCTCACGACGGCCTTTCGGGCGTTCAGATCGCTCATGATCGGGCCGAAATACTCGTCAGACGTGACCACTTCGACCGCCATGATCGGCTGCAGCAACACTGGCCCGGCAGTTGCCATCGCCTCGTAGAACGCCGTTCGGGCCGCGTTCTCGAATGCCAGCTCCGAGCTATCAACCCTGTGCTGTTTCACGTCCAACAGGTTGACCTTCCAGTCGATCACGGGGTAGCCGCCCAGCGTCCCACTCTGGGCCGCCTCCATCACTCCCGCCTCCATCGCGCGGACAAACTCAGGGGAGACGGTATTCTCCGGGATTTCGCTGATAATCTCGAAGTTAACCCGCCCGGAGACATGGGGTCTGGGCTTGATCCGAAGCCGCACGACTGCGTAGTGTCCTCGGCCGCCGAGCTGACGGACAAACTTTCCAACACCCTCACCGGCGGTGGTGACCGTCTCGCGATACGAGACTCGCGGCCTCCCCACAGCGGTGTCCACGTGCATCTCGGTTCGGAGCCGTTGGACCGCAATCTCCAGGTGGAGCTCACCCATACCCGAGATCAACGTCTGCCCGGTCTCGGGATTTGCCGTGACCGATATCGTCGGATCCTGCCGCTCCAGCGCTGCGAGAGCCTCAAGCAGTTTATCCCGATCTTTCGACGACTTCGGCTCGACCGATACGCTGATCACCGTCTCGGGGAACTTGATCGACTCGAGGATCACCGCGTGTCGCTGGTCGCAGAGCGTGTGGCCCGTCAGGGCGGATTTCGGACCAATGACCGCAACGATGTCACCGGCGACGGCCCGGTCGAGCTGCTCGCGCCGCTTCGCGAACATCCGGAGAATACGGGTTATGTTCTCCTTCTCGCCGGTCACCGTATTGAGAAGGCGTATGTTGGTCCTTAGCGTTCCGGAGTAGACGCGCAGATAGAACAGATCGACGGGCTTCTCTGCAACAACTTTGAACACCAGTGCCGCTACCGCACCTCCCGCATCGCACTTAAGCTCGTGCTTAACGTCGTCCCGTCTGGCGTCTGCGACTGTAATCGGCGGGACCTCAAGCGGACTCGGCAGGAAGTCACATATCGCGTCGAGCAATCGTTGGATGCCCACATAACGAAGCGCGCTGCCGCACAGTACGGGCGTCAGTTCATGTCGGATCGTCGCGGCTCGGATGGCCCGTCGAATCACGGCGGGTTCAAACGGCTCGTCGGCAAGATACTTCTCCATCAACTCATCCGACGTCTCGGCGACCGCCTCGATAAGCTCATAGCGCCATTGCTCAACCGTGGCGAGAAGCTCATCAGGAATCGCACGATACGTATACGACGAACCCAGCTCCTCAGGTTTGTAGTAGATAGCCTTCATGTCGATCAGATCGACCAGGCCGCTGAAATCACTCCCCGATCCGATCGGAAGCTGGATCACCAACGGGCGGGCATTGAGTCTATTCCGAATCGCGTCGATGGCGGCCTCGAAATCGGTGCTGATCCGATCCATCTTGTTGATAAAGCAAAGACGCGGAACGGCGTACTTGTCCGCCTGGCGCCAGACCGTCTCCGACTGGGCCTCCACACCCTCCTTGGCGTCGAACACAGCCACCATCCCATCAAGCACGCGAAGGGCCCGCTCGACCTCGGCCGTGAAATCGACGTGGCCCGGCGTATCGATCAGGTTGATCGTGTGCCTCCGCCAAGGGCAGCTCACCGCGGCGGAGTAGATCGTGATCCCGCGATCCTGTTCCTGCTCATCAAAATCGGTCGTGGTCGTCCCGTCATCGACCTCGCCCATCCGGTGCGTCCGGCCGGTGTAGTAGAGAATGCGCTCGGTGGTGGTTGTCTTGCCGGCATCGATGTGCGCGGCAATTCCAATGTTGCGGACTGTCGACAGATCGAGAGTCATGCTTGCTTTCGCCGCTTCGTCCCACCGCAGGTGGAATCGCCGCCCATATCTGTACAACGAGCCCACCCGACTTTGCGGGTGGGCTCACCGTCGAAGACAAATGACGCAGGACTACCGCCAGGCGAAGTGGGCAAACGCCTTATTCGCCTCAGCCATCCTGTGCATGTTTGTACGGGTCGTGATCGCGGTGCCCTCGCCCTTGTAGGCATCGATGATTTCTTGGGCGAGTGCTTCGTACATCGGCTTACCCTTCTTGGCCCGCGCCGCCTCACGGATCCAGCGAATCGCCAGGGACTGCTGCCTTTTGCGATTCACCGGCATGGGAACCTGGTAGTTGCTGCCGCCGACGCGGCGGGAACGCACCTCGACATTGGGCTTGCAGTTGCCAATCGCCGTCTCGAAGACCTCCGCGGGCGGAACGTCCTTGATCCGCTTGGCGACAATGTCTATGGCGTCGTAGAATGCATGCGTCGCCGTGCTTTTCTTGCCATCCAGCATGAAGCAGTTGATGAACTTCGAGACAAGCAGACTACCATAGCGCGTATCGGGCTTTAACTGGGCCGCCGACTGAGTGAACCTCTTGTAAGCCATTACAAACGTTCCTAAATCCTCTTGCCGGGCGAGCCACCCGGCCGATGAACTCCCCAAACGTGGTGTCAGAGCCCACGCCGCCGAGATCGCAAACCGCGAACGGACACGACCAGCGTTACCGCGATCAGAAGCTCCACAACGGCCTTAGGTGCAAAAGGCATCAGTCCGGTACTAACCGCGATCCAAACACCACCATCCAGCAAACCAAATGAATACGCCAGCAGCACCCGCCACGCAATCCCCAGCGTAAAGACCGCCAGTACACCGCCGGACCCCGCAGCCAGCAATCGTCCGAAACCGGCCTCGCGTCCGCCCTTTACGGCGCTTATCAGCCACGCCGCGACGACGAAACCAACAAGATAGCCTCCGGTCGATCCGGCGAGTCCCGCTGACGAGGCAAAGACGGGCAGACCCGCCGTACCGCACGCCAGATAAAGCAGTGTCGCCGCCGCAGCCCTTCGTGGGGATAATGCGAATCCCGTCAGCAGCACCGCCAATAACTGCAGCGTCATCGGAACCTCGGTGCCCGGAACCGGAATCCGCACGTAGCTCCCCAGGCACACGAGCAAGCAGCATCCCACGATGCTTCCGGCAGGGATCAACACCTGCCACGTCGCCGACACCACGGAGTTTGTGATCGACGCTGCCACACTGGAGTCGCCTTGCTTAGAGCGTCTAACGAAACCCTTGCGGGAGCGGCTTTCCAGTCTGTCCGCCGACCGACTAGAAAGTCGGTCCCACAGGCTCCGTTGGACGGTCTTGGTAGAAGCCGATTTCCCCGATCGCTCCGACATCACGTTCTCGTCTCATCCTGCCGGGACCGCGGCTACTTTCGCCGTTTGACGCCATACTTGCTACGGCTTCGGTTCCGCGCCCGCCCTTCCTTGTCACCCTCGACACCGGCTGCGTCCAGCGCACCGCGAATGATGTGGTACCGAACGCCGGGCAGATCACGAACCCGGCCTCCGCGAACCAGCACGATGGAGTGCTCCTGCAGGTTATGATCTACGCCTGGAATATAGGCGCTGACCTCCTTACCATTCGTCAGGCGTACACGGGCCACCTTGCGCAGCGCGGAATTCGGCTTTTTGGGAGTCTGCGTCTTGACGATCAGGCAGACAGCCCGACGTTGCGGGCATTGGTCGAGGTCACGAACCTTCGACTTCTTGATGACTTTCCTGCGTCCGCGACGCACAAGTTGGTTGACCGTCGGCATCGTTCACCTCTCTATAACCTAAACACTTTTCGACGCGGGGCCGGAAACACTGAGACCGTAAGACCTACGTTTCCGGGGCGGCCATTCCACCCGCATCCGGATCGCCGGAAGGCTTGCCCAAGTCGTCGGCTCCGCTCGTAAAGGGTGACGGCATCGACAAATCCAGACCCATCGCACCAACCGGCGCAGGCTCCCTGGCCCCGAGAGAGCCAAACGGGGCACCACCGAATGTCAACTCCACGGGCAGATCCGCCAGCGGCGGAAGCGGTTCCCCAATCTGCTTGATCCGCATCTGCTGGTACTGTTTGAAACCCGTACCCGCCGGGATCAGACGTCCAAGTATGACATTTTCCTTGAGTCCCCGCAACTCGTCGATGTGACCGCCCAGGGCCGCTTCCGTCAGCACCTTCGTCGTCTCCTGGAAGGACGCGGACGAGATGAACGAGTCACTCGACAGACTGGCCTTGGTAATCCCGAGCAGCAGAGTAGTCGCCGAGGCTGGCTTGGGTTTTTTACCCTTTGCCGGCTCACCGCCGCGAGCCTCTGCTTCGTCGTTGATCTCAGCGAGTTCCGACTTGAGTATCACGTCACCAACCGACAGATCCGTATCGCCGGGATTGTTGATCACCACGCTCCTGGCGAGTTGCTCATTCTCGGCGCGGAACCGGAACTTGTCGACGACCTCACCCGGCAGGAAGTTCGAGTCGCCGGGGAGATCGACCGTTACCTTCCGCAACATCTGACCGATGATGATCTCCAGGTGCTTATCATTGATGGTCACATTCTGGCTGCGGTATACGGCCTGGACCTCTGCCAACAGGTATTGTTGCAGCGCCTCCTCGCCCTTGATCCGCAGGATGTCATGCGGGATCAGCGGACCGTCGATGAGCGGGTCGCCCGCCTCGACCGCGTCGCCCGCGTGCACGAACAGGTGTTTGTCGTGCGGCACGTGGTGCTCCTTTTCCATCCCGCTCTCGCTCCGCACGATGATTGTCATCTTGCCTCGTCGCTTGTCGGCCCGAATTTCGACGTCCCCGGAAATCTCCGCCAACACCGCCGGCTCTTTCGGACGACGCGCCTCGAAGATCTCGGTTACGCGCGGTAGACCGCCGGTGATGTCCTGCGTACCGCCCATCGCCCGAGGCTGACGAGCCAACTCCATGCCCGGGAGAATCTCCTGCCCCTCGTCCACCTCGATCCGTGCCTTGGCGGGCAGGTAGTGGTAATCGAGAACGTTTCCTTCCTTGTCCTCGACGATGATCTGCGGGTGCTTCTCTCCCTTATGTTCGATGACGACATACTTCGCGCTGCCGCCCTCCTGCTCGAGTCGAACCGTCTCGCCGTCAGCCACATCCTGGAAGCGAACGAAACCGCCGACCTCGGCAAGGATCGGTGTCAAGTGCGGATCCCATTCGCAAAGCGTATCTCCCCGTGTAACCGTTTGCCCGTCCTCAACCAGCAAGGCGGCACCGTAGGGGACCTTGTCACGTGAGAGCTCACGTCCCTTCTCGTCGACGATGAGAATCTCGCCGTTTCGCTTCAAGGCCACCATTCGCACTGTGCCGTCGTCGCCGGGTACGGACACCGGGTTGAGATCTTGATAACGAACCGTTCCTTGCTGCGGTGCGACGAGTGTGTTCTCAAGTGCCGCCTTCTGCGCCACACCACCCGTATGGAACGTGCGCATCGTCAGTTGCGTGCCCGGCTCACCGATGGATTGGGCCCCGATGATACCGACCGCCATTCCCCTCTCCACGACCCGACCGGTGGATAGGTCCACCCCGTAGCACAGCGCACAAACTCCCAGCGGGCACTCGCAGGTCAGGGAGCTGCGCACGCGGATTTTGTCGAGGCCCAGCTCTTCGATCCTGTCGGCGATCTCCTTGGTGATCACCTGGTTCTCAGCGACGATAAGCTCATCGGTGATGGGGTTGCGAATCCCGTCGCGCGCCACGCGTCCGATGATGCTTTCGCGCAGAGGGATGTCGACCTCTTCACCCTTATAGATTGCGCTCTTGGTGATCCCGTTGATGGTCCCGCAGTCCTGTGTGTTGACGATCATGTTTTGTGCGACGTCAGCGAGCTTGCGCGTCAGGTAGCCCGAGTCGGCCGTCTTCAGCGCGGTGTCAGCCAGACCCTTCCGCGCCCCGTGCGTCGAGCTGAAATACTCGAGCACCGATAGGCCTTCGCGGAAGTTGGACTTGATCGGTGTTTCGATAATCTCGCCGGAGGGCTTGGCCATCAGGGCCCGCATGCCCGCGAGCTGCCGGATCTGGTCCACACTGCCTCGTGCACCGGATTGCGTCATCAGGTAGATCGGATTGAGATAGGGCTTCGCATCGGTGTCGCCGGGGGACTTGTAGGTGTCCTGATCATCACGGTAGTCGACCCGCAACTCGGCCATCATGGCCTGGGTGACCAACTCGCGGGCGTGAATCCACACGTCGATCACCTGGTTGTATCGCTCGAGGCGGGTCAGCGTTCCCTCATCGAACGCCTTTTGAATCGCGTCGACCCGCTTCTGGGCCGCGTCGATGATCTGCTGTTTGGCCTGCGGAATCCGCATGTCCGTCACGCCGAACGACAGACCCGCCAGCGTGCTGTAGCGGAAGCCGATGTCCTTAATCTGATCCAATAAATCGATCGTGGCGGCTCTACCCAGCAACTCGTGGCAGTCGTCGATCACCCGGACCAGTCCCCGCTGCGACAACGAATCGTTGTAAAAGGGCAGACCCTCAGGCAGAACGTCATTAAGGATGATGCGCCCCACCGTCGTGAGGATTCGACGGTTGGCGGGGACGGGCTCGGCCTCACCCTTGGCGCTTGAAACAACACGATCGTGGTCGATCCGCACCCAGATCAGGTCGTGAATTCCGATGCGCCGATGGTCATAGGCCGTCATCGCCTTGAAGGCATCAGCGAACCGCGGGGCCTCGTCCGGCCCCACCCGCGTGCTGACGTGGTCGGTCGTCAGATAGAAGATGCCCATAACCATGTCCTGTGTTGGTGACATAATAGGGGCACCGTTCGACGGACCGAAGATGTTGTTGGTGGACATCATCAGCACGTGGGATTCCACCTGAGCCTCGATGGAGAGCGGCAGGTGCACCGCCATCTGGTCCCCGTCGAAATCGGCGTTGAAACCGCGGCAAACCAGCGGGTGAATCTTGATTGCGTTGCCCTCAACTAAAACCGGTTCAAACGCCTGGATACCCATACGGTGAAGCGTCGGCGCACGGTTAAGCAGGACCGGATGCTGGTAGATGACCTCCTCGAGGATGTCCCAAATGGCCTGATCCTGCCGCTCGAGCATCTTCTTCGCGGACTTGATCGTATCCGCCAGACCCCGCTCCTTGAGCTTGCGAATGATAAACGGTTGAAACAACTCCAGGGCGATCTTCTTGGGCAACCCACACTGGTGCAGCCTCAGCTCGGGGCCGACCACAACAACCGAGCGGGCGGAGTAGTCAACCCGCTTGCCCAGCAGGTTCTCCCGAAACCGCCCCTGCTTGCCCTTGATCATGTCGGTCATGGACTTGAGCGGACGGTTGCTCGAACCGAGGACCGGGCGGCGACAACGCCCGTTGTCGAATAGGGCGTCGACGGCCTGCTGGAGCATCCGTTTTTCGTTTTGGATGATGACCTCCGGCGCGTTCAGATCAACCAGCTTCTTGAGTCGGCTATTACGGTTGATGATCCGGCGGTACAGGTCGTTCAAGTCGCTCGTGGCGAAGTTCCCGCTGTCCAACAGCACCAGAGGACGCAGATCGGGTGGGATCACCGGGATCACATCGAGCACCATCCAGGATGCCTCGTTCGGCGATGTCCGCAGCGCCTCGATGATCTTGAGCCGCTTGGTCAGATCCTTTTCCCGCTGCTTGCTGCCCGTTTTGATGAGTTCGTCGCGCAGTTGCAGTGACAGTTCCTGAAGGTCGAGCCGGTTGAGCAGCTCCTTGACAGCTTCCGCGCCCATCATGGCCGTAAATGAGTGTCCATATTGTCCGTGCGCCGAGCGGTACTCCTCCTCGGTGAGCAGTTGTTTATGCTTTAAGGGCGTATCACCCGGATCGACGACGATGTAGTCCTGAAAGTAAACGACCTTCTCGAGACTCGCCGTTTTGACATCAAGCAGCGCGCCCAGGCGGGAGGGCATTGACTTAAAAAACCAGATGTGCACCACCGGCGCCGCAAGGTTGATGTGCCCCATCCGCTTGCGCCGCACGCGGGAGTGCGTCACTTTCACGCCGCAACGATCGCAGATAATCCCCTTATGCTTCGTCCCCTTGAACTTGCCGCACGCGCATTCCCAGTCGCGTTCCGGCCCGAAGATGCGCTCGCAGAACAGACCATCCTTCTCCGGGCGATAAGTACGGTAGTTGATGGTCTCGGGCTTTTTCACCTCACCGAACGACCAGCTACGGATATCGTTGGGCGACGCCAACGAAATGCGCACGCAACTGCAGTCATTGATGTGATCGTAGATATTATCCAACATCGCGGCGAATCCCCTTGTGGACTAAATGGTGACTCCGGTCAACGCACCGTGCCAAGCCAATAGCGAACAAGCCGTCTTACGTTCCCGCCCGTTTCCGGTTACACACTTTCGCCGCCGGCCACCGCCTCCAAGCGCGCAGGCACAGGCACGTCCGCGGGAAGTTCCATCGGAACCAAGCCCGTCATCTTGCGAAAACCGAGTTCCTCGCAGAAGTCGACTTCCGTGCCGTACGCCAGCGCGTCGATCCGCTCGACGCCGTGCTCTCGAAGCGCGTCGATGACCAGCCGGGCCATCTCGGCCGCAATACCCTCCGAATCGTGCTCGATCCGCCCCTCCGTTTTGGTGATGCAGGCCGGTCCTTGGAACGTCGGATCCAGCTTGCATTCCGCAAGCCGGCCCCGCAAACCGTCCGTCACCCCGCGGGCGATCCCGATCAACTTCCCGTTGCGACGCGCCGTGACAAAGCAGAACGTGCCGTTGAGCATCCGCCGCAGCTTCTTCCGCACACGTGTCGTCTCATGGTGCTGTCGCTCGTAGAAAGCCAGCAGCTCCTCAGGATCCGGTTTACCCTTCGTGTCAAATACGATGTTGCCAAACACGATCCGACCTCCTCTCGTCTTGCGTTTTACCAGGTCACCGTCATCCCTGACATCGCCTGATCCGAGCCGGTGCCGGCAAACGACCCCTATCCGACCCGACGCTTTTCCAGTTGGACGTTCAGACACAGCCCTCGAATTTCGTTGCACAGCACATCGAACGAAACCGGCGTGCCCGCCTCCAACGTATTCTTACCCTTTACCATCGTCTCGTAGATCTTCGTGCGACCCTCCACATCGTCGCTCTTTACGGTCAGCTGTTCCTGCAGGACATAGGCCGCTCCATACGCCTCCAGTCCCCACACTTCCATCTCTCCGAAGCGCTGCCCGCCTGTCCGAGCCTTGCCGCCGAGCGGCTGCTGTGTGATCAGGCTGTAAGGCCCGGTGGCGCGGGCGTGAATCTTGTCATCGACCAGGTGATGTAGTTTGAGCATGTAGATATAGCCGATGGTCACCGGCTGATCGAAGTACTCACCCGTACGCCCATCGCGTAGTCGCACCTTCCCGCCGGGCGGAATCTGGGCGAAACGAATGTCTTCCTTCGCGGCGTTTTCTACGGCACGTGGGTCGCGCGCCAACTCCATCGCGCGGACGTTTGCTTCGGCGAGCGCCGCGTGGATCTCGCTTTCCGATGCGCCATCGAATACAGGGGTAACAGCCTGGAAACCAAGCATCCTGGCGGACCACCCGAGGTGCGTTTCGAGGATCTGCCCTACGTTCATTCGGGACGGTACGCCCAAGGGATTGAGCAGGATGTCGATCGGTGTACCGTCGTCGAGGAAGGGCATGTCCTCGACGGGCGTGATGCGGGCGATGACGCCCTTGTTGCCGTGGCGACCGGCCATTTTGTCGCCCACGGCGACCTGCCGCTTGGTGGCGACGTAGACCTTGACCATTTCGAGAACACCGGAGGGAAGCTCGTCTCCGCGTTTCATCTGGGCCGCCTTGCGGTCGCGCTCTTCCTGAATCTCCGCAATGCGCGGCCAGAAGCGGTCTGATATTGCCAGACACTCTTCGCGTTTCGAGGCGGGCTTGATCCACTTCAGATCCCGGGATCGTATGTGCTCGCCAAAGATGTCGACCTGTTCCAAGATGACCTCGTCCAGGTTGCTGTGGCCGACCTTCTGGCGGGTGCTTGGGTCGATCATCGGGACCTCGATAAGATTCTCGATTTCGAGGCACATCTGCTTAAAACATGCGATGATCTTGGAATCCTGACTCTTGACGTACACGTCGATGTCGCGTTCGAGCTGTCGTTTCTGGTCGTCGGTCATGTGAATGCGGCGGCTGAAGCGTTTCGCGCCGATGACAATACCTTCTTCCCCGGTGGGAAGTTCGAGAGAGTCGTTTTTCACGTCCTCGCCGGCCCGGCCAAAAATCGCGTGAAGCAGTTTCTCCTCGGGGCTCAGCTCGCTCTTTGATTTCGGGCTTACCTTGCCGACAAGGATGTCGCCATGCTGGACGCGTGTGCCAATGTGGACGATGCCGTCTTCGTCGAGGTGGGCAAGGGCTCGCTCGGACACGTTGGGGATGTCGGCGGTGAACTCCTCTCGCCCGAGCTTGGTCTCGCGGACCTCGATATCGTATTCATCGATGTGGATGCTCGTAAGGGTGTCGCTGCGGACCAGGCGTTCACTGATGATGATCGCGTCCTCAAAGTTGTGGCCGTCGAAGGTCATGAATCCGACAAGCAAGTTCTTCCCGAGTGAGAGTTCACCGTCCGATGTTGCGGGACCGTCTGCTATGACGTCGCCTTTCTTGACGCGTTGGGATAGACGCACGAGCGGCGTTTGATTCATGCAGGTTCGCTCGTTGAGGCCTTGGAACTTGCGGAGGACATACTCGTCGGTGTCGTCGATGACGATCCGTCTGGCATCAACATAGGTTACCTTGCCGGTAGTGCGGGCGCGGATAACCATGCCACTGTTGAGAGCCACCGCCCGCTCCATACCCGTCGCCACCACCGGCGGCTCCACCGAAAGCAGCGGGACCGCTTGCCGCTGCATGTTCGAACCCATAAGCGCCCGGTTGGCGTCGTCGTGCTCGAGGAACGGAATCAGCGAGGCCGAGACGCCGACGGTCTGTTTGGGCGAGATGTCAACGTAGGTGACTTCGTGGCTGGAGACCTGTCCGAGATCACCGTGCTTGCGCACGATGATCGCCCCCTCCCGCAGGCATCCGGTCTCGGGGTCGACAGCCTCCGGCGGCGCGAGGACCTCGCGCATCTCCTCGTCAGCACGCAGGTAGGAGACCGAACCTAGCTTATTGTCCTTCTCCACTCTGCGGTACGGGGTGATCAGAAACCCGTAATCGTCCACGACGCTGTAGAGGCTTAGCGACGCTATCAGCCCGATGTTCGTTCCTTCCGGGGTCTCGATCGGGCAGATTCGCCCGTAGTGGCTGATGTGGACGTCGCGGACCTCGAAGCCCGCCCGCTTTCGGTTCAGCCCACCCGGACCCAGCGCCGAAAGCCGCCGCTCATGAGTCAGTTGCGACAACGGGTTGGTCTGGTCGACCACCTGCGAAAGCTCGCCGCGCCCGAAGAACAACTCAATCGCGGAACTGACGGACTTGCTGTTGATCAGCTCAGCCACGCGCCCGAGCTGGTCGGGGTCTTTCATGCTCATGCGTTCCTGTACGGTGCGGCGAAGCTTCAGAAAACCCTTCCGCATTTCGTCGGCGCAGAGTTCATCGAGGGTCCGCAACCGCCGGTTTCCAAGGTGATCGATGTCATCGACCGCGAACGCCGATTCACCGGTCCGCAGCTTGAGCAGGTACTTGAGGCAGTGGATCACGTCCTCGGTGGTGAGCGTCATCGGTCCGCCGTCCCGGTTGATCTCAAACTTGCGGTTCAGGCGGAACCGCCCAACCTTACCGAGGCGATAGCGGTTCTCGTCGAAGAACTTCTCCAAAAACAGCTTCTTCGCCTTCTCGAGCTGCGGCGGATTACCGGGACGAAGCCGGCTGTAGATCTTCAGCAGCGCCTCTTCGTGCGTACGACTGGTGTCTTCCGCGAGGGCGTTGAGCATCAGCGGGTCCATGACTTTGGCGATGACGCGCAGATTCCTCATCGAGGAATCCTGGATACGCTCAACCGCATCGCCGATTTGACACCCGGCGCGGACGAGAACCTCCTCCGTCGTGTCATCGATGATCGGCGAAACCGTGTACATCTTGGGCTTGAGCTGCGACGTACGCACCGACTTGGTCTTGTAGAACTCACTGACAATGGCCTCGTCGCTCGAGTATTTCTTATCCATCGCCCGCAGGAACGTGGTGACCGGGAGCTTGCTCGACTGATCGATCCGCACGACCAGCACGTCCTTCTTAGTCACCTCAATCTCGATCCAGCTCCCACGCTCGGGAATGATCCGGCAGGAGTGCAAGGCGCGGTCACCCTCCGCCTGCGACTTGACGAAGTCCACCCCGGGCGAACGGTGCAGTTGCGAGACGATCACGCGTTCCGCTCCGTTGATGATAAACTCCCCGCCGCCGATCATGATCGGCATGTCACCCATGTAGATCAGATCCTCCTGAATCTCATCGCTGTCCTTGCGGATCAGGCGCAACCGGATCCGAAACGGCATCCCGTAGGTCAGGCGCAGCTCGCGACATTCGTTCGGCGTGTAGCGAGGCTTGCCCAATTCGTAGCTGATGTAATGCAGGGACAATGCCCCGTCATAGCTCTCGATCGGGAACATCTCCCGCAGCAGCGTTTCGAGCCCGTGCTGCTCGCGCTCCTCAGGAGAAACGTCCGCCTGAAGGAACTGCCCATACGACTTCGTTTGGATGCCGATCAGATCGGGTACCGGTATCCCGTCCCCGACTTTCGAGTAATTACGGACGGCTAGAGGCACACTCATAGGATGAAGCCCTCAATCTTCGTGGTCTACCTTTGCGGGCGCATGCAGCGCACCGGCGCGGCACCAACGCGCACGTCAAACCCGCACCGGAGAGTCGCAAACCTCATACGTAAGGGGACAGAACGTCGGCCGGCGAGGCATCCGGTGGACCGGCTGTCCCACAATGCCGGTCGATCCCGCCCCGCGGCAAAAATGGCGCTTTGCGGATCCAAAAACCGATACACGAACCTCACAAAACCCGACACCGGGCAGACCCTCGACCGCCAAGCGGTGACAGGCGTCGACCTCGGGCGTTATTATTGGATGGTGACGGCACCACCCACTTCTTCGATCTCCGCCTTGACCTTCTCAGCTTCTTCCTGGCTTACCCCTTCCTTCAAGGGTTTCGGACAGGACTCGACAAGATCCTTAGCTTCCTTCAAGCCCAGGCTGGTCAGCGAGCGAACCACTTTGATGACCTGGATCTTCTTGTCACCGAAACCGGCCAGAATCACGTCGAACGAGGTTTTCTCCTCCGGTTCAGCCGCAGCGGCACCGGCGTCGCCCACACCGCCCGCAAGTACGACCCCACCACCGGCAGGTTCGATGCCGTGCACGATCTTGAGGCAGTCAACCAATGCCTGAGCGTCCTTGACCGTCAGGTTCACGAGCTTATCGGCAAGCTCGGTAATCTCGGAGCTGAACTCCACTTCGGTAGTTGGGGCTTCCGCCATTGTTCCTCTATCTCCTTCCGATGAATCGATCGCCACGCCGATAGGCGACCCGCCCGATGCGGGTCATTTCATCCACAATTGCGGACCAGTCGACATGCAGCGTCGCACGTCTTCATTACTTCTCATCTCGTGTTGATGACTCCGAGCACTTGCGATACGACACCGCGCCGCACCACCAATACCCCGGCCATTGACGATCAAGCGGCCTTGTTGATCATCACCTTCAAACAACCCGCGATCTTCGACTGCGGCGATTCCAGACAGCCCGCCACCGCGCGACCCGGCGAACTGACAAGCATCGCCAGCTCACCAATCATCTCCGCGTGGCTCTTCATCTTCGAGAGTTCCTCAACCGTCACGAGGTTCGGATCACCACCGATGATCGCCTGTTTGAGCGTGAGCTGATCGAACTCCTTGGCCGCTTCGACAAGGACCTTCGCCACGTCGATCACCGACTCCAGCGAGGTTACCAGCGCGCAGGGCCCGTCAAGCGAACGCCCGAGCGGTTCGAGCGGCCCGTCCTGAAACGCACGCCGCGCCAGGCTGTTCTTGACCACCTCCAATCGTGCCGACGTCCCCCAAAGGACTTTGCGAAGCTCCTCTTGCTGCTGGACATTCATGCGTGTCAAGTCAACGATACACGCGCTGTCCGTCCCTGCGTAGCGTCCCTCCAACTCCACGGTAACCATCGCTTTGACGGCCTTGCTCATCGATCAATCCCGCTCATGTTAGCTTGTGTCCTCTGCACCCATGTTCACGATGAATCGGCGGGTCCTTTTCCTAAGCACTTTGAGTGACTGTCACCGAAGGCGTCCGCGTACATGCCAGGCAGATCCGTTTTATGTACTGTCCCTTGGCAGCCGCGGGCTTGATTTTTGTAATGTGGTCGATGACCGCCTGAATGTTCTCTCGCAAATCCTCATCGGAGAAGCTCACCCGGCCGACCGGAAGATGAATGTTGCCGCCGCTGTCGTTGCGAAACTCCAACCTCCCCGCCGTGAACTCCTTGACCGCTGCGACGACATCCGGCGTCACCGTACCCGCCTTGGGCGTGGGCATCTTCCCCTGAGGTCCGAGCACCCGACCGAGTTTGCCGACCTTCCCCATCGTAGACGGATGGGCCACGGCGACGTCAAAATCGAGCCACCCGCCTTGAATCCTCTCCACGAGCTCCTCGGCGCCGGCCTCAACCGCGCCCGCCTCCTTGGCTGCGTCGGCCATGGACCCGTCGCAGAAGGCTATAACCCGGCGTTCCTTGCCCAGCCCCTTCGGCAGCGAGATGGCACCGCGGAGCATCTGATCGGCCTGCCGGGGGTCAATGCCGAGGTGCAGGACGATTTCAACCGTTTGATCCTGCCCTTTGCGCTTCTTGCCGTTCTTGTAGCTGCGATCGGCTTTGACGTCGGCCATCCTCTTGATCCGGCCGATGCCCTCCTCGATGCTCACGGGCGTGCGCAGGTCGCCGCCGATCTCAAGCTGCTTGCGATATCGCACGCTTTGGTAACCCATTGACGCTCTCTCTCAAACGCTCCGCGGACCGGAACGTCTAGTCAACAATGTCAATCCCCATGGAACGCGCCGTACCGGCGACGATTCGATCAGCCGCCTCGACGGTGTACACATTCATATCCGGCAACTTTCTCTCCGCGATGGACCGAACCTGCTCTCGCGTGATCGCCCCCACCTTCTCCTTGTTCGGGACGCCACTGCCCTTGGCGATCTTGGCCGCCTCCTTCAGCAGCACCGACGCCGGCGGGCTTTTGACCACAAAGTCAATAGACTTATCCGCGTAAACGTTGATCACCACGGTGACCGGCATACCATTCAGCGAAGACGTCGCCGCATTGAACTGCTGGACGAACTGGCCGATATTGACGCCGTGCTGCCCCAGCGCGGGCCCGACGGGCGGCGCGGGCGTCGCCTGTCCACCCGGTGCCTGCAGCTTGATCGTTGCGGTAAGTTCTTTCTTCTTCTTCTTCGCCACCGTATTTACCGTTTCCGCTTATCTAAGACCCACACGCCCTGCCGGGCACCGGGCCTGATTATTCCACCTTCTCCAGTTGCCAGTAACCAACCTCGACCGGGGTCATGCGCCCGAAGATCGACACGATCACGCTCACCATGCCGCGCCGCTCGTCGACGGACTCGACCTCGCCCTCGTAGCTCTCGAACGCACCGTCGGTGATTTTGACCTGGTCTCCGATCTTGATGTTAAGGCCCGACAGGCCGGGATCCTCATCCGCCTTCTGTGAGGCCGCCAGCATTTGAACCACGTCATGCTCCGGCATGCTCGTGGGCTTACCGTCCGAGCCGATGAAGTCGCCCACCCCGGACGTTTCCTTTATGAGGAACCAAACGTTCTCGGCGACCGAGCCGTCCTCCTCGCAGGCCATCTCCACAAACACGTACCCAGGGTAGAGCTTACGCTCCACGACCCGAAGCACACCGCCACGCATACGTTTCTCTTTGAGGGTCGGAACCAGGATTCGACTGATTCGACTCTCAAGCCCCTCGATCTTGACCTTGCGCTCCAGCGCCTCGCGAACCTGCTCCTCCTTATTGGAGGCCACGCGCAGGACGTACCACTTCATGCCCGGCGCAGTGGTCGCGGCCGATGGCGCCGTATCCGGTAATGTCGACTCCGTGTCCGTCATGTCTTGAGGACGCCGATCCATGAGAAAGCGCGCTGAAAAACGAGGTCAACAACAAACAATGCCACCGCCAACAGCAGCGTGAACATGATCACAACCTTTGTCGAGCCGACTACCTCATGTCTCGTCGACCAGCTCACTTTCTTCATCTCGCCTTCAGTCGCAATCATGAAATCGCTGCTTTTCCGACTCACATAGACGATCCGCCAAGCCACCACACCGAGCACGACGGCAACCAGAATCGGAATGCCCGGTGTGATCAAGAGCAACCACAATTCGTCGCCGACATATCCCGCCAGGCGACCGTTGAGAAACACCGCGCCCCAGGCGATCAGCAGGGCCGCACCGATGAAGGTTCCGGTGCGGGTCATCTTGCCCTGGTCGGGTTTGTATTGGCGAGAGAAACCGCCATGCTGACGGCGAGCTCGCGGACCCGCCGGACCGCCCCCGGTACTGCCACTCGTCAGCGCGGTACGCCTCTTTCCCGTTGAAACAGCCGTAGTATCGGTCTCACGCATGAATCCGCCCTATTCCAGGCTCCTAATGACGACGCCACAGCTCCCGGCGCCAACACCACCAACGGTTCATCACATCCACAACAGGAGCGGAGGGACTTGAACCCCCAACCGCCGGTTTTGGAAACCGGTGCTCTGCCAATTGAGCTACGCTCCTGTGCGAATCTATTCCATCACCGACGGCGGGAACCCTACTTCCGCTTGATCTTATGAATCGTGTGCTTGCGCTGGCGTTTGCAGTGCTTCTTCAGCTCCAGCTTCGGTGTGCCACCCATCACGTTGACATTCGTCCGATAGTTCAGGTCACGGCACTCTTTGCACTGGAGCCACACGTACTCACGTTTTGCCGCTTTTGCCATGCTTACACTCAGTTCGCCCGGGGCGTAGAAACCGGTCGCTTACTCGATCACTTTTGCGACGACGCCGGATCCGACCGTGCGTCCGCCCTCACGCACCGCGAACCGCAGACCTTGCTCCATCGCCACCGCCTTGCCGAGTCGGACTTCCACGGCGATGTTGTCGCCGGGCATACACATCTCAGCTCCTTTCAATGTGAGTCCGCCGGTGACGTCGGTCGTCCGGAAGTAGAACTGCGGCCGATACCCGTTGAAAAAGGGCGTGTGTCGCCCTCCCTCCTCCTTGGTCAACACGTAAACCTGCCCCTCAAAGTTCTTGTGGGGCGTGATGCTGGCGGGAGCGGCCAGCACCTGCCCGCGTTCGACCTCATCCTTCTTGATGCCGCGAAGCAGGCATCCAACGTTGTCACCAGCCACACCGGAGTCGAGCGTCTTGTTGAACATCTCGACGCCGGTAATCGTTGTCTTTTGGGTGTCCATCAGACCGACGATCTCGACCTCCTCACCGACCTTCACCTGGCCTCGCTCGATCCGGCCCGTAGCGACCGTACCGCGGCCCTTGATGCTGAATATGTCCTCGACGGACATCAGGAACGGCAGGTCGATGTCACGCTCCGGCACGGGGATATACGCGTCCAGCGCGTCCATCAGCTCGTGGATGCTCTTGGTTTTCTCGGGATCTTCCGGATTCTCGAGGGCGATCATCGCCGACCCGCGAATCACGGGGATGTCATCGCCGGGGAACTCGTATTTGCTCATCAGTTCCCGCACTTCCATCTCGACGAGGTCGAGCAGCTCGGGGTCATCCACAAGGTCGACCTTGTTGAGGTAGACGATCAGGTACGGCACGTTCACCTGACGAGCGAGCAAGATGTGCTCGCGAGTCTGCGGCATCGGTCCGTCGGCTGCGGAAACCACCACGATCGCACCATCCATCTGAGCGGCGCCGGTGATCATGTTCTTGACGTAGTCGGCGTGGCCGGGACAGTCGATGTGAGCATAGTGGCGTTTCTCTGTCTCATACTCCACATGCGACGTCGCAATCGTGAGAATCTTGGTCGCATCGCGCCGGCCCTGCTTCTCCGACGCTTTGGCCACCTCATCGTACGACTTGAATTTCGCCAACTTCTTAAGGGCCTGCACGCCGGTCATCGCGGCCGTCAACGTCGTCTTGCCGTGATCAACGTGACCGATCGTACCGACATTCACATGAGGTTTCGTTCTCTCAAATGTTTCCTTGGCCATCCGGTGTTTACCTCCACTCGCTCGAGGCTATCTACTCTGTAACCTAATTCGTCACCTAATTCCCCGGCGGAACCGCCGACTTTTGGCGCCCCTCGCCGGCGGAACATCGTTCCTTATCTTCGATCCTTACTAATGCCGGGCAAACTCACGTTCAGGCGCAAAGGCATGTCACCTTCACTGTCCCTTACAGTAAATAAACCAGCTGCTGACGGGATTCGAACCCGTGACCTCGTCCTTACCAAGGACGCACTCTACCAACTGAGCTACAGCAGCAGCGCAAACACGGCATGCAGCGCAAAGCTGTATGCGCAC
>CAZJTP010000058.1:0-22241 GCA_964548955.1 uncultured Phycisphaeraceae bacterium
ACCGGAGGGGCGGCAGGAGATGATTCTGGACGAGGTGAACCTGAAGTTGCCGAAACAGCTCTCGTAGATTGTCCCTAGACCCGACTACATCTTCTCCACCTTCCGGGCGCTCATTATGAGGAACTCGGCTTCATCGACCGTCTTGACACCGAACTGGCGGGCCTTGTCGAGCTTGGAACCGGGTGAGTCTCCGTAAACGACCAAGTCGGTCTTTGTGCTGACGCTCCCGGTTGCCTTGCCGCCGAGCTGTTTGATCAGGTCCTGGGCTTCCTTGCGGCTCATGCTTTCCAACATGCCGGTGACGACAACGGTCTTCCCTGCGAGTGGGCTCTCGGCCGTCTGCGGCCGCTTGGATTGCACCATATTGACGCCCGCGTCTTTGAGCCGCTGAACAACGCGTACGCCTTCCTTGCTGTTAAAGAAGCGCGCGATGCTGCCAGCGACCTCGGGCCCGATGCCTTCGATCTCGGCGAGTTCTTCTTCAGTCGCCGATTCGAGCTTCTCGATCGAACCGAAGTGATCCGCAAGCAGCTCGGCTGTACTGGCTCCGACGTGCCGGATGTTGAGGGCGGCCAAGACCCGCGACAAAGGGCGTTTCTTGCTCTCCTCAATACCCGCCAACAAGTTGTCAATGCTCTTTTCGCCCATCCCTTTGAGCTGAATCAGCTCATCGCGCCGCTCGTGCAGATGGTACAGGTCGGCGTAGTCGTGAATGAAACCCCGGTCTACAAGCGTTTCGATGAGGACTTGACCGGCCCCTTCGATGTCCATCTGGTTGCGACCGGCGAAGTGGATCAGACGTTCCTTAAGCTGCGCCGGGCAGGCCGGGTTGATGCAGCGGAGGTAGACGCCGCCCTCGTCCTGCTCGACCACTCCGCTGCAGACCGGGCATCTCGTCGGGCGTTTCAGCGGCTTTGCTCCCTTGGGACGTCGCTCCTTCACGACACTGATGACCTGCGGAATGATCTCGCCGGCTTTTTCAACGATGACGGTATCACCGATGCGTACGCCCAGCCGGTCGACCTGATCGAAGTTATGCAGCGACGCATGCCGCACGGTGGTCCCAGACAGTTGCATCGGTTCCATCACGGCCCGCGGCGTGATCGTACCGAGCTTGCCAACCTGATAATCGACGGATAGCAGGACGCTTTCCGCCTGCTCGGCTGCGAACTTATACGCGATGCACCAGCGAGGGTAGCGGCTGGTAGCACCAAGGGCGTCGCGCTGATCCAGCGCATTGACCTTGATCACCAGCCCGTCCGTTTCGTAGGGAAGCTCGCGACGCCGCTCATCCCACGTATGCAGCCTGTTTATGATTTTCTCGATCGAATCGACCAGCACACGATAGGGGCTGACCGGAATCCCCCAGCGCCTGAGCTGTTTGAAGAGTTCGTCATCCGTTGCCGCCGCAAGCGGTTCAACTCGGCCAAAGCCGTGAGAGACGACTTGCAGTCCCCGGCCGGTGATGTTGCGCGCGTCAAGCTGCTTGAGTGTCCCGGTGGTGGCATTGCGCGGATTGGCGAAGGCCGGTTCACCGGCGGCTTCGCGCTCGGCGTTGAACTTGCGGAAATCTTCGATCGGCCAGACGATCTCGCCGCGCACCTCCAGGATATCGGGCACATTATTGCCAAGCAATCGTAGCGGGACTGACCGGATCGTCCGCACGTTCTGGGTGATGTCATCGCCCATCGTGCCGTCGCCGCGCGTCGCTGCCAGCGTCAAGACACCGGCTTCATAAAGCAACGAGACAGCCACTCCGTCAATCTTCGGATCGACGACGTACGCGTACGATTCACCGCCGAGCCCCCTGGCAACGCGCCGGTCGAACTCGCGGAGCTGCTGCTCATCGTAGGTGTTGTCGACCGAGAGCATCGGAATCGCGTGCGTGACGTGACCGAATCCCTCAAGGGGGGTTCCACCAACCCGCTGAGTTGGTGAGTCCGGCGTGATCAGTTCGGGGTGTTGCGATTCGAGCTGCTTGAGCTCGTCGAGGAGCTTGTCGTACTGACGATCGGTGATCGTCGGGTCGCCGAGCACGTAGTAGGCGTGGTCGTGCCGGCGGATTTCGCCCCGCAATGCCTCGATGCGCTGGGCAGCTGGTCTGGCCATGGCCGGGATTATTGCAGGTAGGGGCATGAGGAGGCAACCACCGGAGGATGGCGAATCGACAATCATGAGGGGGCTCGCCGATCCTCGTCTCAAGCTCCAGATGAGTGAGGAAACTCTGTCCTCGGGCGCGAAATTCTACTATCGGCGGCGTTATTGAGAGTGCGGACGCAGAAGTGGTAAACTCCAAGGGAGGATTCAAAACCATGAAAACAACAAGTCGTCTTGTTATGGGACTGGCCGCCATGATGCCGCTGGTTGCGGCCTGGCCCAGTCAAGCCCAGATGCCCCAGAGTGACCGGAAGTATGAACACCAGCATTCCCGGTTTGATGTTCAGTTCCCGGGCGGGACGTTGGAGGAGTATGTCGAGCGGATTCGCCAGGCCAGACCGGGCGGCGCCGCCAACGTCGTGGTCATGCCCGAAGCCAGGTCCCTCGAGGTGCCCCCGGTGAGCTTGGTCGCCGTGACCGTCGAAGCCGCTGTTTCTTTTCTGGAGGGTGAATACAAGCTGCCTGACGGGCGCGAAGCCGAAGTCGAGGTTACCAGCTACACCATCGGCGATTCGCCGGATCTGGTCATGAAGGTAGCCGCGGAGTACGAGTCGCGTGACATCTGTACATCCGTATGGAATGTGGAGGAAGCGCTTAGGGCCGGTCAGACCGCTGAGGAGTTCCTCGGGGCCATCGAGGCGGTACTTTCGCTGTTCTCGGAGAAGGCAAAGTTGTCATTTCACCCGCCAACGGGTTTGCTGGTCTTTCGCGGGACCGACGAGCAGTTGGACCTGGTGCGCGAAACCATTGAGGAGCTGATCGAACGCGCCAAGAACCGACACGACCGGATCGAGTATCTCCGTGATGAAATCGCCTCACTTGAGATCCTCTTGCAGGGCCGGGCCGGTGAGATGAAGATCGCCCAGCAAGAGTTCGCCCTTGCCAAGACCCGCCATGCGAGAACGACGGGACTTCGGGAAGACGGGCTGGTGACTCCTGAAGAAGTGGCCGAAGTGGATCTCGGGATGACCAGGACGGAGGTCGAGCTCGAAAACGCCAAGCTTCATTATGCCGGAATCCAAGACAAGCTCGAGGCGCTGCGGGAAGATCTCAAGAAACTGGGACAACCGCGAGAATGACGTGCGAAGCAGTGGTTCAATGTGAGCCGCCCATAGTAACGGTAAGCGATCGCGACGCGGGGAACGTCCGGCACCTTACCAGCGAGATCGCCTCGGGGAGCGCCGAGGCGTTCGCGCGTCTCTACAAGGCGAAATTCGGCCATGTGTACACCGTCGCCCGGAGAACGACGCATTTTGATGAAGATGCCTGTTTGGACATCGTACAGGATGCCATGATACGCGTGATTCGCCACATCAGACTGTTTGACGATGCTCGCACACTGGACAACTGGCTGACCTGCGTGACTCGCAGCGTTGCCTATGATCACCTGAGACGCGAGAGGCGGAGGAGAATTCGTGAGCGCAGAGCCGCGAACGAGCGCCCGACTGTCACCTTCGACGACACCCGGGAGATCATGGAGCGGGTCGAGTGGGTGCGGCGTGAGCTTAGCGGGATCGATCGGGCTTCCGCACAGATCATTGAGTTACGCTTCCGGGCGGGGCTAACCCTGAAGGCTATCGGGAAGCGGTTGGGCATGAGCACAGGTGCAGTGCACGGACGCCTGACCAGGGCGATTGCCCGGCTCCGCAAGCGAGGATCAGGCGATGAGTGATTCAACCGCCAACAACGGGAATGGTCACGACGAGGACTTCTACGACTTGACTGGCACTTTGTCAGAAAGGGGCCGGCTGCGCCGCAACGCAATGCTCTCCGTCCTTCAAAGTGCGGTCGTGCAGGAAGGTCGGCGTCGGCGTGTGCGTCGGTTTGCGGTGCGAGGAGCGACAACAGCCGCAGTCTTTGCTGCCGCTGGAGTTTTTCTGATCAATAGCTGGGTCACTCCTACCACACCAAATGAGATTCCCGAAGATCGCCGGCTTGAGTTCATTTCGATAGTACAGGTTCCACCAGGAGTGCTCGAGCGTTACATTGTGAGCACTGATGTCGACTCGGCTGACTATATCATCGATGACGATGACCTTGTTGCGACATTGTCGGCCATAGGCCGACCGACCGGCTTGATTCGTTCAGAGGGCAAAACCTGGCTCACGGAGTCGGTTACCGACGCCGCGCTGGCCCCACCGGCCGAGGAGCTCAAAGACCGGAACCCCTTACCTGTCACGCCTCGCGCTACACGGCCCAGCTAATGCGGTTTGTGGGGATTATGCGCCGCGGCATCAGCGTTCCGAGGTGCGCCTGCCGGACAGCGGTTCGGTGTCAATGGCAGAGGCGACGATTTGATTCAGGGTGTATTGAGTGCCACACTCCGGGCACCGGGCTTTGTGCAAGCCGGTCATGTTGTATCCACAGGTTGGGCACGCCAGTAAAGGAGCGTGCGAACCGACTGTTCGCTCGATGCGCTCCCTCTCGCTTTCGCGCCAGAGCATCGATGTACCAGCGATCCACGCTGCCCACCAGGATAAGCCGGCCAGAACGCATCCTTCTTCTTCGCTGTAGGGACTCTCCGCTATGGTAAGTAGGAAGGCTCCGAGTGCTGGAGCAAACGCCAGGAACCAGATGAGCGCTGTGCCCATTATTCGCGCGGATGTCCAGCGGACATTTGACCTCCAAACGAGGACCCAGGCGATGGAGAATGCGGATGCCGTCAGAACGTCCGTGATGATCAGCGCGGTGGTATCCGAGATACGGTACCAGTCATCCGCCCATATGTAGACCAGCACATACGCCACCGGCGTGGCGCCCAGGACGGCAAGAGCCAAGATAATGCGTGTCAATGTGCGAGACATGCTCAATTATAGGCGCGGCGGAGCGCTATCGCACGTCGAAATACTTCGCCTGGCGGTGGTGGACGATCAGGGCCGTCGTGCTCTGTTCCGGTTCGAGCTGGAACGTCTCGGAGAGCGTAACGCCGATGCGTTCGGGATTCAACAGCGGCCAGAGCTTAACCTGATCCTCAAGCCGCGGGCAGGCGGGGTAGCCGAAGCTGTAGCGCGAGCCCTGGTAGTGCTGTTTGAAGATCTTCTGTATGTCGTCGGCGTCGCTGTCGGCGATACCCCATTTCACGCGGATCTGCTCGTGGATGTATTCAGCCAGCGCCTCGGCAAGCTCGACGCCGAGTCCATGCAGGTGTAGATAGTTCTGATATTGATCCGCCTTGAACCACTGTCGTTCCACCTCGCTGATTCGATGGCCGATGGTGACGATCATAAAGGCGGCCACGTCGTACGAGCCGCACGTGACCGGCTTGAAAAAGTCGCTCAGGCACCAGTAGGGTGGTTTGCCCTGGCGCGGGAACTCGAACCGGGCTTTCGGTCGATCGCGTTCGTCGGGATCGTAGATGATCAGCGTGTCGCCGTCCGACTGGGCGGGCCAGAAACCGTAGATTGCCTGAGGTTGCAGGATGTTCTCCCGCTCACAGTGGTCGAGCAATCCGCGCAGGACGGGACGGACTTCAGTGTTGATGTGACGTTGGAACTCGTCCGGGCTGCGACGGTTCTTGCGGTACCCCCACTGCACCTGGAAAAGCATGTTCTCGTTGAGAAATGCCAGGGCTGCGTCAGTGTTGATGTGCTCGATGACCCGCGATCCGAAAAACGGCGGCTGCGGTGTCGGCTCGTCGCGCGAGATATCCGATTGCGGCGGGGCATAGCCGTGTCGTGCTGACGCGCTTTCGTGCACGTCCGTCGGCGACACGGTTGCAGGAATGTCACCACCACCGACCCGCGTAATAGCGGCGGTTGAGGCTTGAGCAGCGACGCGCACTTGTCCGTCAGTCTCACCGGAAGTAATCGAGTCCATCAGATGCAACCCGTCGAAGGCATCCTTGGCATAAAAGAGCGGTCCGCCGTATTGCGGGCGCAGGTCTTGCTCGACGTGCTTGCGCGTAAGCGCCGCGCCGCCGAGAATGACCGGGGCGTCGATGCCACGCTCGTTGAGTGCCGTAAGATCCTCCCGCATGACCAGCATCGATTTAACCAGCAACCCTGACAGACCGATGGCATCTGCATTGTACCTCTCATACGCCTCGATGACGCTGTTGATCGGCTGTCTGGTCCCGATGTTGTGCACCGTATAGCCGTTGTTGCTCAGAATGATGTCAACGAGGTTCTTCCCGATGTCGTGAACGTCGCCCCTCACGGTGGCCAATACGATCGTGCCCTTGGTGCGTCCCTCGACCTTATCCATATACGGTTCCATATACACGACGGCTGCCTTCATGGTTTCAGCCGATCTAAGCACGAAAGGAAGCTGCATCTGCCCGGCTGCAAAGAGGTCACCCACGGTCTTCATGCCGTCGAGCAGGATTTCACTGATGATCTCAAGCGGTGGGTGGGTGAGCATTGCCTCGTCGAGGTCGGTTTCGAGTCCTGCGCGGTCACCGTCGATGATCCGTGCTTTTAGCCGGTCTTCGACATTCCGGGAACGTTTCTCTTCGTCCGTGATCACCGTGGTGTCGATACCTTCAAACGCACTTAACAGTTCCTGTAGCGGGTCGTACCCGTCGCGGCGACGGTCGTAGATCAGGTCTTCCGCGAGCCGGCGATGCGTTTCGTCGATCTTGAACAGTGGCAGGATACCGCCGGCGTGCAGAATGGCTGCGTCGAGGCCTCGTTCACGGGCATGATGCAGAAAGACGCTGTTGAGCACACGGCGTACCGGCGGCTTTAGCCCGAAGCTGACGTTGCTCACGCCGAGCAGCGTATGCACACCGGGACATTCGTGCTTGATCCGCTGGATGGCCTCGAGCGTCTCCAGACCCAGCCGCCGGTCGTCCCCGTTTCCCGTGCAGATCGTAAACGTCAGCGGATCGAAGATCAGGTCGGCGGGTTTGATGCCGCGGCGGCTGGTCGCAAGATCATAGATGCGCCTGGCCACCTCAACCTTGCGGTCGCATGTTTTGGCCATCCCCTCCTCGTCGATGGTCAAGGCGATCAGAGCCGCTCCGTGACGTTTGGCAATTCGGCAGATTTGATCCAGCCGCTGTTCACCGTCTTCGAGATTGATCGAGTTGATAATGCATTTACCGCCGGCGAGCTTCAGTGCCGTTTCGATAACCGCCACCTCCGTACTGTCGATCACGAGCGGAGCGTTCACGTCGGTGACAAGGCGCTTCACCACCGCCGACAAGTCCGCCGCCTCGTCCCGTCCAACGTAAGCTGAGCAAACATCCAACAGGTGGCTGCCGTCGCGAACCTGTTCACGGGCCATTTGCACCATGCCGTCAATGTCGCCGGTTGCGAGCAACTCGCGAAACTTTCTTGAACCGTTCGCATTGGTCCTCTCGCCGATGGCAAGGACCGAGCTGTCCTGGTGGATGGTGACGGCCTGGTAGAGGCTGCTGATCGACGGTTCGGATTTGACTCGGCGCGATTTCGGTTGTTTACCGGAGACGGCATCGACGACGGCGGCCAGGTGCTCAGGCGTCGTGCCGCAGCAACCGCCGACTATGCTCACGCCGTCTACATCAACGAACTCCACGAGCCACCTCGTCAGTTCGTCCGGGGACAGCGCGTAGTGCGGCTTCCCATCGACCAGTTGTGGAAGACCGGCGTTAGGCTGCACGATGAGCAACCGGTCGCAGTAAGCGCTCAGGTCGCGCACGTGCTCACTCATTTCCTGTGGGCCGGTCGCGCAGTTCAGACCGACTCCGGCTACCTGATCGTACGCCTCGAGTGCCACAACCGCGGCGGCGATATCCGTGCCGACTAGCATCGTGCCCGTCGTCTCGATGGTCACCGTGCAGAGCAGCGGCACGAATTGCTGCTTTTCGATCATGGCGTCGGTCGCGCCCACGATGGCCGCCTTAGCCTGCAGGATATCCTGGCAGGTTTCAACCACCAAGGCATCGACGCCGCCATCGAGCAGGCCTCGGGTCTGCTCGCAGTAACTGTCAACGAGCACATCCCAGCTTGTTTGCAGCAATGACGGCAGCTTCGTGCCCGGACCGATCGATCCGATCACGAATCGCTGGCGCGAAGGCCTGTCGAACTCATGACACGCCTCGCGTGCGATCTCGGCGGCCCGGTTGTTGATCTCGTAGGTCCTGTCCGCCAGGCCGAACTCGTCGAGCACGACCTTGTTTGCGCCAAACGTGTTCGTTTCGACGGCGTCGCACCCGACGGCCAGAAACGACCGGTGAATATCGAGAATCACGTCCGGGCGCGTAAGCACCAGGATTTCGGTGCAGTTCTCGAGGTTGTTGTAGTCGGACAGCGGCAGGTCGTATCGGTGGATGCTCGTGCCCATCGCCCCATCGAAGACGAGCACACGCTCTTTGGCAATGTCAATCAGACTTGACCGTGTCATAGCTCGGACTCGAACGTGTTGATCGGCGTAATTCGACTATGGTCCTTTGGGGGATTATCGCACAGCGCGCCAATCAGCAAGCCTGCTTTTCATCGGCAAGAACGTGGCGGAAGTACTCAACGGTTTGGCGCAATCCCTCCGTCAACTTGACGCGTGGCTGCCAATCGAGCCGTTCTTTTGCCCGGGTGATATCGGGTCGGCGGCGAATAGGATCATTCTCCGGCAGCGGGCGGCGTTCGACACCGAGCTTGCGTCCGAGAATCTCGCCGAGACAGTTCACGATGTCGTTCATGGATCGCTCGTCGGTGTTGCCGATGTTCACCGGTTCGGCCGTACCCTCGCCCTCGTACCGCATGAGCGAAATTATGCCCTCGATCATGTCATCGACATAGCAGAAGCAGCGCGTCTGGGTGCCGTCCCCGTAGACGGTCAGCTTGTCGTTCTGCAAGGCCTGAACAATGAAGTTCGAGACGACGCGTCCGTCTCCGAGGGCCATGCGCGGTCCGTACGTGTTGAATATCCGAACGATGCGGATGTCGACGTTGTTCTGACGGTGGTAGTCCATCATCAGCGTCTCGGCGACGCGTTTCCCCTCGTCGTAGCAGCTCCGCACGCCGATCGGATTGACATTGCCCCAGTAGCTTTCCGTCTGCGGATGTTCCGTCGGATCGCCGTAAACCTCGCTGGTCGACGCCTGGAGAATCCGCGCTTTGACGCGTTTGGCAAGACCCAACATGTTGAGCGTCCCCATCACCGACGTCTTGACCGTCTTGACCGGGTTGTACTGGTAATGAATGGGCGAGGCGGGGCAGGCGAGGTTGAAGATCCAGTCCACCTCCAGCAGGATTGGGTTGACGACGTCGTGGCGGATGAACTCGAAATCGGCCTGGCCCAGAAGATGGGCGATATTACGTTTCGATCCGGTAAAGAGGTTATCCAGGGCGATGACTTCGTGCCCGTCAACGAGCAGCCGGTCACACAAATGGCTGCCGAGAAAACCCGTGCCACCTGTTATGAGCACACGCATAGTGGTTCTCCGTTGGTAATCCTATCACCCCTTGCCCACGTTTTGCGCACGACCGCCCTGAACACATGCCGCAGCGGAATCCTCGTAGAACTCCCGGATGCACGACGCCGTATAACTCAGATCCTCATCTGTCAGCATTGGATGACAGGGCAGCGACAGTATCCGCTCGCACGTCCGTTCCGTCACCGGGAGCGATCCGCGCCGATAGCCAAGCGATGCAAAACACTTCTGCAAGTGCAGCGGCACCGCGTAGTACACACCGCTTTGCACTCCGCGCTCACGCAGAAAGGCCGCCAGCTCATCCCGGTGGTCGCACAGAATCGAGTACTGGTGATAGACCGCTTTCTGATGATCCGGCACGTACGGCGTCGTAACGGGAGCCTCAGCGAGCAACGTGTTATAACGGGCCGCATTGCTGCTGCGGCGTTTCGTGAATTCGTCCAAATGTCGCAGCTTAACGAGCAGAATCGCCGCTTTCATCGTATCCAACCGAAAATTGCCGCCGACACGCTCGTGGACGTACCGCTGTGACTCCCCGTGGTTGCGGAGCTGCCGCGCGGTTGCGGCAAGACGCTCGTCATTCGTGAGAATCATCCCGCCCTCGCCGAACCCGCCGAGATTCTTCGTGGGATAGAACGACACGCACGCCGCATCCCCGAGCGCACCGGCGGGTCGACCGTGGTACGTCGCCCCGACCGCCTGGGCCGCATCTTCGATGACCGCAAGTCCGCGAGCAGCCGCAATCGCGTTGATCGCATCCATCTCCGCACACTGCCCGAACAGATGAACGGCGATGATCGACCTGGTCTTGTCCGTTACCGCCGCCTCGATCTTGGCGGGGTCGATGTTGAACGTTTGCGGATCGATGTCAACGAAGACCGGCCTGGCTCCGAGCCGTGCCACCGAACCCGCCGTCGCGAAGAACGTAAATGACGGCAGGATCACTTCGCTGCCGTGACCGATCTCAAGCGCCATCATCGTACACAGCAGGGCGTCGGTGCCGCTGCTGACCGCGATCGCGTGTTCAGCTCCGAGCCGGTTGCCCAGCGCCTCTTCCAACTCCGCAATGGCTGGACCGCCTATGAACCGCTGACTCTCCAGGACGCCGTTGACGGCGGCGCGAACGTCATTCGCAAAGAGCCGATATTCACCACGCAAATCGAGCATACCTACTTGCCGCATTGTCTCCCTCGCGAATCGGGCGTTATTGCAGCACGGAACAAACGTGCAGGTAACAGTCCTTGACGCCAAGCGCGTCAAAGTGATCGGCATTATAGAGCGGCAACAGCGTTCGACAAGACAACGTTGCTGCACGTGTGACTCCCTTGACCGACTGGAAAGTCGGTCCCACATGCCTTGTCGGATTGTCTTACGCATCGGATTCGGGCGGTGTGGGTTGTTGACGCGCAAGAGGCTGCGCCGGCGAGGCGGTCTGTCCGGCGGCCTGGTAGTCGTAGTAGGCGCGTAACTGCTCGCGGAAGTACCCGCCGCGCGTGACCTGGGCCGCATTCAACACCGCACCGAACAGGTGGGCGCCCACGTCGGTCAACAGCGTGCACGCGCGTCGGGCGACCCCACGCGAGCTCGTGTTCGCCCTAACGACGAGCACCACCCCGTCGACCATCGTCCCGAGCACGAGTCCATCGCTCGCCAGCAGGATCGGCGCCGTGTCGATCACGACCTGGTCGTAGTGTGCGGCCGCCTCCTTCAGAAACACCCGGCACGGCTCGCTACCCAGAAGCTCCGCCGGATTGGGCGGGGCGGGACCGCTGCCAAGCACGTCGAGCGACGCGATGCCGCTTGATACGGTGTAGGATGCCATAGACCCGTCACCAACCAACAGGTTGCTTAATCCCCCCGCCGCGACGTTGCCGAAGATGGCGTGCAGACCCGGCCGACGAAAGTTCGCGTCCACAAGCAGCACCCGACGACCGCTCTGCGCAAGGGCTATCGCCAGGTTGCAGGCTACGGTCGTTTTTCCGTCGTCCGGCCTCGGACTGGTCACCAGAACCAGGCGCTGCCCCTCCGCCGGGGCGATAAACTGCAAACTCGTCCGGATGCGCCGAAACGCCTCCGCCACCATCGATTGTGGAGCGTCGTGAACCGCCGTCTCCACACGCTCGATCGGAACCTCCTCGTCGTCGGTGTCGGGCACAAGACCAAGCATGGCGACATTGAGGTGTCGCACGATGTCCTGCGAGGTCCGAACCGACGTGTTGATCATCTCCAGTCCCAAGGCAATGCCCACGGACAAGATCAACGCAGTCACTATACCAACCGGCAACAAGAACAGGCTCGGGCTGCTGCGTTCCAGTGGATCGGTCGCATCTTGGGCGATATTGACATTGATCGCAGTTCGCTGACTCCTGACCCGGCTGAGATTCTTGACGTAGTTGCTCAATTGGAGTCTGTAGTCGACTATCTCTTGAATCTCCGCCTCCAGGTTGAAGTAGTCAAAGAGCAGACGATCCTGATCCTGAAGTGCGGCCTCCGCTTTCGCCAGGCTCTCCTGCGCCAGAAACAGGGCATGCCGCGTGTTGTCGTAGGCCGTGTTTGCCGCCTCCCGGATATCCGCGCGACGCTCGCGCAACTTCTCGATGCGAAGCTGAGCGAGTTTGGCCTGGGCCGCCTCGATCTGGGCATCGAGCTGCTTGAGGACGCGGTGCCCGGCTCCGAAGACCTTCTCATCGGCTGCGCGTTGCTGTTCGAGCAGAAACAGTGCCCGCGTCGTTTCCGCCACCTGCGGATCCAGCTCGACGATCGCCCGATCCTCCGCCGTGACCGCCACGCCTTCGGGATCGTTGTAGATGTTCCGGTATTGTTCGAGCTGTGACAACTCGAGCCGCAGAAGTGCCACCTGCTCGGCAAACTGAGTCACCTGCTCGTTGGCGATGTTGCCGCCGGGATTTTGACGTGCCCCCGCCGGGAGCCGCTGGGCAATCACTTTGAGCCGGGCGCGGTCGTCGACAATCTCCCGGCCAACCTCACCAAGTTCCTGCTGAGCGGCGTCCAATGCCGTGTCGGTGAACTCCTCAGCAGCACGCCTCTTGACCGACTCATACCACTGGTTCACAACCGCGCGGACGATGACCGGAGCGTCTTCGGGGTCGTGGCACTGCATCGACACGCGCAAAAAGTTGGTCCCGCGTATCGGCGCCGCCCCCAGATCATCGATCAGTTCGATGAGATGCTGCTCGGGCTTCTTCCACCGCCAACTCTGAATCCGCTTCCACCATTCGGTTTCACGAACAGCCGTGAGCTTCAGAGCTTCGCCGAGAATCCTCGGACTCTTGAGCAGACGTGCCTGCGTGAGGACGAACCGTTCGTGCTCGTCCTTCCTGAGTCGCTCCTGTTCCGGCGTCAGCTCCGCGTGCGGGATGTTGGATATGCATTCGATCAAAGACTCGCTACGGTACCCAGGGAAGTACACCCAAAAGACCGTAAACCCCCCAAGCACCAGCGCCGTAAACACCAGGAACAGCACGACGATCAACACGGCGCGCCGCCGAAGCATCGCGACGACCTCGGGCGCGGTGACCGGACCGCCGCCGCCGCCGATCCCGCGAGTGGACGTGGGCGACGCGATGCGCTCCTGGATCGTGGTGGGAACCGTAGTCATGAGCTTACCTTCAATTACTCTATCTTCGACCGGATCAAGCGTGTTGCACCATTATCGCACCGAACCGCCTTCGTCCGCCGCCTCGGGTACCTCGATGAACAGACGACTTAATACATATCCGATCAGCGCAAAGAGCCCAAGCGCAATGGCGAACATCAGGATTCCGAGTACCTGGTGCGCGGTCCCCTTTGCCAGGTCCACATACCCGTTGACGTACAGCACCCCCGTCACCGTGACCCGGATCGTGTTACAGAAAACCGCAATCGGCACGCACATCAGAACCATGACAATCCGCTGCCAGACGGGTCTGTCACCCAGATACGCAATGGCCACGCCAAGCGTGACAAACGCCATGGTTGACCGCATGCCGCTGCACGCCTCGGCCACATTGAGCGTTCCCGGCGGCTTGCCGGGCATCACATAGTCGATCACGACCGCCTGAGCCTGCGTGTGCAAACCCGGAACAAGCATCGGCATCACGGCGGCCGACACCGTCGATGCCAGCGTTTGAAGCGGTGTCGTCAGTGCCACGAACATGTCCCGGGGAAGCGGAATGGCAAATAACAGAAACAGGATCGGGAACCACGCCACGCGCATCACATCCCAGCCGCCCATAAGAAGCGTGATCCCGAAGACGGCGCCCACGATCGACAAACCCTGCGGATAGGACATGCCCAGCCGCCACGCGCTGACAAAGTAGACCGCCAGCGACATCGCCAGAATCACCGCCCCGACGTAGCCCGGCTGGAAACGACACCGAAAAAACGCCTCGCGCTGCTTGCCAAGAAAGTACAGGCTGAACACCGGGATCAGCCAACCGTGGGACCAGTTCCCGTCACTCAGCCACCGGGCGACAAGTGTGTGTCGAACCGTACCCCAGTAAACGAGCAGCAGCAGCACGGTGACGATGATAATACGAACGCGCGCCGCCGGTGACACAAGCTCGCCCCACGTGCGCGGCAGGTTCACGCCGGTTGATCCGCAAACGTCCACCCTGCTCTCCTACGGGAACAACGCCGGGAACAGGTCCGGCTCATTGTGCGGGTTGAGCCGCGCGGAGAACGAGTCGATATCCGCGTAATTCCGCGCGTATGTGAAGCTGTAACCCACGTTCGATGCCGGGTTCGGGAGTGTCCACGAGCGAATCCGCTGCAAAAACGGCGCGAACGGATGCGTGCCGACATTGATGATGTCACTGCGCTTGATCAGGAAGTCCGGGTCCTTGCCGGCGAAGATTCGGTCGAGGTTTACCTGGATCATCTGCTCACGCTGTCCGAGTCGGCGGTAGACGGTACATCGCTCCGGCCAGGCCAGACCCGACAATCCACCTGCGGCCGCGATTGCCGCCTTCAGCGTGATCGGCTCCGCGTTAAATCCGAAAGTGCCGACCCGATTTACCTGCCCCATCACGTAGTACACGCCGATCTCGCCGCTGATGATCCGGATCACGTCACCTCCGCGAATAACGATGTTTACCTCCGGATCGCCTGAGCGGAGCAGGTCGGCGGGAATGCGCATCACCCGGTAGGTCGTATCTCCAGCGATGCGTGCCCAGTTGACGGCCGGAGTGGCCGTGTCGAACACCGGCGGACCCGGCGGTGATGAAGCCGCGCCGCCTGGTGGAACCTTGTACGCCGGATTGGGGACAAACTTGCCGTTAACGAAGATATAAGGATCGGTCGGCTCGGGCTCGAGTGATTTCGGAATTTCATCCGGCGATGGTTCACGCTCGACCCGCTCATCCGTGTCCTCGCCTCCAAGGACCGCGTCGATCAGTTCCTCCTCACGTGAACGACTCGACGTTTGGTCGTTGTTTTCGGGTGGTTGCGAGTCCGCGCCGCCCTCAGGTTCCGCGGCATCGTCGTCAGCGGGCTCCGTGACGGATTCACCCGGCAACTCATTTTCCTTAACTGACGGAGTCCTCCGCTCATGGACCCACAGCGGTGTGTCATAACGGAAAATGTAGACATCGGTGACGAACTCATTAAGTCCGCCGACCTGGTTGATCGCCTCGAGGAGACGAAGATCGGGGCGTCGAATGGGAAATGTCCCCGCCCGCAACGGCGCGTTATCGGCGGCGCTGACCCCGACGCCGAAGATGGAGTAGGTGGCGTTTTGAAGAAAAAGCGGGTTCACGGTAACTTCGGCGTTGTGCAAGATGTCTTGGTCACGCAGCGCATCTTTCAACGCTCGTTCAAACTCCGGCACTGTCAAGCCGGTGGCATCGATCCGTCCCACAACCGGCAGGTTCACATAGCCGGTCGAGGATACCGCCGCCTGCGCCTGATACGGCACGAACCGTTGCCGTAGCTCGTCAATCTCAACGGACAGGGTGTCACCGGGGGTAATGGGGTATTCCTCGGCGCGGATAAGCAAATCCTCGGGTGACGGATACACTGCGCCGGGAATACCGGGCGGGGTGTCCTCAAGCGTGAGTGACGAGCGGATCTCCATCGTGGCCGTTCGGGTGAAGTTTCCCACTACGGTCGGATCGAGCCAGCCGTTGAGGATGGAGTTGCACCCAGCCGAGGGCGCTATAAACGCCGCAATGATCAAGGGTTCCCAACGCAATCCACGCGCCATCCCGTGATGTAGCCTTCCGCTCGCCAAGCCAAGCTCCTGCTTACGACTACAAACGACCACCGTGTCCGGGCCTCGTCACATAAGGTCCGGCTGGATAATGATCCTCCGTGCGCTTGCCGGAGAGTTATCGGCACACCCGCATTACCCGGTTTAGACCGTCGGCAGGCAAGCTTATCGCGATGTCCCATTCATTACGAGCGGACGACCGACAAATCGAACACGCCAGTGCCCAATCGCACTTGCGAAGATCAGCCTCACCTCCATCGAGCCCCCGGCAGTCGTTGGGTGTGACTCACTCTAACCTATTTAACGACAGGAGGTTATGGTAACCATTGCCCGCGATGACAGCATCCGCTCCAAACGCGGCAAGCAAGCCGCATCCACACGCCACCCGTTTCACTTCCAAGCCTATCCACCGATCGCACTATCCGGTAGCATCGCACGCGGTCGAGCACCGGTCCAAACGCGGCGCCGACCGGAAGTACAGGATTGGCGATGAGCTGTTACCGTCTGCTTCCGTACGTTCTGGCCTTGGGTGCCCTGGAGGGCGGCTGTATCGAGCTGCAGCACACCCTCCAAGGAACCACCCAAGATTCAACAGGTGGAGACTTATCCGCCAACGGTGAGGATGACACGACCGACGGGCAAACCGGCGGAAACGTGCCCGTGGTGACGCTGAGTGTTTCCAATCCCGTTCCGCAAGTCAATGAACAGGTTGTCCTGACGTGCTCGGTTATCAGTGGGGATACCGGAGGCGTCACATTCGATTTCCAGCCGGCCACCGGCCGCCTCATCGTCAACCGCACGACGGGAACAGCCTCATTCATCGTTCAGGAGGTGGATATCGGCGCGACTTTCGCGTTCACCTGCACAGCCGCGAACGACCACGGCACCAGCGAACCGTCCAATAATCAGATGATCATTCCCACGCAGTGGTAGCGGCGCGCGAGCGCACAGGCCGGGATTGTGGTGTGCGCCGGCCTCGCGGATGATGCGCCTGACACTCCCGCCGTTATATTTGTTACTTCTTGCCAGGTCCGATGCGCCGTTCCTATTACCCATTCATGTTGATGCGGTGCGATATTATGAGTCCATCGGCGCGTAGCACCGCGTGGGCGGGCGAGGCATCGTGGGTGCCAAATAGGACATCGTGGGGCGTTGGATCCTTACGCCTCGGGGTGGGGAAGAAGCATAGTGTACTGGACCATCATTTACTTCTTCTTTCGACGGAAGGTGAAGATTGCCTTCCTGGCACTCATGATCTACGCATCGCTGTGTTAGTTGGACACATCCTCTTTCAACACGTTGTGCCGTATGGCACTTTTCGATTCTGCGTAGCGAGCAGCGGGCTCAAAGCCTACGCTGCGATGCAAAACGCGATAGAGCTGGAACATCGATTCGGCAGTTTATAACTGAAATCCGTATTAGTCCGTGCCAAGGCATTTAACCGAATCGTGATGACGGGGACATCTCCGCCGGCTGACACGCGTGACTCCGGTCCGGATGCACCGGTTTTTCGATTTATCCACGACGCCAACAAAAAATGGGCGGGCGCGTAAGTCCTGCAATCACAAGGACTTACAGTCGCTAGTGTAATCCCTGGGTCAGGGGGCGGTCTGAACCAGAGAGGTTTTTCGGTTGCACTGTCCGACTCTGCATACTATACTGCACCCCTTAACCTAGCGAATGCCGAACTTGCGTCGGCTGCATCTCATCGGTTCCAGGCAGCCTGCATGCAGACGTTCGGGAAACCGGGCCGTGAGGACCGGTCCGCTTTGTGCGGAAGCGGCGCGCTATCGGCCGGCGGAGAAGGCAAACGATAGCGAGCCCGTCACCGGCGTGCTGGGTGACGTATTATTGTCATCCTACCCGCTGTGACGGATTCATGTCAGTAAACGGTTGACGTTCGGAGGCGAGAGACATGCTTCCGTTTGGATGGATCATTGCAAGGAAGTGGTCCGCCGGTAGTCCAACACAGTACGCTGACCTTGTACCCACCCTCCGCGACGATGTTCGCATGGTAGCGGACGGAGTGTGGGGCACAACACAAAGATCCTCATCCTCAATCGTCCCCCGCATTTTCCAAGTTCGGTGGGAGGTGGGCGCGCTGCCGGCAGCTTCGAAGGAACGGATGATTACCTCTGCGAGCGCTCGCTCGTGCATCCCTCCCTGTTGCTGTCGAATCCGATTAGCTGATCGTGATGTGTTTTTCTCGCCTGATACACTCTTTGATTTCCTGCTGTTGACAAATTGCCCACGGCAGCCGCGCGCCCCGCCGGTGAAGCGCTCACGGTTGGGAAACCTCGCGGCGCAACGGCGCAGGCTTAATGCCGTTTACGTTGTCTTTGACGATGTTCCGCAGGAGGATGTTTGCGGAAGGGATTCAGTTCTTACAAAGCACGTTGAGATCACACAAGAAGGAGGTACAGAGAGATGTTACGACAGATCAGAAGTTCAATGTTGTTTATCATTGCGGTATGTGTGCTGTTGGGTGACAACAGACCTGCAGTAGCAGCCCCTGTCAGAGAGGTACCCCAAGGGGAACGGTACATAAACAACACCGAGAAAACCGCCCAGTCCATGAGGAAGTATCTCTATAAATATGACGTAGTACATAATTCAAGGCATTGGCCAGAGAGCGATAAGTTCGCTATCTGCAATTGGAAGCGCGTAGTGGGTGATTACTCGGTAATCGAATGCACGGGTGGCGAGGTTCTGGTTGATAAGACAGCCGAAGTGAAGTTTTACGTGGAAGCCCTTCCAGACGACGCAGGAGTACTTTCCGCTAAGTGGTACAGCGACGCGAACTGGACCGAGTTTGAGGGTTACGCTAAGGCTGTGCCCTCGATCAGAGCGGCGGTGGAGAAAGTTCGCGGGGAGGAGTACACGGTTAAGATCGTCCTGAAGAATGATGCGGAAGATGAGTCCACAATTTACGGCAGTGAGATCTATTACGCCGAGTGGCAAGGGAAGCTCCATGAAAAGGACATGAATGAGGACCTATGGACGTGCGTCAAAGCAGACAACCAGCCGCCTCCGGTGTCGCCGACCGAGTGCCTAAAGGACAGCGACTGCATGATCGCGCCGTATTTGTATTGTGGCCGATATGATGAAGATGAACAGCATGGGATCACGTGGGTGCACCGCGGCTCTTGGCCTGCAACGTTTGAGCTAGAGCCTGGCGAGGACACCGATCCGCATTTCGAGCTTGAAGAGACGTACAAGGGGTCGGATCGGATTCTTTTCCGACACTACAAGGACGACACAGACGACGCATATGTATACGGAACGTCCGACTACGAAGTCGTGCAGTTCCGCGTGCGCGACATAATACCGACGGTCAGTGAATGGGGCATGGTTGTCATGGGCGTGCTACTGCTGACGGCAGGAACCATCGTATATATGCGAAGACGAGTCGCGCGGGCACCGGTGTAGCACCTGGACAGTCACTGCCATCCGAGCCACCGTGGAGTACAGGAAAGTCGATCAGCGTGTTACAATCAATGATGTGAGGAAACAAAGACAAGTGGCGACCGGCTGATAGGCGTCTCGTACCGTTCGGGGCGCTAAGTAGGTAAGTAGGTGGATAGCATCCTCTTTGGAAGGAGGTATGGGTCATGAACGCGCATGTCGGGACTTATCGAACGCGTTTTCTTATTGGCATCCTTGGTGTCGGTTTGTTGTCATTTGGTGCAAGTCCCTACGGATCGGCTGCGGATGATGCCGCGACGGGCGAACCGGCGGTCGGGCGACTCGGACGTGCCGCGCTGGTTCCATCCGGGGGGATCACCTCGGAAGGGGAATCCGTGTGGGAGGCCTACGCGGGCATGATCGCGGCGGCTACGACTTTCCCATGCTGCGTTGGCGGCACTTGTGCGGAAATGCCCCCGGTAGATTGTTCCTCTGCGGAGGGTACGGTTGTCTGCGCATGTCTGGGGGATATCGACCCGATCAACGGTATTGACGATGCGTGCGAGCCCTGCGAGAAGGCTGACACGCCGCTTGCGGAACGATGGCCTTACGGCTCGTGCACGGATGACAGCGATTGCCCCCTCCCGTTGACCTGCGTAGGCACGGAATGCCAATTGACCTGTACTGGCGATGGTGACTGCCCCGGACTGTCGGTCTGTCGCGACAGCGTGTGCTATGCGCCGAAGAATCGCTACATCACGTTTGAGCCCAACAATTCTGGAAGATGCGTCGCTTTTCGGGTTGATATGACCTCCTGTGACACCTTCCCGGGATGCACATTCGAGAAGAAATGGATTGGTGAGCCGAGCCCGGTGACTGGGATTTCCCGAGTGGTGGACGCGCCCGTGTACCGAGACTGGACGGAGCCGGTGATCCACGTCGGCGACCTCGAGATCGTCCCGGCCTCGACCTACGAAGTGCGTGCGATTCAGCAAGCCTGTGATCCGGACAACCTTGACGATTACTCGGCCCCGCTCATCCTGCCAACGGTTCCGAAACCGACAAGCTGCGAGTTTCCGTGTACCGGGCTATGCGATTGGGCCGATATCGTCGGCATGCAGGTACCACCAGGGGTCTACCTCCCGCCGGACGGTATCCTCAATTTCGACGACATCGTGGCCATGATCGAGGCAATCTTGGAGGACCCGAACGCACCGCCGATCACGTGGACCGATCTGATGCGCGAGGTCCCGAACGGGCGTATAGATATTCGCGACCTCCTCGCAATCGACGACGCGTGTCGCATCGGACAGCCCTATCCCGGGGCATCGCCGTGCGGGACGGCCTCGGTGGATCAACCGTCGGAAGGTTCGGAGGGGCCACGCACTACTGACACAGTCATCGATTGTCGTATGTTCGATCTCTACGGGAACCTTCTCATCGAGGACACTGATGATGACGTTAATTATTATTATCAGGCGATTCCATCCCAAGCGGTGATAGCGGAGTTGTTCCTCTCAAACGTGCAGGGCCTGCGCGCATACCAGGTCAGGATTGAAACTAAACGTGCCTCAGGAAACGTGACGGAGATGATCTATTGCCCTGACGGAGTATATGTCAACTACCTGTTTCACCAGGTCTGTGCAGGGACACGTGAGAACTGCCTTTACGAAGATGACTGCAAATGGTGGTGTGTGGGCGGCGGCAATAAGGAGAATGCCTGCGACCCAGACGCGGACTGCGATGGAGGAACATGCATCGCCGGTTCGTGTGTGGGGGGTAACAACCCAGGGGCCCAATGTGATCCCGATGTTGACTGCCCCGACGGAGTGTGCGAGGACGCTCCGAAGATCTGTGTAGGCGGAGATCGTCATCGACTTGACTGCGTAAACGACTCGGATTGCACAGGAGTCGGCGCACAGTGCATGGCCTGCGCCTACGACTTTACCTTCTATGCGGCGGCCAATCGCAATGTACTGCCCGTCTGCGAAAGACTTGAGGTTGGAGCTACTGGTGACCCGACCGATCTGGGAGACACGCCCCCGGGTTATCTCGGGACCTACGTGCTGGATGTTCCCGACGATGCCGGTGGTATCACGTATGATATCTACATAGTTCGTCTGGACGAGGCACAAGAAGAGACGACGTTCTTTCTCACTCTGGACCAGACCGCGAATGACGATTCAATTCCGTATTCCAGCGAGACTCCTTCTAAAAGTTTCACGATTCTGTTCGACTGCAATAAGAACGGCATCCCTGACGAGTGCGACATCGGAGATGAGCTAACTTGCGCGTCGGACCTCTGCCAGGCCTACACCGGCACCGGACGCGTGGAGTGCGGCCAAAGTAATAACTGCAACAACAACGAATACCCCGACGAGTGCGAAATCGCCGAGGACACGGAGAATCATCCCGGGGAGTTCTTCTGCAGCCCCACCTGTATCGGATGTCCGATGATCGATTGCATCTGCAGCACAACCGGTGAGCCGTGCCTGGAGGACTGTAACTGCGAAACCGGGGAAGGATGCCCTGAGGACTGCGAGCCCGAGTGTGTCGTCCCTCCCACCGTTGGCTGCGACCCGGACTGCCAACCCGACGGTAAACCGGGGCATGGTATTCCCGATGAGTGCGACATCGCGGAGTGTGCGGGTGACACCGACCTCTGTGACTGTAACGAAAACGATGTGCCAGACAAATGTGACATCACGGAAGACGACGACGGATTCTGCCTGGAGGACTGCTCTTGGGACTGCCAGCCCAACCAAATCCCCGACGAATGTGAGGCGGATTGTAGCGACGACGGCTGCCCCGATGACTGCGAGTCCCTGACAGACCGAACCGATCAGGGATGTGGTGATGGCGTACACGAGCAGGACTGCGAAAGTGATGGAATCTGCAACGCCTGCGAAATCGACCTGCATGGCCTTAACGAGCGGTGTCTGGTGCTATGTGAGGGTATCGAACCGGAATGCGGCAACGATAGCGACTGCCATGCCGTGTACTTCGAGGGACCGGAGTATCCGCCCGGCTACGGAATCCCGGACGAGTGTGATATGAGCTCATCTGATCCCGACGGAGACGGATGGGTAAGTCCTGATTGCCAGCGCCCAGGCGCGATGG
>CAZJTP010000059.1:0-22004 GCA_964548955.1 uncultured Phycisphaeraceae bacterium
CGGATGCGGGAAATCCGCACGTCCGGTTTGATGAGCGGGATGTGGAAACGGAGCGTCCCGCCGCCACCGCGCCACATCTCGACTCTACTTTGTGTAGTGAGCCGCGGGCTTGATGAAGCCCGCGCGGACATACCTGCACCTGTGAGAGGCCGCTCGACGGATTCTGACAGGCCTCCCTGTTTGCTTGCGTCACCTCTTGTGCGTAGGTAGATTCACGCCAGGACATTGTGTTTGCCCAAGATACGAGTCGCAGGTTGAAGCCTGCGCGGGGCTCCGCGCGGCCTGAAGATTGCGGCTTGCTTAGAATGGGAAATCGGAGCCGAAAAAGATGCCCACGACAGAATTGGACGTCAAACACATTGGCGAGCGGGTGACCGCCGCCAGCGAGCCCTTCCAGCGTTTGCTCGATCAGATGCACCGGGTGATAGTCGGTCAGGACGATCTACTGCGTCGCATGATTATCGGTCTTTTGTCCAACGGGCACATGCTGATCGAGGGTGTGCCGGGGCTCGCCAAGACGATGGCGGTGGCCTGCCTCGCGCGGGGGATCAACACGCGCTTCCAGCGCTTGCAGTTTACGCCCGATCTGCTCCCTGCGGACCTGATCGGCACGCTGATCTTCCGCCCGACCGACGGGACATTCGTCGTTCAAAAGGGGCCGATCTTCTCGAACATCATCCTGGCCGACGAGATCAACCGGGCGCCCGCGAAGGTGCAATCGGCGCTCTTGGAAGCCATGCAGGAACGGCAGGTCACGATTGGGAAGGAGACGTTCAAGCTGGATGAGCCGTTCCTTGTACTGGCCACCCAGAACCCGATCGAGCAGGAGGGAACCTATCCGCTGCCCGAGGCCCAGGTCGACCGGTTCATGTTGAAGCTCATCGTCGACTATCCGTCCAAGGCGGAGGAGCGGGCGATTCTGGACCGGATGGCCTTTACGTCCCCGACGTTCGACATCGACCCGGTAATGTCACCGGATCACATCGGAATGGCCCGTAAGGTCGTCGACGAGATTTACATCGACGAGAAGATCAAGGACTACATCGTGGATCTTACGTTCGCCACGCGCGATCCGGCTGCGTTCGACCTGCCTATCGCCGACTGGGTGCAATACGGTGCCTCGCCGCGCGCGACGCTCGCTCTGACGGTTGGTGCCAAGGCATCAGCCTTTCTGGCCGGCCGTGGTTACGTCACGCCCCAGGATGTCAAGACGATCGCAATGGAGGTGCTGCGTCACCGCGTCATCGTCACCTATGAAGCGGAAGCCGAAGAGAAGACCTCCGAGGATGTGGTGCAGGCCGTCTTGGACCATGTACCGGTGCCGTAGCATGATTCCGCGAGAGTTGCTGAAGAAGGTTCGCCAGATTCAGATTCGCACGTCGCGGGTGGTCAACGACGTGTTCGCCGGGCAATATCACTCCGCGTTTCGCGGCCGCGGCATGGAGTTTGAAGAGGTCTGCCCGTACCAGATCGGCGACGACGTGCGGCTGATCGACTGGAACGTGTCGGCCCGCTACGGCGAACCGTTCATCAAAAAGTTCCGCGAGGAACGCGAACTGACGGTCATGCTCGTTGTCGACGCGAGCCGCTCCGGCCTGTTTGGGAGCGGGCGACAGTTCAAGCTCGATCTGGCGGCGGAACTCGGCGCGGTCCTGGCGTTTTCCGCCATCCGCAGTAACGACAAGGTCGGGCTGATTCTGTTCACGGACCAGGTCGAGAAGTACGTGCCGACCAAGAAAGGCACGCAGCACGTACTGCGGATCATCCGCGAGCTTTTGTACCACGAGCCCATGGGACGCGGAACTGACATTACCGAGGCACTGAGCTTCTTGAACCGCGTGACGATTCGCAAGGCCGTATGCTTCCTCATCAGTGACTTTCTGGCGGAAGGCTTCGAACCGGCACTGCGCGTGGCGCGGCGGAGACATGACCTGATTCCGATCGCCATCACCGATCCGCGGGAGTTGGAGCTTCCCGGTGTCGGATTCGTCGAGTTGGAGGATTCGGAAACCGGAGAGCTTGCGTTGGTTGACACGTCGAACCGGGTCCTGCGCCGGCGCTATGCAGACGATCGCCAACGCGCCATGGCCGCCCGCGAAACCATGTTCCGCCGGATGGATACGGATACGATCGAGATCCGCACGGATCGACCCTATGTTGAACAACTGGTCAGGTTTTTCCGTAAACGTGAACGACGCCGGTAGGTAACGCAGCATGATTGCCGGACCTGCATCCGTATCTGCAAGACCGCAGCACCAATCAGAGCCCGGAGCGCAAGCGGCGGGTGAGCTAATCCAGCGCTTGCGCTTGGGATTCGGATCAACGCCGCAGATCTACAGACGGGTACACATCCGGAACCTCTTGTTGGGGTGGCATGGGCAAACTTGTTTGCCCGTGCGTCCCTCCGCTGCCGCACATACCTTCGTCAGAGCGATCACGGTGTATGTAGCATGTTTGGTGTGCATGGGCGGTTGCGGGCGCGACAGCGCCGAGGAAGGCGTCACCGACGCCGCCGTTTCCAGAACCGCGCAGAAAGGCCCTGTCACGATCACTCTTTCAGTCACTCCAGGAACGATGGCCCTTGAGCAACACACTCTGCTGACTCTTGAGATCATCGCCGAGAAAGGAGTGACTGTTCTCGACAACGAGTACGCACAGATTTTGGGCAAAGGCGACCGCCGGTTCGAGTATCGTGTCGTGCGCTCCGGCAGGCGGCTCGCCCAACTGATCGACGGCGGCAAACTGCGCTGGACGTACCGGTCCGAACTCGAGTTCTTCCTCCCCGGCGAGTACGAGCTGCCGCCTGCAGAGGTCTCCTTCCTTGATGTACGCGCGCTCGACGAGGATGACGGGGAAGAATCCGTGCCGACCGCGTCCGACGGGGTGCAAACATTGGAAACCGAACCGCTGACGCTTGTCGTGCGACAGCCCGAAGGCTCGACGATGTCGACCGAGGAGCTGAAGAATATCACTCGTCTTGACCCGATTGATCTGCCGAAACATTGGCACCTGTCTTGGGCACCGGCGCTGCTTATCGGGATCGTTGTGATTGTTGCCGGTGCGTGGCTGTTTGGGCGATCACGTCGAAGGCGGGCCGAGGTAGTCGTTCGGATTCCCGCTCATGAGTGGGCACAGCGGCAAATCGCGGCGCTGATCGCGGAAGATCTGATCGTCAGAGGCTTCGTGCAGGAGTTTCATTACCGTATCAGTGCCATTGTGCGGGGATATATTGAACGGCGCTTCGGTGTCTCCGCGCCGGAAATGACGACGGAGGAGTTCCTGACCGCCGCCGCCGACAACCGCTTTGGGGAAAACGTGACGGGTGAGCTGGCTCGATTCCTGACCGCCTGCGATCTGGTCAAGTACGCCCGACACGAACCGGGACCGGACGAATCCGAGGCGGCGCTCAAAGCCGCGGGCGATTTCGTCGAGCGAACGCGCGAGCGCGTGTCACCGGCTGACACCAACGGAACGACTCCGTCCCCGATCGAGGAGTGCGCCGCATGATCGAATGGTTTGACGAGCGTTTCAGTCCGGGACCGCTGTTCGGCTGGCTATGCCTCGTATTCCTGGCGCTTATCCCGCTGGTGTGGATTCGCAGTCGCGGGTCAGGACGACGTCCAACGGTCCGCTTCAGTTCGCTGCAATTCCTCAGGCCGTTTGAGGCGACCTGGGCGACGCGAACGCAGTTCATCCTGCCGCTTCTGCGAACACTCGCCATCCTGGCACTGGTCATCGCGCTCGCAAGACCACAGTCGGGCGGCGCCTATCGCGACACCAGTGAAGGCATTGCCATCCAGATGGTCCTCGACGTGTCTGGCAGCATGGCTGGGGAGGACTTCATCATGAACGGCCGACGGGTCCGCCGACTTGATGCCGTCAAAAAGGTGTTCGAGGACTTCGTGTTGGGGCGGGGCGAGCTTCGCGGGCGGGAGAACGACCTGCTTGGTATGACCACATTTGCCATGTACGCCGACACGCCGTGCCCGCTGACGCTGGATCACGGCAGCCTCCGCGACCTTCTGAGAGAAACGGAGATCCCCGGTTGGGTCGACGGGCGGCAGATGCGGGAACATCCGGAGGCGGGCTACACTGCGCTGGGTGACGCCATCGCACTGGCGACCGACGACCTGCGGCGTGTTGGCGAACAGGCTGTCGCCGGTGTGCCTGGAGCGGAGGCAGCCAAGAGTCGCGTGATGATCCTGCTCACTGACGGCGCAGACAATCCGCCCAAGTTTCCCGGGATCGAACCGACCAATCCAATCGAGGCGGCCAAGATCGCAGCCACGCTGGGTATCAAGGTTTACACGATCGGCGCAGTCGGATCTGCCCAGCCTCGTCAGCGTGGCTTTGGCTTCTTCCTACCGCGCCGGGCAGAGGTAGATGAGGGAGCACTCAAGGACATCGCCGGAATCACTGATGGGAAGTACTTCCGAGCGACTGACGCCGATTCACTCGTCACCATTTACGACGAGATCGACCGACTCGAACGACGCCGCACCGGCGAACGTACGTTCCATGACAACATCTTCGCCGCAAAGGTGGCCATGCTGACCGGGCTCGGACTGCTGATGGCTGAACTGCTGCTCGCCAACACCAGGTATCGGAGGATTCCGTGACTCGTCGCGCACTCTATCCACTGTCGACCTGGATCACCTGGGTGCTGCTGCTGCCCGTCGCACTGATTGTGCTGGGTTTCATTGTGGTGGCCTCGACGGAGGCCCACACGCTGTTGTTCGACAATGCTCATCTTTGGTGGCTTGGCGGTGTGGGCCTGGTGGCGGGATTGATCATTCTGTACGGTATGACCCGGCGACGACGTGCGCTTGAGCGTTTCACCTCAGCGGACTTGGCACCGCTGCTTACCGCTCGGATCAGCCCCTCCCGGCAGGTGCTTCGGGCCGCGCTGGTTGTGACGGCATTCCTAATGATTGCAGCGGCCGTCATCGGCCCGCGATGGGGTATGTACCTTGAGAAGCAACGAGTCCGCGGTGTGGATATCGTTGTGGCAGTGGATGTTTCGCGTTCCATGCTGGCCGACGACGTCAAGCCCAACCGCCTCGAACGTGCCAAGTGGGATATCCGACAGCAATTGACCGAACGAGCGGCCTTTCAGCACGCCAGCCGGCTGGCCCTGTTCGCGTTTGCCGGATCAACCTCGCTGAAACTGCCGCTCACGACGGATCATGTATCGTTCCGCTCGAAGCTTGAGGCTATTAGGGTCGGCAGCGCTCCGCGCGGCGGGACCGCGGTCGCCGAAGCGATCCGCGCCGCCACCGACCTGTTCGCCAAATCGCCTGAGGAGGCCACCAAAATCATCCTCCTGTTCACCGACGGAGAGGATCACGAGGGCGGGCCGGTTGAAGCTGCGAAGGTCGCCTTTGAAGAGCACGGCATTCGGACTTACCCGATCGGTGTCGGCGATCCGGCGCGGACGGTCGGCGCGCAGGTGCCGGTCCGTGAAGGTGACGCTCGCAAACCGCTCCTTTACGATGGGCAGATCGTCTTCTCGAAGCTGGACGTGTCCGGTTTGCAACGGATCGCTGACGCTGGCGGTGGCCAGTTTGCCACGATCCATGACTTGCATCGGCTTGTCGACGCGATCGCCGGGATGCGGAAGGCGGAGCTTACTATGGAAGAACGCATCCGCCACAAGCCGCGGTATCAGTGGTTTCTCGCTGTCGCACTTGTTTTATTCGGCCTCGAATCGGTGATCAGCGAGCGGCGCTCGTCGATCGAGAAGCTGCCGCAACGCGTCTGGCAACAGGAGACGACGACATGAAACGACCTAGTACAACCTACCCGGAGCGAGCCGCGGGCTTTGGCCCGCGCGGACGAGGGCTCCTTCTCGCGATAGCGGTTCTGCTTTTATCAGTCTCGATGGCAACGGCAACCCGGGCGCAAGAACCGACGCCGGCGCTCGCCGATCTGACCGCCCATCAGGCCGTTCGCGAGGGCAATCGGCGGCTGATCGAGGCGAATCCTACCGGGGCGTTGGAAGCATATCAGCACGCGGAAACGCTGGAGCCCGACGCTCGCCAGATTGCCTTCGTCGAGGGGCTTGCCCAATACGACCTAGAGGAGTTCGATAAGGCTCGTGAGGCATTCCGAAAGGCGGCGGCCTTCGCCGATGATCCGCTCGCCGATGACGCCCTGTACAGCCTCGGCACGTGTGATCACGCCGAAGCACTCAACAACCTGGACAACCCACAACTCGCCCTGAGCCTGCTGGAGAATGCGATGGGGCGGTACCACGACGTGCTGGCCAAACGACCGGATCATGCGGCCGCTAGAGATGCCAACTTCAAAGCCGCCTCCTTGTGGAGGCAGATCAAACAGCAAATGCAGGAGCAGCAGCAACAGCAGGACAGCTGCGACAATGGCGAGCAGCAAGATGGCGATGAGGAGAAGAAGGAAGATCAAGAATCGCAGCAGAACGAGGATCAACAGCAGCAGGAACAACAACAGAGCCAGCCGTCGGACGAGCAACAGGATGAGCAGCAGCAGGAGCAATCAGAATCGGCTGAGCAGTCCGAGGATCAACAGCAACAGGCCCAGGCCGAGCAACAGGAACAGGTCTCGCGCGAACAGGCTGAGCGCAAGCTCCGCGAGATGATGCAGGCGCTGCGTGATCGTAAGAAAATGCGGCGTAAGTCGGCACAAAAGATGCCCGTCACCGCTGTGGATAAGGACTGGTAGAGATGCACGATCGACCTGTCACCACTGCGTGCGTGTACGAATTTATTGGCGCTGAACGATCGCAGACGAACAGTCTTCAGCGAGCCGCAGGCTTTAGCCTGCGCGGACAACCGGGCTGCCTAAAGGCCGCGGCTCGCACTAGCTGTTTTGCCTGCGTGTTTGTCTGCACATTCATCGCGAGCGCAACGATCGTCACCGCGCAACCACCCGGCATCGAGCTGCAGCTCGAAACCCGCACGCTCGAACTCGGTGAGGCCGTCAATGTCCAGCTCGTCTGCACGAACACCGGCGCACCCAGCACGCCGGAGGCGCCTGTGAACGACGGACTCGATCTGAAGTTGCTGAATCCGAATCCGATGAGTAGCTCGTTCACGCAGATCATCAACGGTCGGGCATCGCACCGAACGACCAACACCTATACCATGAGCCTGATCGCGCTTAAGGAAGGGGTATATACGCTCGGCCCGATATCCGTCGTCGCCGACGGCACCACGTATAAAACCGAACCGGTCACGATTCACGTTCGCATGACTGACACAACCTCGACACCCAAGGGCGACCGATTCATCTTCGCCGAGATCGAGGTCGAACCGCGGTCGCTCTACGTGACCGAAACGTACACGGCCACACTGACCATCGGGATTCGCAAAGTAGAGGTGGGCGGCAGGACCCTTGAGATGGACCTTCTCGGTAAGGTCCTGGATCAAGGCCGGTCGCAGCTCTCCATCTTTCCCGGCGGAGACCTCAAGCGATCGGGGCGGTGGCTTCCCGACTCCAACGGCGACCGGCATCGCTATGAGGTCTTCCGGATCACCAGGGAGGTCCGCGCCGAGGAGGTCGGAGAGACGTTAGTCGGGGCGGTGTTTCTCAAAGCCAACTACCCGACACGCGTCCGGCGCGGCTTCTTCGGCGGCTTTGAGGTGAGCAGCGCACGCAAGGAGACCGCCCGGGCCGACGCCGTGACGGTCCAGGTCAAAGGACCACCGGAGGAGGATCGCCCGAGCAACTACACCGGGGCGATCGGCCGGTTCACCATGAGCGTGACCGCAAAACCGACACGCGTGGAGCAGGGTCAACCCGTGACACTCAGCGTGGCGATTCGGGGGGCGCCGCTCGAAGGCGTCGCCGGCCCCGACCTGGCGAGACATCCCGAGCTCGCCAGCCGGTTCGACTATACCGCCGATGAGCTTGTCGGCGATCGTGAAGGCAACGCGAAGGTCTTTCGCCGGGCCATCTTCCCCAGGCAGGTCGGCGAGCAAACGATTCCACCGATCCAATGGTCCTATTTCGACACGCGGCAGGAGCGATATTTCACGCTCACCAGTGACCCGATCGACATCAGCGTCAATCCGCCGTCACCCACCTCGACATCCATCGCGATGATTGCCAATCCGGAAACCGAGCCGAACGGCACGACGTTGACGGTCCTGGCCGGCGGCATTCAACCGAACTTCGTCGACGCCAACGCTGTGCTCGCCAATCAATCCTTAACACTCACCGGACCGTGGATCGCTTCACTCGTCGCATCACCGCTCGTGTGGTTGATTGTTACATTGACGACACGGCATCGCGCGCGATTGAAATTCGACATAAGCTACGCGCGAAGGCGGCGAGCCCATCGAGATGCTCACGCGCGAATCCGCCGTGCACTTCGCAGCGGCGAACCCGCCTTGCAGATGCACGGATTGGCGGAAGCCCTGACGGATTACCTCTCCAATCGCTTCGACCTGCCATCCACAACGCTCACGCCGGGCGAAGCGCGGGAACTGCTCAATACGTATGGGATCGAAGAAGGTGCGACTTCCGACATCGTGGAGTTTCTCGAAACGTGCGACGCTGTCCGCTACGCTCCCAGCGCGATAGGGAACTTGTCAGGTTCAAAGGCTGCTCACAACGTCCGCGGTTGGATAAGGCAAATTGAGGGAGGCATGCATTAATGCCGCGGCGATGGTGTATCCAAGGCGGTTGGGCCCTTGCATGTTTCCTGCCGGTGATCCTCTTGCATGCCGCACCGCCCACTGCGGATTTGCGGGTCGAGTTTGAAAGAGCCCTTGCCGAGTTCGACGAAGCGCAACAGATTCAGTTGGACCGCCCGGACGAGGCGCGCCGGCTCTTCCAGTTGGCCGCCCAGCGATTCAGCAGCATCATCGCGTCGGGCATGGTTAACGGCCGGCTGGAATTCAATCTCGCCAACTGCTACCTCCAAGCAGGCGACGTGGGCCGGGCCGTCCTGCATTACCGTCGGGCCGAGCGGCTCATTCCGGGCGATGAAATGCTGGATGATAACCTTGCGGTGGCGCGATCCCGCTGCCTCACATCGATCCAGCCGACACGACGCAGCGCATTTTCAAGAAGTGTCTTTTTCTGGCACTATCAGACTTCCGTGGGAGGTCGAACCCGGACGACCCTTGTGTTGTACGTCGTATTCTGGGGGATGCTGATCGTGCGCAACTTCGTCCGCCGCCGGAGCATCGCCGTTTCGGCCATAGTTTGCGCCGTGCTGGCCGGTGCGTCGGGCATCTCCGCCGGCATGAGTCATTGGAGTGATCGCAACGCCCCGGATGGTGTCGTGACGGCCATGGATGTAGTGGTGTACAAGGGACCGGGAACGGGCTACCAACGTCAGTTCGAGCAACCTCTTCAACCGGGCGTCGAGTTCACCCTCCGCAAACGACGGGGCGATTGGTGTAGCATTGAGCTGGTGGATGATAAGTCTGGCTGGATCAATGTCACCCAGGCAGAACTTGTTGCGCCCACCGCCATGCAAGAATCCAAGTTTTGATGCTAGTCTTCAGTCCCCAAGAACGGTTATTTTAAGGGGATTGATAGGTGTATCATAGGTACCGGCTTGGGGAAGGAGCTGGTCTGTGCGGCGACGCAACCGTCACCTGCCGTCTAGGTTCGGGTCATGCTGGAGGGCGCCGTTGGACGCGGCCTGCTGGTGAATCAACCACGATGATTACGAAGATCCTGGCTGTCTTTGCACTGGTCACCCTGCCGCTGAGCGTGTTGCTGTGGCACAAGAGCCACGAATGTCCCGAACACTACCGCTACGACGTGACACCGTATAAGTCGCTGCGGATCCATTTGAGAGATGGGGTATGTGCTTTTCGCCTGCTCAGTATGCCTACCAAGACGGCCGGTAAGAGCGAGTTCCAGGGTTCGCTGAACTACAACCCGATTCCCCAATCCCTGATGCTTAGCTCGGTCCGCGATGGTCCCTACCGGATCACCTGGTTTGTCTTCCCGTTTTGGCTCCCCACGAGCTTGCTTGTGTTTCTTGGTGTATTCCCCATCATTCGCGGCCCGGTCCGGCTGTGGTGGCGTCAGTGGCATGGGCTGTGTGCGGAGTGTGGGTACAACCTGAAATACAACCGCTCCGGCCGGTGCCCGGAATGTGGCACACGGTTCCGCTGGACGCGCGCCGACTTCACCCGTGATCGGGCGCGGTAAGCGGTCGGCCATACGCTCGCGCCGCGTCGCACTTTCCGTCTTTCTGAGGATTAGACTTTTACTCTGAGACTTCTTTGCGTTTTGCGCGCATGTTTTGGCAGAGGGGTATCCGGGTCTTAGGTAGCGGCCGGCGTCTCGCCGGCCGTCGTGCGCAAAAACGCTTGCCCAGGGCAACGGCCTGCGGGGACGCAGGCCGCTACTTGAGTTGCGGGCGCAACCCGCATTGGGGAGCTGCTTCCCAATCGATGGTCCTGCTCGCCCATCGCGTTTCACCACCCAGTTCAGTTTCTGAATCGCTGACTGTGTCCGGAAACGCTGACGTTCGGATGTGCACGAACAGCGAGAAGCCTCGCCTACGGATGAGTGATCGAACCAGGTCAAGATGCAAAACAAGCGGGATGCGCCTCAAGACTTGATACAGGCGCTGGGAAAGTGATACAATCTACTTGTCAATTCAGCATGGAGTAGCGTCATGAGGAAGGAAAGCATTCCAGGTTGGGCGTTCGTAGCCGTGCTTACCTTCCAGATCCTCGCAGCCAGCGCGGCGGCAGATTGCCAGCCCGAATGGCTCTCCGGCCCGGACCGCCAGATTCCCGGCGTGGGTGGGGCCGTGCAGGCCCTGACCACATGGGATCCGGATGGCTCGGGCCCGGAGCCGGAGTTGATGATCGTCGGAGGCCGTTTCCAGGTTGCCGGCGATACAATCGCCAGCAACATCGCCGCGTGGGACGGCGCGCGGTGGGACCTCCTGGAAAGTGGATTGAACGGCCAAGTCTCTGCCCTGACTGTTTACGACGGAGAGCTGATCGCGGGGGGGTGGTTCACCACTGCCGGAGCAGTGGAGGCCAACTACATTGCCCGGTGGGACGGCACACATTGGCAGCCCCTGGGCATTGGAATGAACGACGCAGTTTATGCCTTGAACGTCTACAACGGCGAGCTGATCGCGGGGGGCTACTTCACTACGGCCGGGGGTCTGGCAGCGAACTATATCGCCAGCTGGGATGGGGAGCAGTGGCGCCCCCTCGGGACCGGGATGAATCTCAATGTCTACGATCTGACCGTGTACAACAGCGAGCTGATCGCGGGGGGCGACTTCTCCGTCGCCGGGAGCGTGTCGGCCAAGCGGGTCGCCCGCTGGGATGGAACACAGTGGCAGCCGCTCGGCAGCGGTATGGGCAGTACTGTTTGGGCCCTGAATGTCTTCAACGGCGAGCTGATCGCGGGGGGCCTATTCACCACCGCCGGGGGCGTGGAGGTCAACGGGATCACCCGCTGGGACGGAACACAGTGGCGGCCTCTGGGAAGTGGGGTGGACGGTGGAATCATCGCCTCAGTCCATGCCCTGACAGTCTACGGTGGCGAGCTGATCGCGGGCGGACACTTTTTGACCGCCGGGGGCTTGCTAGTGAACCATATCGCCCGCTGGGACGGCGCGCAGTGGCGGGCCCTGGAAAGTGGTTTAGGTGGCGGGGATCCTATCCCGAGCGCAGATGCCCTGGCCGTTTACAGCGGCAAGCTGATCGTTGGAGGCGGATTCACGACCGCCGGGGGCAACCCGTCGGCCCATTGGGCCCGCTGGGACGGTCTGCAGTGGGAGTACATGGGACTTGAGACGAACGCCACGGTTTGGGCCATGGGTACCTACAACGGCGAACTGGTTGCGGGAGGCACGTTCACAAGCACCGGCGGCGTCGCGGCGAACCGCATCGCCCGCCGGGATGGCGCGCAGTGGCACCCCTTGGGCAACGGGTTGAGCGGCACCGTGTACGCTCTAACCAGCAACGACGGCGCGCTAATCGCGGGTGGTAACTTCACCACAGCCGGATCGGTGTCGGCCTACGGGATCGCCCAGTGGGACGGTTTGCAGTGGAGTTCCCTGGGGAATGGAACGGGCCGATCGGTCCGGGCACTCGCTACTTACAGCAGCGACCTGATCGCTGCGGGCTTCTTCACCACGGCTGGCGGCGGCCCGGGCAACTATATCGCCCGCTGGGACGGCTTACAGTGGGAATCTCTCGGCGAAGGTACGAACGGCTACGTTTTCGCGCTAACTGTCTTCAACGGCGAGCTGATCGCCGGTGGGTGGTTCACATCGGCCGGGAGTGTTGAGGCCTTTTACGTTGCCAGCTGGGATGGTGAACAATGGCAACCATTGGGAAGCGGTATGAGCGGTTCGAGCTACACCGGGATCTACTCGCTGGCCGTTTACGACGGGGAGCTAATCGCGGGAGGGTCCTTCACTACAGCGGGCGGCGTTGACGCGAACTACATTGCTCGCTGGGACGGTGCAGAGTGGCGACCCCTCGGAAGTGGCATGAATGGTTCGGTCTTTGCTTTGACGCAGTACAACGGCGAGCTGATTGCAGGGGGCTACTACACAACCGCCGGTGACTACCAGGCCAACAGTATCGCCCGCTGGAATGGCGTGGCCTGGCATCCACTTGGTGGCGGGATTGACTATGGTGATATCTGGGCCCTGACGGTCCACAACGGCGAGCTGTTCGCTGGCGGGGGCATCACTCTAGTTGAGGGCACAGTCTCGGCCTATTGGGCCCGGTGGGGGCGCCCGGGCGTACTAGGCGACGCGGACGGCGATCAGTTGGTCGGGCTTGCCGACTTCGGAGAATGGGAAGGATGCGTCAGCGGCCCCGCGTCCGCGGATGCCGCAGCCGTGTCATCGGCTGACTGCCTTTGCATCTTCAATAGCGATGGCGATGCCGACCTCGACCTGGCCGACTGGGCCGCATTCCAGAGGGCTTTCGGGCAATAGCCTTCGTCGATTACTCGAGTCGACGCCCTTCCGCTCCCCAATCGATGATCCCGCTCGCTGGTTGCGTTGCACCGGGCAGGTAAAGCTCCTTGGTCGCAACGTTTTTCGCCGACCTTGACGGGCGCTGTGGTGCGACTATGCTAAGGGATTCTACCGGGTTTCCGTTTTTTTGTTTTGATGGGGCACGATTATGCAAGAGATGCTTCGTAAGTTGGGGATCGAGTCGGTCAACGCGGGCGGTTTCTGCGGCGAATGGATCGGAAGCGGAGAGAAGCTTGACTCGATTTCTCCGATTGATGGAAAGGCGATTGCGGCCGTCACGCAGGTCACGCCAGACGAGTATGACCAGATCGCCGCGCGGGCCCATAAAGCCTTTTTGAGATGGCGGGACCTGCCGGCGCCGGTTCGGGGCGAGACCGTCCGTCAACTCGGCCTGGTGCTGCGCGAACATAAGGCCGACCTGGGCGCCCTCGTTACGCTCGAGATGGGGAAGATTCGGGCTGAGGGTGATGGTGAAGTCCAGGAGATGATCGACATCTGCGATTTCGCCGTTGGGCTGTCGCGGCAGCTCTACGGTCTGACGATCCAGTCGGAGCGACCGGGCCACAGGATGTTCGAGCAATGGCATCCACTCGGCGTGGTCGGTGTGATATCAGCGTTTAACTTTCCGGTGGCGGTTTGGTCGTGGAATGCGGCGATCGCAGCCGTGTGCGGTGATTCCGTTGTGTGGAAACCATCGTCATCGACACCGCTGACGGCGATCGCCTGTACGAAGATCGCCGAACGCGTCTGCCGCGCGACCGGAGCGGACCCGGCCATCTTCAGTCTAGTCGTCGGGCGAGGCAGCACCGTCGGCGAGAAGCTTCTCCATGACCGCCGTGTCCCACTCATCTCAGCCACCGGCAGCTGCGAGATGGGATACCGGGTTGGAGAGGTCGTTGGGAAGCGGCTGGGCAGAACGATCCTCGAGCTCGGCGGCAACAACGCCATCATTGTGACACCCGCTGCGGACATGAAGCTGGCCATACGGGCCATTCTGTTCGGCTCGGTCGGCACGGCAGGCCAGCGCTGCACCACTACGCGCCGCATTATCGTGCATGAGTCAATTCAAAATGAACTCGTCGACAAGCTTACGGCCGCGTACGGGCAGGTAACGATCGACGATCCGCTGAAACCAGAGACGCTGATGGGTCCGCTCGTCGACACTACTGCCGTTGATACCATGATGGCAGCCATTGGAACAATCAAGAAGCAGGGTGGTGAGATCCTCTGCGGCGGCGAGAAGCTCGATGGCGGAAAGTATCCCGGTGGGTGCTATGTAACACCGTGCATTGTAGCCGCGAAGAACGAGTGGCCTATCGTTCAGGAGGAGACCTTCGCTCCGATCCTCTACATCATTCCGTACAAGACGATCGATGACGCGATCGCCCTGCACAACGACGTGCCGCAGGGTCTAAGCTCCGCGATCTTTACCAAGAACCTGCTTGAGGCAGAGCAGTTCCTCTCGTGTCGCGGCAGTGACTGCGGTATCGCCAACGTCAACATCGGCACGAGCGGAGCGGAGATCGGTGGTGCATTCGGCGGCGAGAAGGAGACCGGCGGCGGCCGCGAATCAGGCTCCGACTCCTGGAAGGCCTACATGCGGCGCCAGACCAACACGATCAACTACACGACCGAACTACCCCTCGCCCAGGGCATCAAGTTCGGGGATTAAGGGAGGGTTGCCCTCTTGACCGCACCGGGCTACGATCACGCCGTGACACCTGTCGATCCCAACCGCCGGCGTTACCTGGAGTTTCTGGCCCGCTGCGACCAGGCCTTTCGTCCGTATGCCCCCATCGATCTCCCAGAGTTCTTCGCAGGGCGTATCGAGCACGTCCGCACGTTGGAGGGCGAGATCAGTGCGCCCGGGAGGCAGGTAGCGCTGTACGGCGAGCGGGGCGTTGGCAAGACGTCACTGGCGAAACTCGCCTACTTCTTTCTGGGGCGCGACGAGGAGCAAACCCACTTCGTGCGCTGCGAGAAGTCAAGTACCTTCGATACAATCTTCCGTGATGTCCTGGCGAGCGCCGGGGTCGAGGTTGTTTTGAACGGCGTCGAGTCCGAGAAAGAGCGTCACGGTACGCTCGGCCTCGGCTCGGTAGGAACGATCGGAATCGGCGGGTCGCGGCGCGTTCGGAAATCGTTTCGGCGTATCGTCGGAGGACCACAAATTACACCGCGAAGGTTGCTCGAACATTTCTCGAAGAGCGAAGGTCTGATCATCATCGACGAGTATGATCGCGTCCACGACGATGAGAGCCACACGCGCATGGCCGAGTTGCTCAAGCACTTCTCCGACGACGCCTCGACGACAAAGATCATGCTCGTCGGCGTTGCCGACACTCTGTCACAATTGATCGGGGAGCACGAATCTTTGAGCCGCTCGCTGGCCCAAATCAAGCTCGATCGGATGTCGGATAATGAGCTCGGCGAGATTGTTCACAAGGGCGAAGAGCACTTGAACTCAACGATCAAGAATACGATCACCCGTCGAATCGTCCGACTTGCGGACGGCTTTCCGTACTTTGTGCATTTGATCTGCCGACATGCAGTTCACGTCGCCGCAGGTCAGCTCGGTGAAGGGTCGGCCGAGAGGGTCGTGATCGCCGAAGACGAGTATATCGAAGGCTTGGCTGCCGCGCTTGTCAACGCGGAGCACACGCTCAGCGAGCAGTACGCACAAGCCGTGATCACGACACGCAAGCCTAGCGAAAAGTTCATGCTGATTCTCTGGGCTATTGCTTTGAGCGAGGGACGTGAGGTTCAGGTTAAGGACATTGCCAAGAATATGGCTTTCTTCGGGGATGAGGAGCGAAAGCCCTCCACGTTTAGTTGGAACCTTGGGGAGCTGTCCGGCAAAAGCCGTGGGAATGTGCTGACCAAGGTTCGCGAGGGATACTACAAGTTCACCAACCCGCTGATGCGTCCGTACGTGCGCTCCCTCATGGAACTTAAGAACATCCTGTATCACGGCAAGCAGTGGGAGTTTCCCTTCATGAATGGAACTCCATAGCCGGTTCGGTGCGGGCCGCGACGTTTGACCGACGCAATGTCGTTCTCAATGCCAACATCGGCACGAGCGGCGCGGAGATCGGCGGCGCATTCGGCGGCGAGAAGGAAACCGGCGGCGGCCGCGAATCCGGCTCCGACTCCTGGAAGGCCTACATGCGGCGCCAGACCAATACGATCAACTACACGACCGAACTACCCCTCGCCCAGGGCATCAAGTTCGGCTAACGTTGCACGAAGGACTACAGCAAGAGGACGACAATGAACGACTTCCATCTTTCGCTTGACGACGTGATGCTTCATGCCGTGTCGATCGGTTTGGATGTTCACCCAACGATCGAAATGAGAGACGAACGGACACGGCTCAACATGTTCTTCGAAGATGTGCGTGAACGGTGGCCGGATATGTACGAACAGTTGACCACCGGCGAGTCGGAGTTCAAGATTTCAAAGGCGTTTCGTGCGAAGCCAGGCGTTCAAGGCCTGGCGCTTCCTGTCGATACGTTCGTGCTGACCAAGCGCGGCCCCGTGTTTGTGTTTGCACTTCGGTTACCCGATCCTGTCGGCAGCACGAACCTCGAAGGCCAGTACAGGGACATCTTCACGGAAGTGTGCAAGACTTTGTGGTCTCGGCTACCCGGACACAAGGTTCTTAGAGTAGGGCTCATCCGCGAGGTTCTTTTCTTAACCGGTGAAACGGATTGCACTTTCCTTGTGTCGGGCCAGTCCGATTGGCGTAGCGCTCGGCTCATGGGAGGTCAACGTCTATTCCAGTATCAGGACGACAAGTGCAACATACGGCTGGAGTTCAGCCCGGGAAAGCTCGGCAAGGTGACGCAGCTTCCCGTTGGGAAGAAGGTCGAGGAGCCCGTTGGATTCGGACTTAAAGTAAAACTGGATGTCAACAATACTGAACTCCGGGAGTTGGGGGATGCCGATATTGAGGAGGTTCTCGAACGTGCCGTTTGTTTTTGGCCTGATGAGTTGTTAGAATACTTGTCGAGGGTGAAATGACGATAATTTCTGCTTTCGAATCCGCTGAAACCACACGCGGAGTCTTGGCGCTTGAATCAGTCAGCTTGAACGACTGGGGCGGGCTCATTTTGGCTTCGTTCGATACCACGAACACACCTGAGGTTCGCTGGGATTGGCAATCCCGTTCGATGCCAGCGCGCGACATCGATGCCACTCTGCGCGAGGCCTTCGACCAGTATGACGGTCTGCTTCGCAGACTATCGGACTAAGCGTGCCCGTTGACGCAATCTACCTTTCTCGGGAAGACTTGCTTTACCTTCATGAGGGCTTGATCCGGCGATACGGAGGGATGCGGGGCGTTCGTGATGAGGGCGTTCTGGATTCCTGTCTCGTCCAGCCGAAGACGTGCGTCTTTAACGTTGAGCGGTTTCCAACGCTCATCGAAAAAGCTGCCGCATACTGTTTCTTTATTGTTCGCAATCACCCGTTCTTCGATGGCAACAAGCGAACCGGCTTCGTCGCCGCCCTGCACTTTCTCCGAATCAACGATGTGAAAGTGTGCTTCGATGAGGATGAGATGTACGATGTCATCGTAGGTGTAGCGAAGGGTGAAGTCACTGTTGACGATCTCACGACGATGATCGCTCTGGCTGTTGCGCGCCCGGAATCCCCGTCGGAGAACGGAGCGCCGAATGGATAACTCTGGTCAGATCAGTTTAGTTGGTCGGGTTCCCCACCTCGTATCGAGGTGGGGAGGGATTCTTCCCCAAGCGACGTAGATCGTCTTCGCATCCTCGACAACCAACGGAATCGCGCAGTCCACGTCCGGAGAACACAGTCCACGCTCCGACAGGGAATGCACAGCCCCCTCTTCACGTTGCATGTACCGGCGACTACTTGAGAACCGCTGCTTGACGAATGCGTCAGTGCGGTAGGCGTACGAACGCGAGGGTTTGCCCTTCGACCCGCCAACCGGCATCGGCCGACGACGCCGGAACGATCGCCCCTGTTGGAATGAGGTAGATTTCGACGCGGCGGTTCTGGCTCTTGCTTGCTTGATTGGTGTTGTCCGCGATGGGGCGGTACTCGCCGTAACCCATCACGCCGATTCGCTCCGGCGTGTATCCGTACTTCTTGAGTACGAATGCCACGGATATGGCACGATGGCCGGAAAGATGCCAGTTGGTCGGATGCTTGGTTTTTGTGGCGGCCCGGACGATCGGCGTATTGTCCGTGTGGCCGACCACGATTACCTCGAAATCTGCGGCGGCGCGCGATTTAATAACGTCCGAAAAGCCCCTCAGCGCCTCCATCGACGATTCCTTCACCACATCACTGCCGAGAGCGAACAGAAGATCAGCCTTCCACTTTACCGTTCCCCTGGCTGAATCATACACGACCGCCGTTGGGTGCTCATCGGCGAAACGCTTCAGTGCATTGTCCAGCGGTCCGGGCAGCTTGGGGCCTGAAATGGCAATCTCGGGCAGCGCCTGCCTTCCGCCCATCTCCTCCAAAGCGGCCTGGGCCGTCCTGCGCATCTCGTCGAGGAGTTCGTTCTCCTGCCGGAGATTGGCAACCAGTTCGTCCTTGGTCTCCAGTTCATGCTCCAATGAGCTGACGCGCGTGCGCAGTGAATCGTTGACGTTGCGCGCGTCGAACAGTTCCTGGGCAAGCGATTCTTTTTCCGCCGTGAGGTTACGACGCGCCGCCTCCAACCGCCGGTGCTGCTCCACCGACACACATCCACTCAGCACAACCAGGCAACAACCACCCGCGATACAGCCAATCATCCATCCGCCACAGCGCATCACATGCCTCCTCTGCTCGCAAACCTTCCAGGCCGGTCGGCATCACCCGCACGTTCGTACAAACGAACATCCACAGGACCGTATCACGGCCTTGTCTATCTCCCAACCAGCTTCCGACGTCGATGTGTGACCCGAGTCACAACGTCCATAAGGGCCTATACACGCCCGGTCGTCGATCGCGCCGGAAAAACCCGCGCCCGATTTGACTGCGCTTACCCGCGCCCTCGACGGACCGCTTCCTAACCGGACCGCTTCTTTACCACGAAATATGTCACACCCGCGGCAATAGCGCCAACGCCCAACGCACCGACGGCATACATCCACAGGTTCGCATAGATCCCCTGAAGCAGCGCTGGCGTAATGCCGCGTACCAACGCCGCGGCCCCAAGAAACGCGAACCACATGACGGCGACAGCTACAATCAGCAAGGCCGTCAGACTGGTTGAAAGCGCGTTCGGACCATACTCGACAACCTCTCTAACTACGGTCTGTGTCTGCGGAGCCGTTGCCGACTCAGCCTCGGTCGCGGCCTCGACCTCGACGGGCTCTTCCTCCTCTATGGTGGCTGCTTCGGGAGCGACCTGTTCAAGACCGGCGCGAGTGTCGTCACCCATCTCGACCGTGGCTTCGCCTTCAGTAGCAATGGCCACTTCACCCGTTCCCGCCTTCTCGCCGTCCCCAGTATAGATTTCGTCGAGGAGTTCCCTGCCAAGCGAGGTGTCATCGCTCTCGCGGGTAAGATCCAAAATGCCCGATCCGCTTCCAGCGCCTTCCATGCCCAGGCCGGCCACATCGGTCACGGCGGTCTGGGCCAGCGGGTCGACCTGCTCGTCGAGTTCATCATCGTCGAAAACGTTGACCCCGACGGAAGGGACGACCGTACCTTCTTCTTTCTTCTCCTTCTTGGCAGCGGTCGTACCCGAGGCACTCGCTGACGCGTCGCTCTCGTCAAGGCTCACCACATCACTGCCGGAGGGAGCCAGCTCGATACCAGAATCTTCCACCGGTTCGAGTAGGATCTCACCGCTACCCGAGCCGCCGCCGGCGCTCGCCGCGTCTATGTCCGCAACGGCTGCCGTGACCGGGCCGGCGATCGCATCTATATCCTCTGCCTTGTAGCTGGCCATGCCCGCATCGCGGAATTCGCGAAGCTTCCCCGCGCGAACGAGGTCCTTGAGCTGATCCTCGGTTTTGCCGAGCCGTTCAGCCGCCTCACTCGCCGTGTAAAACATCTTAGCCATTATTCCGCACCCTGCTTCGTGCTGCTTGGTCAGCCGCCGCCGTTACGGCATCTGACTCTCGCTGGATTGAAGTCTGTACTGCCGCTGCTCCTCAACCATCTGCTCGACAATGTCCGGCGGCAGGTCACAGATGTTATGGTTCTCCAGGTAGCGATCATAACGCCATGTCCGGGCGGCCGCCAGTCGCAGACAGCCTTTCTGCGGCAGATATTCATACGCCCAGATCGTCATCGCATCGATGTCGACCATGTAGATGCCGTAGGCGCCCTTGGACATCTGACCCGAGAAGGCAAAGATCCCCCGCGCTCCACCGCTGGAAACCGGCTGCCCCAACGCGACTCCCCCGACCGGCACGCCATCGGGCCGAACCACCAGCGTCGTCGCAATCACGACCAGAGCAGCGGCAATCACCCAGAACACCGGGTGTGGCGTCCGTCGGCCGAGAGGCGTAGCCGCCGGTGACTGGAATGTACGCTCGTCGACCGTAATGGCCTGGAATCTCCCCTGGGGAGCGAGTGCGGGTTTGCCTTTAAGGGCTTGTTATGCGGATCCCGACACCGGACCCCCGCACCACGCCCTGTCATTCCATTATACCGGTCCTTTCACATCCCACAAGGACCCCGGGTTGCTGTGGTTGTGTGTCAAGTTAGTTGGTAGAATCTTGATCCGAGCACCGTTTACGCCGTGGAACCCTACCGATTCCGCGTTTACTCCTTAGAGTTAACTGACGCTCACACAGACACCGTGGCTGATCGCCCGACAGGCTTGCCGCAATCAGGCTCCCCATCTATAGTCCGCGACGCCGGTATCTACGTCCTTCGATTAGTTGAATTCGGAGGCGATCCAGGCGGTTTGGAGCGCACAGGATGATTGACCGAATGGCGATTCTCTTAACGATGACGCTGTGGGCCTTGGCGAATCCCGGACAGCCTGCTCAACGTTCCGATCCTGCGCGTCAGCAGGATGAATCCGTTCGCGGTGGCGCAACCATCCAGGAAACACCAGCCCGGCCCGCCGTCAACGTTGACGAAGCGATTCGTCTGGCGATTGACGCCTTGGACCGGCTCGGGGCGCGGAGCAAAACCGGCGAGATGCAGATACTCGTTGATCAGGCCAACGACTATATCGAAGCCATACAGGCTTCGGACCCAACCAACCCCCGGCTTCCCTATCTCCTGGGCCGAGCTTACGCTTTCATGGGGCGACGAGGTGACGCCGTCGATCAGCTTCTCAAGTTCGTAGACACGCGTCATGGCCGAAACGAATGGAAAGCGTATCGAATCCTGGGTGATCTATTCGTGGATGAGTTTCCGCGGCTTGCACAAGCGAACTACAAAAAGGCCGCGGCGCTGAACCCAACCGAGCCGAGCGTACTGTTCGGCCTGTCCATCTGCGCGTTCAAGCTTGGTGACACCGAGGAGGCGATTCGACTGGCGCGGGAGGTGCTGACTTCCGACGGAGGACGGACGGTTCGATATATCTCACATCTTGCGGCATTGCTCAACTCCGCCGGTCGCTCGAAAGAGGCTGTCCGTGAGGCAAAGGTCGCGCTGGATCTCGCCAATGCGTCGATGCGGGACTACCCCGGTTCCCACGAGCGGCTTTTGGCAGTCGATGCTCAATACCGCCAGATCATTGACATCTTGCAAGCCCGTTTGAGCGAACCGTCTCAAGGGGCCGTCGAAGATTATCTCAGTCTGGCGACGTACATTCGAGAGCGGGCCCGAATCACGCAGATGCTGTCGCTACATGATGTGCTGCGTGTGCTCATGGCCGGTGTAGACAAAACCTCCCCCGACACGCCGCCGGCACTACTTGAGCAGTATGGGATCGTCCTCGCCGAGGTCGGCCGCATCGATGACGCTGTTGAGGTCTTCGAGAGACTGCGCTCGATCGATCCTGACAACGCAGCCGCCACTAGGTGGCTGGACCTCCTCCGCCCATAGCCCGGTGTCAAACCAGTTATCGACGCGACATAGATGGGCCAACAAATGCAGGTCGGGC
>CAZJTP010000060.1:0-21864 GCA_964548955.1 uncultured Phycisphaeraceae bacterium
GACGATGAAAGGCAAACTCCCCGAGTAGGATTCGAACCTACGACCTAGCGGTTAATCCCGATGTCCATCGGGACTCGCTCTACCCGCGAGCAAATGCCTGCGGATCCACACGCCCGACTTTCGCGACTTTATGAATCGTTCCCGGGCCATGGCTTCGCCTCGTGTGGCGTGAGGCTCGGACCACACCAGGCGCCAGGGCCCGGCATGCTTGGTGGTGTACTTGCGCGGATTGTGTTCCGGATCGTTGTGCTCGCGGAGGCGACACCGCAAATCGTCGGTCTGCCCGACGTAGAGACGCCCCGTCGCCTCGCTCTCCACGATGTAGACGATGAAAGGCAAACTCCCCGAGTAGGATTCGAACCTACGACCTAGCGGTTAACAGCCGAAGCGATATCGCCACTAGCATCATGTGTGGGCCTATTTCGGCGATAAGTACCCCATTGTATCGGGGGTAGTATTCTCCGGCCTTCCGCCGGCGATTTTGCCTGCGTTCGCAGCGCCCCCACCGGGGCGATATTCTCACGCCCACGACGCAACCGACTGCGTTGGTGACGACCGCCTTCGCACGACCGGGTCAACCTCACGGTCGAAACTTACTCCTGCCGAAGCATGTAGTCGCCGGGTCTGATGCTGTCGTCCTCATTGTGCGAGGCTATGTCCCAACCCTCTGCACGAAGCTCCCTGATTCGCCGCGCGTATTGGGAGATGCCAGCGACGATTTGCAGCTCCTGCATCGTCACGACCTGACCGGACTTGAACCGCATGTACGCGAGAAGGCGCTTCTTCCCCGACGACTCGGCCATCACGGCTTCCATCGCCTCGGCGTCGGCGTCCGATTGCCAAGCCTTCTTTCCGAGGTTGCACTCCTCGCAGAGCGTCCACAGGTTGTCCTCGGTGGTCTGGCCGCCCCACTCGACGGGGATGATGTGGTCTATCACCAGTTTCACTCCATCGTCGGGCGTTCGACCACATCGCCTGCACTTGGAGTGGTCACGGTGCAGTATCTTGAATCGCGTCTTCGCGCCGACGCTACGCCTCACCGCGGCGGGCTTTCCCTGCTTCAGGCTGCGCAGGCGATACCCGTCGGACAGCGTCTCAATGTCCCAGCCCTCCTGCGACAGGTCGCGGACGCGCCGCGCCCACTCAGAGATGCGCGCGATCTCGATAATCTCGGCGCGCGGCACAGCTTGGGGGTGTCGTGACTTGAGCAGCGTCAGAATCCTCGACTTCGCGCTCGCCATCCGTGGCCTCCGCATATACGGCGACCACCATAACCGGCGCGGTGGGCGGAGTCCAGCAGGCTAGCGGCAGGATCGCAGGTGCATCATGACCTGGCAGGCCACCGCGTTGCCCAGTGTGGGGGGGACGGCGTTCCCGATCTGGATGGCGATCTGAATCTTCGTGCCGCAGAACTCGAAGTCGTCGGGGAAAGTCTGGAGGCGTGCCGCCTCCCAATGAGTGATGGGTCGGTGCGCCGACGGATGAAGGTACCGCCCCTTCTCAGGTTTGTAGAACTCAGTGCGGATCGTGCACCGCGCCGGCTCATCCCACGCTAGCCGGCCGAAAAGGTCGGTCCCGCCCTTGGTCTTCCTGATCCAGCAGTCTGGCGTCAGCTCGGGCGCGAGCCGCTGGAGGTCGAAGCGATTGCCGCCGGGCGGAATCAGCTTGTACCGTTTGAGGCTCATTTCCGTCGGGTTGCGACCGAAGTGAAGTGACTTGCCCCCGACAGGCCGCCCGTTCGGCATCACATAGTGCGGCTTCTTCGGGATGCCCCGGAATGCCTCGCGCACGGTCGTCGTTTCGCCGTTCGATTCGTTCAGCTCAAGTGGACCGAGACGGCTGCCCACGATGAACGCACGCCAACGGTTCTGTGGCACGCCGAATCTGGCTGCGAGCAACTTTTGCCGCGTGACATGGAAGCCCATCTTCTTGGCCAGCGCGACGATCCTGTCGCCCTCGACGGAGCTAATGAGGTTGGGGACATTCTCCATCACGAAGACGGCGCAGCCCGACGACTCCACCACATCCATGAAGTACCGCCACAGCTTCCTGCGAGGATCGCTGGTACGGTTGCCGTTCAGGTTCGAGAATCCCTGGCAGGGGGGGCCTCCGATGACGACATCGGCCTCAACACCCACTTCGCCGGAGCGAACGGCGTCCTCAATCGGAGCAGTGACGACGGGACACTTGAGGTTGTGCCGGAAGGTGGCGGCGAAGGGCTCCTCGATCTCCACGCCCAGCACGGTCTTGAATCCAGCTTGGTGAAATCCGAGTGCCATTCCTCCGGCACCACAGAAAAGGTCAATCACTCTTGGCTTTCGGCGTCCCATTGCGATTAGCCCGTATTGCGGCCTCAAGCCGCGACAGGGTTCGCTCCCTCCTGCCGACCGCGGAGAGCTGGCACTCCCAGACGGTCAGCACCTTCCACCCCAGCGACCGCAGCTCTCGCCTTACGCGCGCATCCCGCGCTCGGTTGCCCTCAATCTTCCGCCGCCAGAAGTCGGAATTGGACTTCGGCGACCCGCCGCGCGGACAGTCGTGGCCGTGCCACATGCAGCCGTGCACGAAGACGACCGTGCCGTACTTCGGCAGCACGAGGTCGGGCTTCCCGATCAGGCCACGGTGCGACCTGGCGAACCGGAGGCCGCGACGATGCAACCCGCTGCGAACCAGCCGCTCCGGGCGCGTGCGCTCCGTCCGGACCGCCCGCATGATCTCGGATCGCTTCTTCGCGGGGTAGATGTCCATCGCAAAACCGTCCGCTACAATATCTTGTACCTGCGCCTGGCAGGATGTCAACCAGTGGGATCTAACTGTCCGCTCCGCTACGCTCGGAGCCTCGCACACCTTATTGTCTTCGCCGTGGGCCGAAGCGCGGACGCAGAGGCGTGTGTGATGCTCTCCCCGACGGTCTCAGGTGGGTTAAGCCCGTCGCCTCGCTTGACCACCCGTGAGACCTAGCCTAGCCGAACTTGAGCGTCTGGCCCTGGACGGCGTCCCCCAATATCCCGGCGATGTGGCGCGCCAGGCACGATGCCAGAATCGGTGGCACCGCGTTGCCGATTTGAATCCCGACATTGATCCTCTTGCCGCAGAAGGTGTGGTCCTCCGGGAAGCTCTGGAGCAGCGCGGCTTCCCGGTGCGTGATCGCGCGATCGGCAACGGGGTGCAGATACCGCCCTTTCTCGGGCTTGTAGAACTCCGTCCGTATCGTCACCGACGGACGATCCCACCAGAGCCGGCCGAACAAGTCCGTCCCGCCCTTCGTCTTCCTCTTCCAGCACTCCGGCATCAAGTGGGGTGGCAAATCCCATCGGTTCCCTCCGGGCGGGATGCACCGATAGCGTTCGAGGGACTTGGGGGTGGGGTTGCGGCCTATGTGCCAGTTCCTCTCTGTCGGCGCAAGCGGCATGTGTCCAATCGCGTCACGAACCGTTCGCCACGGTGCGAGCTGCGCCGACAGCAAGTCCTGCTTTGCGGGGTCCACATGCGTGGGTTCCGGGAAGGACGGCGCACCGACTCGTGAGCCAATCACGATTGCTCGTTTTCGCTGTTGCGGCACCCCGTAGTCCGCCGCGTTCAGGACCCGCGCGTCCACTGCGTAGCCGTAAGATTCCGCGAGCTGGCGTAGCTCCTGGTACTCGGCGGAACGCAGGAGAGGGGGAACATTCTCAAGAAGGAAGACCTTGGGCCGCACCTGATCGATGCAGCGCATGTATTGACGCCATAGCTGGCTCCTCGGGTCGTTCGGGACTCGCTCGCCGAGGTTGCTGAATCCCTGGCAGGGCGGTCCGCCCACGACCACATCGGCCGGAGGGAACGACTGAATCTCCTGGATCGCGCAGTTCAGCACTCGATCCGTAATGTTGGCCCGCAAGGTATCGCACGCTTCCGTGTCCCACTCGTTGGCGACCACCGTGCGGAACCCCGCATCCTTGAAGCCGGCCGCCAGCCCCCCGCAGCCGGCGAAAAGCTCGATGATCGTCGGTCCGTCGCCATCGGGAACCTCGCCGAAGTGCAGGATGCCGCTGTGCTCGCGCTCCCCCTGAACCTCGAACGGACCCACTCGATAGCTGTGCGTGCTGATTCTCTCTATCACGATCACATCGCCAGGCTGCACCCGGTGCTTCGTGAAGAACGCCCCAACCCACGCACGACGGCGGAAGAAGCGTCGCGGCTTGCCCGTGCTTGCGTCGCAGGGAATGTCGGTGAGAACGGGGTCGTTAAGACCGACGACATCGAGCGTCAGCAGCTTTCCGGTTCCTTTCTTGCTCGACGAGGGGCCGAAGCAGTCCGCAGGAAAGAAATCTGCGTGACCAGTGAGGTACAGATGGTTCTGGCGGATATTGGCGCTGCTGACGCAGATCAGCCGCTTGCGGTGTCCTACGCGACCGCTCATGGCCCACCCACCTGTTCCGATTGCGCCAGCCTATGCATCGGAACATGCACGGGGGCGTGCGTTGGGCCGCCGGCAGCGAGGCCGGGGACGAGCAGGGTCGCGTCTCCCGGCACGGCCTGATCGGCAGGCGGCGACCCGCTCGCTTGGCGGTCCTTGGGGCTTCCTGCTGGCATCGTCTCCTCCCTGAGAAGCTAAACTCCCTGCGGGTCGGCACGATTTCGGCAACTGCGCATCATATCCTAAAGCCGCTCGGACGACATGGCCTTTCCGACAGAACGCGCTCCCGGCAAGGCTCGCCGTGCGAGGTGTCATGGCCATCGCCCATGACCCCGACCATACCCGGATGCGCCGTTGCGGCCCGACCCTGTGAAATGTGACGGCGAAAACAAACCGACCTCAGGCGTTGCCCTCCGCACGAGGGCGGTCGGGCGTCTCGACGCTCCAGCCAACCTGCAAGCTTCCGCCACACCAACCCCCAACTGGTGCCTGGGGGTCGTCGCGACCTCAGTTGCCCCAACCGGGCCGACGGAGAAACTCGCCCGACGGGGGAGGCGAGGATAGCCGCACTGCGCCGGGTCCGAGTGTGTCGCGCAGAGGACAACGCCGCTTGGTTCTGGTCCGGGATCGACGGTCAGCGTGCCAGGATGGTCTTCCGGGGCGGTTTGAACGACCCGTTTCCGCCCTGTTAAGCACGAATACCCGATTCCTGGAGGCACGGAAGCCTCGTCCTTGAGGGCAGTCTACGGCGCGGCTGGGGATTGGATGAGTTTGTTGTCGGCAGCCGACAGCGCCTAGGCCGCCCCGGCAAGCCGGGGCGGCTTCTCGATGCGGGCGGTCGTCGGGTCGTGTCCCCGTGCGGTGGCCGTCCCGGATCGAGGACGGGGGCGTGGCTGCGCGGTGCGACCGCAACAGCGGGGCAAAGGGGCTGGCCTTGTCCTCAGACTCCCGGCGGCTGGGGGTCGTGACGACCCGCCGAGGGAGGTCGCCCGAAGGGCAACCCCGCGCTGGTCTGTCCGGCTCGGATCGTGGCGGTCATTCCTCTTCCGATTGGCTCGGCTCGGTGACCCAGATGATCCTGATCCGCATCCGACGAGCCTCCCTGTTCAGTGCGGGCGGGGGCTTCCCGACGCAAAGCAGCACGCACTCCGCGTGCGGGGCGGCGGCCTTCGCCGGCTCGAACGGCTCAAGGCCTTCATCCGCCTGGGCGACATGGACGAGCAGGAACGGCGGCAGGATCGGGGGGCTACCCCGCTCGGGACGCCGGCGGTGCCACGCGGCAAGGTCTACGCCGCATTCGTCCGGCCATCGAGCGACCAAGTAGGGCCTCGCTCCGCGTGCCGTGAGCAGGGTGTGATATGCGGCCATACGAGTCGTTTCCGCCAGGCTGGTCGCCCTCGCGTTTCGTCGGTCTGTGAACCAATGGCGGTACGGGGCAGACTCGGAGAGTCGCCGCCGGATGCTCCTGATCTGGCTTGGGGTCAGCCCTGATGTGTCTGTGGTCCCTTCCAACCGGGCCGTCACTGACCGCCAGACATTCTTCCCCCTGCAAAGCGGCAGGCTGACGCGGTAGGTCATGCACCGGCCCGGTCGCACCGGGTCCACGGGTGTCAGGATCGGCACGCCTTCGCACTCGTGTTGCTTCATCCACTCCTTGTAGACGGGATAGGCGTTTCCGCTACCCGCAGCTTTTGAGGTTCCGCCGCTGAGCTTCTTGAACAGCGTGCTGGGGATGGGCAGGCGGTCAAGGTCGCGGGGCTTCTCGGCCTGGCGCCTGCAATGGTTCCAGAATTTTCCGAAGAACCGTTCAATATTGGGGTGCTCCACGAGCGCCTCGGACAACAGGTTGGCAAGAGCCTCGACGCACTCGTCTCTTTCGACCCACTTCGCTGGCATGGCATTCCCTCGATAGTGGCTTGGCCCACTCCCTTCTTCATCGGCTGGGAGGTGGTGGCGGCAAAACTGCGCCACCATCGCCTGTTAGATATCTGTAGGAGGTATTCGCATCGAGTCTTCCGACGCGGCTTCGCCGCGTCGGCCATGACGGGGGAGGTGGTCAGGCCGAGATGCCGAGTGGCCACTCGCCCTGGAGGCGGCGGCTGCCAGCCTCGGGAATCACCCATCCCTTTGCCCCGCCGCGTTCCGTACTCGCCCTCCGTGCGGTCTCGTGGGGGTCCTCTCTATGCCCTCGGCCCCCTCCGGGGGCCTTTCCCTCAGGGGAAATGGGGATCGCGGCTCCGACACTCCGGGACCTGAGGCCGCGGGGACCCGCACGAGGGGGGTGTCGGGGGAGCCGTCGCCAGCGGTCGAGGCAGACAGACGCGGAATCGGGTCCCGCCGAAGGAAAGCCGCCCGATGGGCGGCCCGGCACTCGTGCGATCTCCTGGGCCGCTCAAGCCGCTCTATATCGTTCTGATAACAGGTAACAGGCTAACAGTGAATCGCGGAGGTCGGCGGCGGTGGCGGACACCGCACATCACAGGGATGGGCTGCGGACAGAGGGGGGAGCATGATCGAGATACCGTTGAGTGGCACATGCGCCGCAATGATCGACGAGGAGGACGAGGAGCTGGTCAAGCAGCACGGCCCCTGGCGTGCGTTGCGACAGCCGCACACGAGCTACGCCATCGCGCGGCTCCCATCCATCGAGGGAAAGCAACAGACCCTATACATGCACAGGCTCGTAATGCATGCGCGGCCGGGGCAGGTCGTCATGCACGCCGACCGCAACGGATTGAACAACACGCGCGACAACCTGCGGGTCCGGGAGGCAGCATCAAGTGCCATCATGCCGCAGGCCGACCGCCCTGCGGCGTCGGGGCAAGGTGAACAAACCCAGGCAACTGATCGACGAATCACGGAGGGGGAGAGATGAACACCTTTCTAGCGAGTGATGAGAGTGGCTGGGATGTCTTACGCGAACAACTGGCCGAGCTGCGCCGGGAAGGCGTGGACATGTTTGAGCGGATCGAGGTCGTGGAGCAGGAACTCCAGCGGCTGGAGAGTGAGGGCCGAAGGGTGGGTCGTGTTCTGACGAACTGGGAGGATATGCAGCAGATGCTCCTCGAGCTCTTTCGGCGCGACCAGGTGGGCTTTGGCTATGTCCGGGTGTTTGCGGAGATGCTGCACCAAATCGCCCGCGAACGGCAGCACGCCTCCTCCGCCGTCGTAGGCGAGACGAATGGCGCCGCGAAGCTGACCGAGTCCGCGGTGCGCGACATCCGCCGCCGAAGGCAGGAGGGCGAGACCACGAGGTCCCTCGCGGCGGAGTACGGCGTCGCCGACGGCACTGTGAAGGACGCGGCGCGGCGCAGGACCTGGCGGCATCTCCCGTAATTGGGTCGCCCGAGCTGCTTGCGCTCATCGACGCCCACGGAAACACGCTTCTTGCCCATCGCGGCCTCAGGCCCTGTGGACCCGTCGCCCTGGTTATCGGGTGACCACACGGCAGGGGATCGCGACGACCCTTTTCTCCGGACATGCAGGGGTCTGAATCCGGAGGTGAAGTAGGCGTGTGGCAGCCCCTACCGTGGGACAGCCTCAGCCGAGCTGCCGCATGGGCTTCGCCACGGTCCGCTGGCAGCGGCCCCGTCACGCGGTCACCACCCATGAGTCAGGGAGGCCCTTTCGCAATGCGGCGACTTGATGAGCGGTTGCTCCCCAAAGAGCTATCGCTGACGGAAACGGAGCCGCTGTGTCAGCCGAGCCGAAGGTGAGCCTTCCGCGCAAGAAAAACACCGTGGCGGTGCCTGCGACATGCTGGTGCCAGTAGCGCGTGTCGGTACGGGCCGGGATGAGGGCGACCACCGTGCGGGCGTTGCCGCAGTGCACTTCGTCCTTCGCCTTGGCCACCCACGCCTTGAGTCCCCGGCCATAAGGCGGGTTGACGAACACCGTCCCATGCCACGGCAGGGATAGGCCGTCGTCCGCCTCGGTGAAGTGGACGCGGGCCTTGACCGGGGCGGTCGCCCGGTTTGCCGTGGGCGAGCATGGATCAAGGTCGATGGCGCCGACCGCCTCGTAGAGAATATCGAGGACCTGGGCCGGCGTCTGCCACTTCATCGAAGTCGAGCTGTTTCCGGAGTTGACATAGAAGGGCTTTCGGATGCCCGGCTCCGCTAAGTAATGGCCGCTTCCAAGGACGGCGAGAACGCGGTCTAGGACGGTTAGGCGCCCTTGAGATCGTTTCTCAAGGGCAACGACGGTGGGCGGCGTGGTGGCGGCAAGCGATGCCAGCGCCCGCTGCGACAGGTGGCGTCTCCTGCGGAGGGCCGCGACGCGTTGGCCGATGGCCTCACCCGGCGGCAGATTCCGCCCTTCCACGACAAGCGAAAGAGCGGACAGGGCCTTTCCCCACGACGAGAGGTTTCCCCTGCCGCCCTCAAGTAGCCGTACCGTCGGAACCGAAAGGCCAGCTTGTTCGGCAAGCCCAAGCTGCGTGAGACGGCGCTTTTTGCGGGCCTCTCGTAGGCATCTTCCGAGGCGATTTTGGCAAGGAACTTTTATCACACCGCACCGATTCTCGGCCAAAAACCAAAGAGACCTTTAGCGACGGAAGGCCGGATTCTAGGGGTGGTGGGGTGCGGTCAGGGGGCTTCGGCCCACGCGGCCAGCCCCTTGCCTGCCGTTTCGTGTTACCGGGTCTATATCCTTTCCGTAGGCAAGTCATGGAGCAACCATGTTCTTGGCGCCCTGGGTGCGTTGCCATCGGGGTTGGCGAGTCAACCATAGAAGGAAGCGAAACAATGAACGACAAGCATGACGGAACACGAGAACCGCAGCCGCAAGAGCAAAGATTGGTTCACTGGGATCGAGTGGCGTGGGTGACGATGGATCGGCACATCCGGGCGCGGGAACCAACCCGTTTGGAGTGGGTCATCGGAACTACGCTTGCCAACGCCGTCGCAGTGGCCAACTCGGCTTTCTGTGGTGACGAAGCGCGGCCGGATGTGCGTCAAATGATTGATATCATTGCCGGCGGAACAAACGCGTGCATGCTGGATGACACGATTCTACTGCTCAGGGACACGCTGAAGCACTGCATCCGGAGAGGTGATTCTTCGCTATTCGCTGCGAAAAGTGCGGATGAGGAAGACATGGATATGGTCGTTGGATGACGGCACTCGCCGACGCTGCGCCGTCCCCGAAGACTTCCCCAGGACGCCCTCATCCCATAACCGGAAACCAAATCGTTTCCGTAGGTGAAGCGAACCTCGGCCAGCATGACCACAGCGACCAGGCCGCGCGCGTCTGGGGCGACGACCGCGTTCCCGTCGCGCGGCCCGGCCCTCCGATGCGTCGTCGGCGGGAGGTCGTAGCGACCCATTGGGGGAGCGACACTGGTATGGCACAGAGGAAGAAGCAGTCGGTGTGGGGCGTCCTCGCCCGTCTCGGTCTCAAGGGCGACCGGGGCGACCGGGACGAGATCATCCAGCATGTATTCGAGACGACCTCGCGCCTCACCGTGCGGTCGGCCAGCGGTGAACCCATCGAGGGCGGTGATTTCCTCGTCGGAGTGTTTGAAAGTCTGGGCAGCGCGAAGGACTGGCCCCCTGTCGGAGGCCGCGAGTGGAGCCGGCTTCGTTCAAAGGCGCTGGGGATCGTGATGAGGAAACTTGCGACCGAGGGCCTGCTCGACGCTATTGCGGTCGGCGCCGAGGGGGTGTCGCCAGCCCACATCCCAGGGACGAGCGCGGATGCGCGGAGCGAGGAAGGCGAAGGTAACCAGCAGGTTGGCGAGGGTGCCGACGCTGGCCAGGACTCACGCGGCGGGGGCGGGACTGAGGAGATGCCAGGTCTCGGGGTGGAGGTCGCGTCGGCGTTTATTCGCCGCGGCATGGACAACCCGGATGTGGGGTTCCGGTGCCTCGGACGCGACACTCCGATGCGGATCATCTGGCGCTGGGCACGGGAGACCTGCCCCGATGTGCCGCCGGAAGCCCTCGTGTCGTTGAAGGACCGTCTCGCCGAGGTGGCCTACCGCGACGACGATGGTCACCTGCTGGGCGCGGTGATGCTGCGTGCGCTCGAGGACGAGCTTGATGCGGGGAGCAACGACGAGAGGTGGCTGTTGACGATCACTTATTTCGAGGATGCGATAGACGCATTGCGGCGCGTGTTCGAGAGGCTGGCGTTGCTTTGACTCAGGGGCCGATTGACCTGCACGACGACACGGCGCGGGACGGCCTGCTGAGGGAAGGCACGCCCGCGTAAGCGGGCGTGGCCCGAGATTCAGGGGGTAACATGGATCGGGTGGATCGCGTCAGATGTGAGGCGTGCCGGACATTGGTACCGGCCGACGGGGACCTCGTACTCAAGGTGATGGTGACCACCGGAAATGATCGTCCGCTTGTGGGCGAGATGTCCATGACGACGGCCCGCCCGGCGTGCTTTTGCACCGGATGCGTCGTGCCGAGCGTTACGCTGACGGTAGCGCGGCTCATCGGCACGCAGCAGGCGAGGTCGCCCGTGCGAGGCTTGCGGCCGGCAGCGAGATGAACATGACGGATGACGGAATAATGTCACTATTGGACGAGCTCGGATGGCACGGCGTACCAGCCCTCACGGCGTTCAGTAACATCATGTGGCTGTACCTGGCGGCAGGCTTGGACCCGGATGTTCCTCTGCGCCTGATCGCCAACCGGGGCATCGGGGCAAGGGCGTGCTGCGGGCGAGCCGCCCTGGCTATGGCCGAAGAGGCCCGGCGTGTGGGAGTGCTCGATGTGCTTCGTCGTCCGCGTGTTCTCAGGCCGGCGGAGGCGCTCGCGCTTCTCGAGCGCGTGTATGGAGGTAACGGCAAGGCGTGATGAGAGGCGATCTGTGTTTCCAGAGCGGAATCGTCTGTTAGGTGTGACGAATCCCTGGCATTGTCGAACTCGACCGGAATATTCATTGGCTTTGAACGGCAACAGCATCCCCGTTCTTGAGTCCTAAACTGGGGTCCGAAGCTGCCGACATGTCGCCGAGGCGCGCGTAGATGGCGTTCGCGGGTGAATGAATGGTCCGTTCACAGGGCCCAAACACCATCGGGGGCATCCGTGCGGGTGTCCGGAGGAGCGGTTTACTGGGCGCCGGGTGCGTCTCCTGAACGGGATTGCCGTGTTCCCCTCGGTCTTCCGGGGATGGCGGCGTAGTCGAAGGCGGATGCGATGCTCCACGACCTATGCGGACAGCTAGCATTGGCCGTTACGGCGATGGCCACACTGCTCGCGGTCGCGGCGGCGGTTGTCGCTGCGTTGGCGGTCCGGCAGGCAGGGGCCAAGGTGGAGCGACGCGCATGGACCTTCTGCCCTGTTTGCGGGCGACCTCGACCCGACGGTACAGCGACTGCCGGCGCGCCTAGGCCACGAGGGGTCACGACCCTTTCGCCAGCCGGAGAACCGGACACGATTGCCCCCGCACGATGCATGTACGGAAGACGGATACCCGATTCGCCGCTCCCGTCCGACCTGCTGCGAGCCGGCTGGGTTCGTGGCAAGGCTCTCGCCATGAACGCCGTCGGCGACCGTTTGGTGAACACCACGCCTGGAGATTGGAGTGATCCAGTGGCCTGGTCCTTGGCCGGGGCCGTGCTGGGAGCGATCCGCGAGCCCAGGGTGCAGAGTGTGTATGACCAGTGCGCGGCCGATGTCATTCGACAGTTCTACGGCGTGTTGGACCCCGTCGAGTGGGCCTGTGACCCTGACCGTATCCAGGAAGAAGTGGTGGCGGTTGCGGCTGAGACCGAACGCAGGTTGTTTAGCCGGGTGGGACGAGACGCTTGACAGTCCGACCGAAGCTGCTGAAGGAAGGGCCGCCGAAGGCGGCCCGGAACCGGGAAATCGCAGGGGCGAGGGGTGACATTTGAAGTCCCGCGCGGCCAGGGGCCGTTCCCGGCACCCTGAGGCGTGATTCGGAGAGCCATGCAGCACTGCCGTTTGAACTGAACAATTCCTGTCGCAGGTTTCGGCGGCGGGACGGAGGGCAAGCGTGGCAACAGCCATCTACGCGAGGATCAGTTCACGGTCGCAGACAACGGCCTCGCAGCGGAGGGAGATCGAGCGCTACCTGTCTGCCAACGACATCACGGACGCACGGTGGTACATCGACGAGGGCATCAGCGGCGCGGTGATGGACCGTCCCGCACTGCACGACCTAAAGCGGTCGATCTTCCTGGGCGAGACGACGACCGTGATCGTCTACGCCTTGGACCGGATCGCCAGAAATGCTGTCGAAGGAATGGTGTTGCTCGCGGACTGGCTCAAGCACGGCGTGCGTCTGGTGGTCATTACCCTGCAAGTCGATTTCGCCGGTGAGATCGGTCAGATGATCGCATCCCTGCTTTTGCATATCGCGCAGATGGAACGGTCGCGGCTCCGTGAACGCCAAGCCGCCGGGATCGCGGCGGCGCAGGCGGCAGGCAGAAAGTGGGGAGGCCGGAAACCCGGCACCGGGTTGAGTGCCAATCCCCAACGGGTCATCGAGCTTCGCCGACGGGGACTCACGATCCGCGAGGTGGCGGCCGCGCTTGGCATTTCGACAAGGACCGTTTCTCGAATGGTCAAGCGTGCCGAGGGGAACGTCGACGCCTGCCGCTGATCCACATCACGAACGACCGACCAGGAAGGTCCCCAAACGATAGGGTCAAAGCGCCATTGATGTTGGCGAATCGACAATCACGAAATCCACCTAGAACTCGGCGACTCAACACCGCCCGGAAAAGCCGGGGCGGGTTGTCAACCCCACCCGGATGCATAACCGGAGGCCAAAAACTTCCCACCCCGCATATTCGGGGTCGGAGTCGGAAAGCCACCCTGCGAGGCATCTCCGGCGAGACTCCTAACATCGAGTTTTCTAACACCGACCGCGCTACTCCAGAGTCGCCCGTGGGCGCGTTGCGAGAACCCACGCGTGGACGCTCACGAAGCCGACAGCTCACGGCTCGGCAGGCCGCTCCGCTCTGTCAACCGTACCCCGCAATGCCGTGAGCGCTTGGAGCGCGGGCAGCAGCAGCCAAGCGAGGCACAACAGAGACAGCAGGCCAAACCCGACCGCCATCCACGCGGCGTTCAGCTTCGTTTCGATGTTTTCCCATCCGCTCTTGAATAGGATACTACCGCACACACCGCCTATAGCGGCGATGGCGAAAAGACTCTCCACCGTCCGCGCGATGACGAAATGTACGGCCGTCTGGATGTTCCCTAACGCGGCGGAATCACCGTCGTTCTCGCGGGTAGCCTCGGCATCCCGGACAAGCGCCTCAACATAGTTCCGCCCCGCCGCAACGCATACCGCCGATGCGGTAATGATTCCACTCCACACGAAGGCAATGATGCTAAAACCGTCGAACAGAAATCCGCCCAGTCCGGCGCACGCCAACCCAACAGCAGCCAGAACGATCCAGCGAGCGGAACCGGACATCACTCTATGTAGAACGATGAAGGCGACGCCCATCAACACGGCGAGCAATAACATCCACGGAATGTTGCGGGAATGGTCCGCTGATGTCGCGCCAAGTGTGGTTGCCATGATGGGTCGTGAGACAAGGAAGAGGGCGAAGTTGACCGAGATCTGTATGAGGACAGCGCGTTCCCTCGCAGGATTTCGCGGTGGTGCGTTTCTTCTAAGACGAACCGAACGCACGAGCCGACGGAGCGAAACCGCCAGCTTGCGAGCTTCGGTCAGTACCTCTGCACCATGATTCCTCCGCATCTGGGTCCGCTTGTCGCGCAATCGCCATACCCTACATTCTGGAAGTGGCTGCATAGGCCCCGCCAAGGGCCGCTAGCGACCGCAGCACATTTCCGACGACGAGATTGACCACGGACGAGACGATGTTCTTCAGAAGCTGAAACCAGCGCAGAATCCGCGCCAAGAGGGACGGATTGGCTTCGCTGCGAAGTCGGTCGAGTGCCGTCTCCATCTCGCTGATCCTCGTCCGTACCCTATCAGCTTTGGTACGAAGTTTCTCGATCTTGCTTTCGCGGCGAGCGTGAACTGCCTCGTAGTGGGACTGCTGAAGGCTCTTAACGCCCCGTCGTGCAAGGTAGCCCGCCCCAAGGGTCAGCACATCGGTGCCTTTGAACTGTCGTTTTTCTCGATTGAGGGATGAGATTCTCCCTTCGAGCGCCGAAAGTTGCTGCTGGATCACGCGCTGTTTCTCATCGAGCCGCTCCGCATGGCGCTCAAACTCATCGATCTTGCTTTCGAGCTTCCTGATCTTCTTGCGGTTGAGATACTTGGCCATCTTGTCAAGCAGCCGATCAATGACACCAAGCGCATCGGCCGTGTCAACGATAGCCCGATCCAGCTCCTTTAGGCACAATTCGCCGTCCATACTACATCCTCCGTAGCCGCCGTGACGAGCGCAGGAGATTCGATTGAACGCCGTGAGTTCGGTCCCACCACTGAACGCTACACCGCGAGCTGCCGACGCCTCCCAAGCACAATCGTCCCGGTTGTAAGCACGAGCAGCACCATCACGACCATGCCCCATTCAGAGACGGTGGGTATCTCCGCCAGATGTTCGCACGCATCGCCGACGTCATCGCCGTCGCTATCCGTTTGGTCCGGGTTCGACACCGTTGGGCAGTTGTCCGCGACTCCATCGAAGTCGTCGAACACGCCGTCGCTGTCGGTGTCCAGCGGTGCGATGGAGCCGTAGTAGGAGAAATGCGCGAGTTCCGCGGTGCATGTTGCGATGAACATCCCGGGCGGTTCCTCGACGATAGAACAACTGGCCTGAATGTCCATGAATCTCGGGTCCTCGTAGAGGTACAGCGTCAGCCGGTTCCGCTGATTCGCGTTGAGGTGAGAGACATCCTTGACGATCGTGATGGTCACCGGGCTGTCGAAGACCAGGCCGTCCGGCTCGAAATTGTACACCGCGACGGCCCGTCCCAGACCCGGATTGGGGCCAAGCGTCAAGTCCACCTCGGGATCGTTGAAGACGGTCTCGGTTACGGAGAGCGTCAGATCGTCAGGAAGGTCGCCCGGTTCGATGTCGATGGTCAAGGCCCCGTCGGGCGTCTGCAACGAACCACCTTCGTCAGCCGAGAACTCACCGGCGGCGGAGCCGTCCGGGTTGCACTCGTCGTCTGCGTCGCCGGGGCACGTGTCGCAGAGGTCTCCGGCACCGTCTCCGTCGGTGTCGGCGTGAAGCGGATTGGCTACAGCCGGGCAATTGTCACAGACATCCGGGATGATGTCGCCATCCGCATCGGGATCGCATTCGTCGGGGATCCTATTGCCGTCGCAGTCCCCGCTGGTACCCGCGTCCAAATCGCAGGAATCCTCGATGTCGTTCCCGTTGCAGTCTTCGCTGAGCTGATGCACGCACCCGCTAACGGTATCACAGGACTCCGACCCGGTGCATGGGTCGCCGTCGTCGCAGCTAACATGGTTCGGGATGTTGTCGCAGGATTCGGTGGAATCGTTGCATGAATCGTCTGTGCAGCCGACGCCATCATCGCAGTCGCGCGTCGATCCACCGCCACAAACCCCGCCGGTACAAGACTCGTTTACTGTACAGAATGCACCGTCATCGCACGGTTGCAACTCGTTAGCAGGTTCCTTGACGCACTCGTCCAGATCGTCATCGCACACACCGACGTTGCATTGGTCATTCAGGTGGCTGCACTCGACAGGCGCTCCAGGCTGGCAGAAGCCAGACACGCACGATTCGGTGCCGTTGCAGAATAGCCCGTCATCGCAATCGCCTGGCAGGTCGCAAGTGGCCTTATACTCGTATGCACCCATGTCCACGATGGGCGGTGTCCCGTTCCCACTGTCCGGCGTCGCAGGATCATCGACGAAACGCGGATTGCCGTCCAAGTCGAACGGCGTCGGCTCGGCCGTGTCTCCGTCCCCATCAAGGTCGGCTATGTCGGGTGGGACGGAATCGTTGTTACCGGCGTCGATGCAAGGTGACCCAAGCAGCAAGTGAAGGTCGCCGTAGTCGTCATCCACGCCGTCCCACGCACCGTCCGGCCCCGGGTCGGGGTTGCGCACGAACAACGGTTCATTTCCGGTATTGGTCCCGTCGTCAAACTCACCTCCAGAAACCAGCCCCTGAATACAAGAGTAACTAACGATACCGGAACCTCCCGCGAGGCGGTAGATTTGTGCAGATTGCCCCATTCCTTGGCTATCGGAATTGGCCCAGAGAACGGAGTTATAGCTCGTCAGGTTGAGTGCGCTGTTGTATATCCCGCCTCCATGGTTGCCCGCACTGTTTCCGCTGAACGTGCAGTTGGCCAACGCCGGGCTGGCGCTGGAGTTTGACATTCCGCCACCGTTACCCGCCGCAGCATTTCCAGAGTAAATGCAGTTGGTTACTGTCGGATTACAATTGAAGCTATTACTCATCCCGCCGCCCCCGGCCGCGAGGTTGCCTAGGAACATACAGTTGCTCACGATTGGTGCGCTGATGTTGTGATTGTGCATCCCACCGCCCGTATTCGCATTATTCTCGCTGAATGTGCAAGTAGCAACGATCGGGCTGCTGCCGCTATTCCACATACCCCCTCCTGCGCTATCCGCAGTGTTTCCGAAGAACGTACATCCAGCCACGATTGGCGGTTCGCTATACAGGTTCGCCATCCCGCCACCAAGGTTTCCCGTGTTGCTCGCAAAGACACAGCCGATTACCGTTGGACTGCTGTAATAGTTGGACATTCCGCCGCCGATACCTTCAAACCCCGCAGCTGTATTTGCAGAAAAGAGGCAGTTCGTTACCGTCGGGCTACTGTAGAAATTGACCATCCCGCCACCATGGTCACTTGCGGTGTTGCCGCTGAATACGCAATTGGCCACGGATGGAGTGCTACCACCCACGTTCGCCATCCCACCCCCGCTGCCAATACGGCTGATTTGATTTCCGCTGAAGGCGCAATCGGTCACCGTTGGCCCGCTGTCGTTGTTATACATCCCACCGCCGAAATTTGCAGTGTTCCCGCTGAACTTGCAGTTGGTCACCGTCGGGTTGCTGCCGCCATCGTTGTGCATCCCGCCGCCGGCATTGGTCGCCGTGTTCCCGCTAAACATGCAGTTAGTCACCGTCGGGCTGCTGTTGACGTTGAGCATCCCAGCAGCGTCGTACGCATCCCCTCCCGTTATCGTGAATCCATCTAGGACAGTGTCTAGCCCCTCACCACCGATGCACTTGGCCACGCTGTCGTTCAGGCCGGTTCCGTCGATGATGGTCACATCGGGGCCGTCCGAGCTGCGCAGCGTGATAGCCTTGCCGAGGAAGTTGATCGTCTCATTGTACGTGCCGGGCGAGACCAAGACCGTGTCCGTGTCGTTGGCCGCATCGATGCCATCCTGGATGCTACAGAACGGATCGACCTCGGTTCCGCTCCCCGGTCCAGGGCAGGCATCGTCATCAACATAGTACACGGTGGGTTTAGGTGTTAGATCGAGCACGATCCCTGCGGGCCAGTATAGCCCTGTTGTTACGAGGTCTTGGACATCTGATCCGTCCAGATTAGCTCGTTGAATCTTGTGCTCCGTCGTACTCCACCCGATCCAATACATCTTGTCTGCGACCACGTCGAGAGCGATCCCGTGAGGGCTAATATCAGGAACCACAACGTCTTCGACGGCTGACCCATCGAGGTTGGCCCGCTGGATTTTCCACTCAGCGGTGACTACCCAGTACATCTTGCCCGCGCTGATGTCGAGGGCAATGTCCGCTACATCACCCGGCCCGGCTATGGTGACTAGGTCGGTGGGGTCTGAACCGTCGAGGTCGGCACGGGAAATCGTCTCCCAACCCGCATCGGTCCAGTACATTTTCCCACCAACTACATCGAGGGCTATGCCAGCCGGGCGACTATTCGATCCCGTTGCCACAAGGTCTTCGACATTTGTACCATCCAGATTGGCGCGCTGGATTCTTGCGGCACCCCAATCAGTCCAGTACATCTTTCCTGAACTTGGATCGAGGGCGATGTCATAGGGAGAGAGCAGCCCGGTTGTGACGAGGTCTTCGACGACGGAGCCGTCGAGGTTGGCGCGTTGAATCTTATAGGGCGGATGGTTAAGGGTCCAATACATCTTCCCTGCGTCCGGATCGAGGGCGATACCTTGCAGGCCGTCTAACCCTCCGACAAGAGTCTGGATGTCCGCCCCATCCAGGTTAGCGCGTTGGATCACATCGTAGCCGTAAACCGTCCAATACATCTTCTGCCCGTTGGCTGCGGTGACGACGACACCAAAGGACAAAGCGAGAGCAGGAAGCATCTGCAACGTTCGCGCAAACATTCTCATGGCCTCCGGTTTGACAAAGCGGTCACGTCTTGCTATCAGACCTCGCCGATACATTCGAGTAGCAGTCTGGTGAAATGCGGCGGTTTCCGGCCCAAGCCTGACGACCGATGTACCAGGGCGTCAAGCCCTCTCTCTGCCGTCGCGCCCGCCAAGGCTGCACTGTAAACGCAATACCGCCATCGTAGCAGATGAACGGCTCCCTGCCTACGCCTCTGTTCTGAGGATACATGCGTCAGGACTCCGTGCCGAGCGCACAGAGTTGTGCTTTTCTCCGGCAAGGCCACCGAGATCGCCAAACGCGGCCATGAACCAACTATCCGCAGCAATCCAGGGCGCGAAGAGAGGCGAGTCCGCGGGTATAGGCGGCTGTTGAAGTTGGGCTGGAATCGGCGATTGCAGCATGGAATCGCCATGAAACCGCCCTGGAGGCCGCCCTCGGTCGCCCCGGCGGCATGGGCTGCGTTCCGTCGATTCCGGCAGAACCCACCGCCGGCGTGGCAGTCGCGGGCATCCTGGCCCCGGTGAATCCGCTCCCGTCCTGGGCGATCCAGCCACGGCCGCCGCCCTGGCGGGCGGCGGTTCCCCTCGGCAGGCGGCCGCGACGACGCCCAACGGTCGTAGCGTCTACGCCCCGGCGGTCGGGGTCCCTGTCTCGCGGCAGCGGGGACCTGCTTCGGGGAGGACGCCCGCCGCGAGGCGGGCGGCCCGGAAAGGTTCTCAGGTGAGCGGCCGCTCCACCTCGCGTCTCAGCGCAACGAAGAGGGCCGCATTGAGCGGCCCTTGCCGTTCGCCTGTCTCACGGCTTCTGCCGCGTCAGCCAGCCGCCTGCTCGCCCGCACCAACGAGCTGCCTACTGGTCATCCCCGTCGGCGCGGACAAGCCCATCTGTCCGGTTGCGCCTGTCGGCCCGGTTGCGCCGAGGTTGCCGTTTCCGCCAATGTTGGCGGGTCCGATCAACGCGAACTCCATTCGTTGGATCACGGCCTCGAGCGCATCAGCGTCCTGCGGGGCGGAAGGAAGCTGACGGATTACATCGCACACCCTCCTGCCGAGATCACCGTGCTTCGAGTTGAGAGTGAAACCGAAGAGCTTCGCGCAAGCTGTGGCGAGCATGTCGGTTTCGTCCGGCGCGACCGCCTTCTCGCCCTTCTTCGAGAGCGACTTGCCGATCTCATCATCCCGCCAAGTCAACCTAATCTGGTGGCCCGTGGTACCAGCCGATACGCTGCCCGTCGGTCCCGCCTCGATCTTCGACTTGATGTCACTCTTACCCTTCCCCACGGGTCGCAACCTGCCCGTCCCTCCTCCAGCCGATCCATCAATCATGCTCAGCACCGCCCGAACCGATACCCTCTCATTTTCCGTGAACTTGATCTTGCCCTTGTTCCTGTAGATTCTGCGATAGCGATCCGCTTGGCGTTTCCCGAAGGGGAGGTTCTTCTTGCACCACTGTTCCCACGCAATGCCCCGTTCCTTGGGGAGCGCGTCGTTCCGCTCATCGAGCCACTTTCGCACGACAGCGAGTTTCTCGCCCATGTCGAGGAGTGCGCTCAAGGCTTCCTTGCCCGCGCGTTCGTAGGTTTCCCAGCGGTCCTTGATGATCTTGATCTCATCCTCGAAACGCGACATTTGCTCAAGTATCTGGGACGCGCGCGTCCCGCCCTTATTGGGCCCTTTGTTTTCGGACTTCTCCGCCTCTTTCGGCGGGTCGGCTACAGCGCTATTCACCATTTGGATTACTCCTTCATGCTTGGACCTTTGTAGGAATGCCAGCCTGCAAGTGGGTGCCGGCTTCTTGCCACACGGTGATCGGCATGATCCAGGCGGCACATTCGCAAACGAGCTGGTCTTTTCGCCTGGACCGATAGGACTGCGCGTTCAGCACGGTAGAGGACAGGTGCCATAACATGGCACTCAACGAGGAGGACCTATCGGACGCACATCGCGGCCCCGTGAGATGACCTCCGTGGCGCAGCGACCAATCGTTCGTATGCAGATTCAGCCACGGGAGCGGAATGCCGATCAGAGCTTTGCTATGGATGAGATTCAGCGTCGGATCGTAGAGTTAGTCGGGCCGCCAACGCGCGAAGAGGCTGCCATGCTATGGGGGCGTAGGTCAAGGACACGCGCCCTGGTAGGTGCCCTAGTAGGATGTCAACATCTCCCCGAGCCACCCCCACTCGATGAAGATGAGTCGCTGCACTGTGCCTTAGCCGACCAGGCCCGCCGCTCCCGAAGAAGTCGCGCACTGCCTGCGAGTACGAGTCCAGCCGTGACCAGCGGGGTTCGATGAGCGCGAACCACTCTAACGCCTCGTCGGAGAAGACGACTTGCCTGTGCATCCCGGTGCGCCTGCCGACCTTGTTTTCGATTTCGTATATCCCGTCCTCGATCCACTCTCCCTCCTTCCGCGCCACGCGAATCACCTCAGAAGGGCGCATCAAGCAGAGATAATTCAGGGCAAGCCACGGGGCCATCGTCTCCGGTGCCTGTTCCGCCATGTTCTTGATCTCTTCGATAGGCACCGCCTTGACTTTCGGCGGACCGAGCGGAATCTTCTTGACGCCCTCCAGTCTGACAATGGGCATGTAGTCGAAGTCCATCGCCCACCTGAGCATTGTCTTGACCGCGCCAAGATCATGGTTGACCGTCTTCGGCGCAAAGCCATGGCGCAGCATGTCCTCCTTCAGGCCCTGGAGGTGCTGTGCTTTAATCATGTCACATCGCACCGGACCATACGCGAGGAGAAACCGCTTGATATGTTTCCGGTAGTATTCGCGCGTCGCCTCGCCGCGCTCAAGGGCCTTCGCCTGAAGGAACAGGTCGGCGACATCGACAACGGCGATGGACTGCGTGATGAGCGGGAGCCGTTTCGTGTTTCGCTCCCCTCGCCACTCCGCCCACAGCTTGAGGCTCTCCAGGTAGCGGGCTTGCGAATCGCGTTTGGATTTGGTGAAGTAGTGGTCTCGTCCGCCCCAACGGCAGAACCAGACTCCGGTCTTGTGTCGTCGGAGTTGTGGCGTCCTGGCGTTCATGGCGGGTACAGGGTACGCCCGACCCTCTACCCCCGTCAAGGCATGAGGGGTAGTAATGCAAATTCGGGGGTAGCTGGCTTACACTGGCCTTTCGCCGGAAACCACTTGTTTTATAGGCTTTTCCGCATCTCCCCGAGTAGGACTCGAACCTACAACCTAGCGGTTAACAGCCGCTCGCTCTAC
>CAZJTP010000061.1:0-21437 GCA_964548955.1 uncultured Phycisphaeraceae bacterium
CCTTCCCGACCCCTTAAACGAGGTTCCACACTCAACTTTGCGAAGGTTGGGCTAAAGAAAACCGCCCGGCCCGCGTGTGGGGCGTAGGAGGCGGGGCGTCAACCGCGCTCCCATTATGCTGGTGGCCGCGGGCCTGGGCGGGATTCGTTTACCTTGACGCACACTATAGACAGGATCGCAGCCGCCCGGTCGCCCTCTTATGCACAGTCGGGGCAAGTTGGTCCCCACCACCGCCCGTCTCTGTGTCTTGCTCCTGTCGAAGGCGACCGTAGCGGTCCACGCATCCGAAAACTCGTGTTCATTACCTTCCCGACCCGGCATCGGTTTAACCCTGGTGGCGCCAGCGTCGACGCACGCCGTCGGCTCGGGTCGAAGCCGATCGGCCAGCGGCCTGGCGTACGCGACGCAAAGCGCGACCAAGGCGGGAGTGGGAAGGGTGGGGTTAATTCCGGGAGGTTGACCGGCAAAACCCCAAGGTACGCTCGATTGGGACATTCGTATCGCAGCCGCACACCGGAAACGGGTCGCCCCGCTCCCGGATGGTTTCCCTTGGCGGCTGTGGTCTTACATTCGATCTTGGATTCGGTTTTGAGACGATGGCAACCGGGTACACGGTCCGCGTCAGCGCCGGCGGGAAGACACCTGTGGCTCGGCGTTGGAACGTACGTCAAGCACTCTGCCGCCGAACTCGGCTCAGTCCGCTTCGGACCTATTTGACCCAGCCGATTGATCATCATCGCGCTCCTTCAGGAAGTTTCGCGTGGTTGCACGGCGCAACGTCAGCGACACTTCGCACGACGGAACGGCGCAAAAGCGCGCACAACCGTCAGCGCGGAAACACACTCTGGCTAGGTAGATGACGGTCCTGATGTCGGATAGGTCTTTATGAGCAAGGAAGATGGCGGAACAACTCGGTCAGATAGATACTAGCGTATGGATCGATCAATTCGACGTATTCGGAATAAACATATAAATCGTGCATACAATGATAAAATCAACTTCCGCTCATCAAACCGCCGTAAACCTCTACCTCCAACCATAGTATACATCCCCGCCCGATAAAAGTCAAATCTTGTACGCCATTTTTCGGGGCGTGCGTCTTCGGGGGGGGGGGTACCTGCTCGAAAGTGGTCTGCAGGACGACGACAGCTCGAAATCCGCGAGCCGTGTGCGAACCGTAATTGGGCCGCAAGGCACGCTGGCGCCTTTTTACCGCGGGGGTGGATGACGCACATTCTCAAGGGAGTGCTGCAGACACGTGGGCGGTACGCCCATTTGCACTATGGGCGTGATTCGCCGGGCACCTCGCGATCCGTTGCGGAGGTGAGCTTGGGCGTCGCCGGTTGGGGAAGGAGCTTGTGTTGGCTGCGTTTCACAGCTGCAAGTCCAATCGTCGCCCATGCAAAGTCAGGTTCGATTTCCAACGCTCGCTGAAAGTGAGACTGAGCTGCCTCCGAGCGGTTCTGAGCGTGCAAGACTTCCGCGAGGAGACAATGAGCCTCAACGTCGTCGGGGCTGTTGGCGAGGACGTCGTAGAGGTCGCTCGCGGCGCCGGCCAGGTCGCCTCGTTTCCACCGGACGGTCGCTCGCACGAGCCACAGCTCGGGGCGGTCCGGCTCGTGCTGCTGCGCCAAGTCAACGGCGCGTATTGCGGTCCAAACATCATTCGTCGCTATTGCCGCCTTTGCGAGCAGGAGTTGGGCGAGGGCGTCGCTTTCGTGCTGCGCCGCGTAGTGAGCCAGAACGTGCTTTGCCGATTTCGGATCGTTCAATGCCAGATGGCAGGTTGCTAGTGCCCTCAGGACTACACCGCTCACCTCAGCGTCACTGCCGGATTCGGTAACGAGCGGGCTTAGGACGGTCAACGCCTCATCATACCGTCCTGCTCGTACCAGGAGCCGCCCCAGCTCCTCCGCGATCAATCGATTCCCGCGGTCGGCGATCAAGGCCTGCTCATAGCGCTTCGAGGCCTGAACCGTGTCACCAATAAGCGCGGCGATGTGCGCGGTGAGTGCGGGGATTGTCCCGTCATCATCGAGCCGGTCCGCATGTTCGTCGAGAAGTTCCATCGCCTCCACCGGACGATCCAGTGCAACAAGAGACTCGGCCTGGGCGACGAGGTAGTCCACATTGTTGGGGTCAAGCGCCCAGGCCTGTGCGTACTTCGCTACGGCGGCTTCGAGCTGATCCCTTTGTTCCAGAATGACTCCTTGCAGGTAGATCCGATCGGGTGATGTGAGCCCCAGACGCTCGGCTGCCTCGAGCGATCGCCATGCCGATGCGATCTTACCGAGTTCGAGGTTGGCTTGCGCCAGCAGCACGTATGCGTCGACCTGGTTGCGATCGAGCGTGATCGATTCGGTGATCGTGCGGACCGCCTCGTCGAACAACGCGCCGTTATACTGCTGCTCGGCAAGTTGATGCTTGACACGGCTGCGGACGTGGTTCCATCGCTGCTGTGCCTCCAGCTTGGCATCAGTATGTTTCAACGCGTTGCAGGCGGTCGTCATGACCGCCGAACTGATCAGCACCAGTTGTATGTAACGTATCATGACCGTTCACCGCCCGCGCCTGCTCGTTTATGAGTCAGCGTCAAAGTCCTCTGTTGTGTTGTCGGTCCCGACCGGCCGGTCCGCACCGATCGTCGGCGGCTTTGGCCGGCCGAATGCAGGCAGATTATAGCCGCGGTCCTGCGAGATCAGTCGATGGAGGAACATGCGGCCGGCCGTACCGTCCTCGTCCCACGCGCGCCGACCTAGTAGCGTTTCTTTCAGTTGAATGGCCGACATGAACCGGGAATTGTTGTGCAGGGCCATGTTCACATGCCACAAGCTCTTGTCACGATCGCCTTCGGACAAAGCGTCGAGGGCCTTGGCATATTGGGCCTGGGCAATGCGTTCGCGGCCATGCCACATCAAGCCCCGGCGCAAGCCGACGCGCATACGCTCGATGGCTTCGATCTGTTCACGGGAGAAGGCCGCATAGGCATCGTGGTCTTTGACGATGTGGATGGTGAGCAGGATGATGACCTCTTCACGGGCGGTCGAGTTGCTGTTGGATCGAAACAGCACCCCAACACCGGGTAGGTCGCCCAATCCCGGAATCTGAGACCGGGCGTCAGTGGTGACTTCGCGGAACAGCCCGCCGATAAGAATCGTCTCACCGTCACGCACGATGACATTCGTTGTCACCTCGGTTGTCTGCTCGGACGGGAGGCCTTGCGCGTTGATGAATCCGACGCTGTCCTCGGGGTGCAGTTCCACGCGGATGAATCCGTCGTCAGCGACAAACGGGCGGAAGACGAGCTGCGTGCCGGTTTCGAGGAACTCGACGGTCTGCACGGCCTGGGTCTCGGTAACCGTGGTCGTCATGAAGCCGTCGCGCCGACCGACGATTACCTGCCCCTTCTGCCGGTTGAGCGCCAGGATCTTGGGATTTGCCAGAACGATGGTGTCGGTGACCTCCTCGAGCGCTCGCAAGAAAAGCGCTACGTTGTCTTTGATGATTCCGATCGTCAGACCGCCGTCCTGCACGTTGCCCGCAAAGTCGGTAGCGGCCGCCGCGTTGAACTGCTCAAACCGATCCTGCGGTAGAGTTCCAAGGGTCAGGTCGGTGAGGCCGCGGGAGCTCGCTCCGAGCAATTCCAGGTCCACACCGCCGACCAATGTGAAATCAATGCCAAGCGAGTTATTGTCAGTGAGCTCAGCCCGAAGGATCGTGGCCTCAACCAACACTTGCGGCGGACGAACGTCAATCTGGTCAAGCACGAACCTGATCTGTCTGTGCACGTCTGCCCGGGCGGTGACAATGATGAACTCCTGGGCTGCGTTTGTGAAGCCGCCGCCCTCTTCCGATTCGCTCTTGAGCCCTGTTGCCGGAGGAGGCGGAAGCGAAATACTGTCATTCTCTCCGAGCAGGGGGCTGAGGTAAGACTTGGCATCAACGGCGGAGACGTAGTTGAGCCGATAGATCCTGGTAACCGGCGATCCGGCGCGAGCCGCCTTAATCTCAGCCAGCTCCTGGTTCGTGTGGACGTACACGAAGTTGTCGACGATTTGATAACCGGCATCGTTGGCCAGCAGAATTGCTTCCAACGCTTCCTCGAACGTGACGTCGTAGAGATTCGCCGTCACCGTTCCTCCTACGCCCGGCGAGGCGATGATGTTGCGCCGACTTTCCAGCGACAGCAGGTGCAAGATGGTGGAGAGCGGTAAATCAGCCACGTGCATCCGCACGGTCCCGCGGGCTGTCACGGTGATCTCCGCGGGCGCGCCGCGTGGGACCGACTCATCCGATATGTTGTCTTGGGCGAACACGGCCGTCGATGTGGCGATCAGGGTGGCAAGCGTCACGAGAAACCTCGCTAGGCACGGTCGGCGCATTGCCTCGAGGCAGGCATCTGCGTCTCGCTCGTGGCAGGTATGCGAGAAAGAGGTCATACCGGCGCTCACGAAGCGGTACGGTCGTGCAACTGTGTCAGGTCCGGCGGATCGCATCTTCTGATCCGGTCACCACGCGGATGCGGTCGCAGTGTGTTTACCCTTGTCGCCCGTCTGATCGCGCCGCGGTCCTTATGGCGGTCATACGCAACCGCTGCCGGGATCGAAACGAGCGGCAGCGGACCGGTCACGCCGGTTAGTGCATCCGGAACCGGCGATTATCGGCCACCACGGCGCTTCGCGGGCGCATCCGCTTGGTTATCGGCACCTTTCATCCGCACATTGAACGTGTGGTCTTTGAGGAGTTGCCTGATCTCGGTAAGGAGTTCGTTGGTCCGGCGAGTTTCCTCCAACAATTGTTTACGCTGCAGCCCGGCGTCGGGGATTTGAGCGTGGGCTTCCTTGACGATCGTCATCGGCCCGACCCACACGCGTATGCAGGTCAGCAGGACGAAGAACGTGATTGCGCCGTAGAGCAACCGGTGTTTTTGATACTGATATCGCGAATGCATGGATGTCTCCTTTGGATATCGGGTGATTGATCGATACGGGAGGCCGACGCGGTCGGTCCCACTCGCATTACACTATGGATCGGCTGTTTGGCATATGGGGCTGTACTCCCCCGCGCTGAGATGTGCTCCGCCGGCCGGTTGCGATCCGGCCGACGTTTGATACGGAAGCGGATCGCACCGCCACAGATGCGGCGTAAACCACGCCAGTACGATCATCGCTGCAGCCGAACCGAACACGGCACAAAGGCGCGCCCGCCGCGTTCGCGGAGAATGGCCCGGCTCGTGAACGATCAGCGTGCCGCCCATGGCCAGAAGTGACAGGGCCAGAATTACGAGGGTGATCGGCCTGCCAACCAAGCTGACCGCAATCGGCGCCCCGAGCCAGACGATCAGCGCCGCGGAGACGAGCGTCCGTGTCAAAACTGTGGCACCGGCGTACGATCTGCTTGCCACTCGATGCAACAGCGTCTGCCGTCCGTATGCCATAGCAAAGCCGACGGCGACCATGCTTACGCATGCTAACAGGACGGCGACACCGCTGCTGTGGACAATCGGTTCCGTGAATACCACTGTGCTTGCCGCAACGATGACGCCGGCGGCTGCGCACGCGATCCCAAACCCGCCGACCGATCGAAGTCCGGAACGTTTGGCCCGGCAACCCATCCGCACGCCGACGCCCATCGCCAGCAGTATCACCGGCACGAAGATCCCAGGTCGCAGCCCGATCTTGTCGAAGTATTCAATCCAGACGGCCAGGGCGCACGCGCTTCCCGCTCCGACTGTCACAATCCCGGCACGAAGCAGCGTCGGCCAGCGATCGCTCCAGATTGGAAGCGGCACCGGCTCCGTCTCGACGGCCTGACGCGATCCCTCATTCCCGGACGAACCGGAGGCCGCAGACACAAGTGAGACAACCAGCGCCGGCAGCGCCGCGGCGATCAGGATCAGACTCCCATGACCGTTGGCCATCGCGATCCAGCCCGAGATCAACGTGCCCACGGCTGCACCGATCAACAGCCACGCCGTCGCCCTCGTCTCCCAGCGCCCGTAGGGACAGCTCAGATGGTGCACGCACGACACCGCCAGTCCCAGGATCGTGAGCGGAATCAGACCGGCCGCAAACACGATCACGACTTGGAGGATTGCGAGCGGTCCAACCGACCAGAGGAAGTGCGCATACATCCAATCGTAACCTGCACGCGCAAGCCACACACTTGGCGGCAGCAGCGCGGTTGCAACTCCCGCAGCGAGTGCAATCACCGACAAAACCACCCAGTAGAGCGGGCGATCGGCGCCGGCCTGGTTCAGGTACTCACCTGAGATATCGGACGGCTGACCGCGCAACAGAAAACGCCGCCACGCCACCGTACAAACCCACATCGCAAACCGCTGGGGTACGCATATACCAATCGCCAGTGCCAGTAACGTGGTGCCGACGACACCTTCCGCAACCGCCCGACCGGACAATACGTACTCGCCGAAGATCTGCTCGAACCGGGCGCACATACCGGCGATGACCATCCCGGTGGTGACGCCAAGCAGCATTGAGGCGCAGGCTGCAGGGCTGATCCGCCACGTGGATTGTTCGACGTGCTTGACATTGGAACGTTGCGCAGAAGGCGTGAACTCGTCCGGATCGTTGCGGGTCTCTCTTCCACCACGGGCGCGCCTGGGTACAAGCCCCCACATGAACGGTCCGCCGGATCGGTGAAGCTCAATGGGTCGCCTCGTAACACGGCGTCGCTTCGTTGGCTGTGGCATGTTCAGGGCCTCCTGCCCAATCCTCGCCTCCGGGTCAACCAACATGATCCTGCGCCGTCGAGCGCTCGTCTGCACCAGAGGTTGTGATGACCGTAGTCGTGGCTGCGTCGAACGCTCGAACACCGCCGTCGTCGAGCCGCACCACCAGCGCAGCACGGGGGTCAACGTCAATCATTGAACCACCGTAAACCCGTCCTGCGTGCTGAAGCCTGACACGGCGGCCCATCGGCTCGGCGTAGGCGAGCCACTCACGGTGAAGATCCGCGTCGTCCCAGCTTTGCGGCTCGTCGAGCCATCGATCAAGCTCGGTCAACAGACGGATCGCCAACCGCGTTCGATCCACCGTGTCCGCACTTTCAAGCTCCAGCGACGTAGCCGATTCACCCAGCACCGGCGCCAGATGCCCGCGGTGCTGCAGGCAGTTGATCCCAATCCCAACGACAAACGCGCGGGTTTCATCCGGTCTGGCGCGCGACTCGATCAAGATACCGCCCAGTTTCCGGTCCGACACCATCAGGTCATTGGGCCACTTAATCGTCACAGCCACATCCGTGCAGGCGGTGATCGCGCCGCACGCGGCGACGGCGGCGATCAGGCCAAGCTCACCGCCCGTCAGTTCGGCGCGCTTGTCGATCAACATGACACTAAACAGCAGACCGGCCCCACGCGGCGAGTGCCATGTTCGCCCCAGCCGCCCACGCCCGGCGGATTGATACTCCGCGAAGATCACCAGCCCGTCGGCATCTTCTGCATCGATACATCGCCACGCTTCGTCGTTCGTGCTGGTGGTGGACTCGACGCAGTCTATGCGCCTGTCGATCCGCTTCGTCCGAAGTTCATTCCGAATACGCTCGATCTGAAGGGTGCCCGAGGTCATCACACAATGAGCATACCACCGTAGCGGGATGGGGCAAGAAAAATGCTACCGCCTGTCGTCCAGGTGCCAGCCTCCGACCTGCGAGCGGTCCCAGTCCCAGTTGATCGGTTCGACCGGCTGATCCTTGCGAGCGAGGACAAACATGATCGGCTCGCGTGTGCGGTCGTGGAAATCCCAGCCGATCGGATCGCCGTAGTGCTTGCGCAAAAACGCCTTCCACTCATCCCACGGACGCCGCTCGTCAAAGAGTACGAGTATCAGGCGGGGCAGCCGCTCTTCCAGTTCCGCTATCAGCGTCTCGCGACGCCGGTCCGCTCCCGCGTATCCACTCTGCACACCCGTGATCATCGTAAATCGCGAAGCACACCGCCGCTGAGAGTAGTAGTAGATCTCGGCGTCATTGCCGAACACGAAAATCTCATCATCGGGATCAGTGACGCGGCGGACGTTCTCACCCTGCGCGCGACCCCAAAAGTCGCGCGAGTTATAGCGAGTGACCGTAATGCCGAACGGCGGCTCACTCAGATACTCACGGTACTCGGTGACAAACAGGGCGATGGGGAAGACAGCCAGCAGCACCGCTGATGCGATTCGTGAAGCGGTCCGGCTGAGCGTTGCGGAATCGTAAATCTGCGCGGTCAGTTGTCCAACGGCCAGTGACACGGCAATGACCAGTGCGGGGATCAACAGATAGTAATAATGCGGCCAGAACCTCGCCGGCAGGCAGATAGCGACGTAGCTGCCAACAACGAGCAAGAGAATTGCAAACGTGCTACTGCTTCGCTTGATGATGGCATCAACGATCAACCATACGGTCGCGCCGATCCCGCCGATCCACAGAGGCAGAGCACTGTCAAATTTGAATGGGTGCCCGTGCGGCGCGAAGAAGCAGACGAAGCGCAGGAAGAAGCTCTCCGAGCTGCCGCTGTAGCTCAGGTTGAACAGAAAAACCGCATCGATGAATTCACTCCACCGTCCGGTAACTGCGAAATAGGCAAACGCAGCAAACCACAGGACAAGCGGTCCGGCTGCAAACCACATTAACGACAACAGGACGGATCGAACGCGGCGATTGGCATCCGCACTGCTCCATGCGGCGGCAAAAATCCACACGGCAAGAAACAACCAGTGGACCGCGACGATCGTCTTGACCATGGATGCAAGAGCCAGCGCAACACCCGACGCAAAAAGCCACGCTCCGGCCCGGTCTCCACCGCGCAAGGCGAAATACCAGGCGGCAAGAATCAGGGTGTTCATGTAGATTTCGCGGTTGCACCCTTCGCCGGCTGTCCCTGGATCCGACGACACCATCGCAAAGAGTATTGCTCCCGATATCGCGGCGCCGGTCGTGGAAACACGGCGCAGAATCAGAAACACAAAACCCAGTGACGACAGTGAGAAAGCGGTCGTCATCCATCGGAACACTTCCGGCGCGTCGCCGAACAGTGCAATCACGCCCGCGAACAGGGCGAAAATCCCGAAAGGCTGGTGATCCCACACGTCGACGTACAGCCGGTCACCCGCGAGCAGCCGCCCGCCGATATGGGCGTAGTTGCACTCGTCGTTCTCGAGCGGCAACTCGAAGGCGTGCAGACGATATGCGATCAAAACAACGCAGGCGACGGCAAAGCCGACCCATTCGAGCCAGACTCGTTGCCGCGACCTCGCTACATCCACATCAGCGTTCACATGTGGCTCCATCGCGCAGCATCGTAACTTCCACACCTGCTTTGGGCCATCCGTCGGGCTGCCCGGTCAGGAGACGCTCGGATGGAAGATGGTGTAAATGGCATTCCCCTTGACTTGGACACCACCGTTGTGTAGTTCTCGGAGCGCTGAGCCGGAGGATTTTCTCGGAGTGATCCGCTTGAGCATCGCGGCACGGCGGACGAGTATGATGTAAGCGGGAGGCGCAGTGATGACAATGCATCGTTGCAAAGACCTGATACGGATTCGTGTGCCCGGCGGTCAGCTTCATCGTGCGTTGCTTCCGGGCTCCTTGGTTGTCGGCCTCCTGGTCGGCCTACCAGGGTGCATACAGCACCCCGGTCGTACCATCGGGACGGTCGAGATCGAGGTCGTCCCCGGCGAGACCGCCAGTGGCTACCTGTCCAGCGGACAGGGGCTTTGCGCAACCGCCTTCGTGGAGGCAGGTCACGTCTATCATGTCAGCGCCGGTGTCAGTGCGGCGACCGCCGGCTCGACAGGACCCGATGAGATTGTAGGTGTGGTCTCGGGTGATCCTCTCACAGAACCCGTGGAGTTCTCAGTCTCATCCTCGTGGGGCGGTGGCTCCCAGGGATCGCAGCCGCCTGTTATGTTTGTCGCATATGGTGACGGCGAGGTGGTGATCGAGTTTGCCTATGCCTCGACGGACACAGCCGACTCAACCGGCAGCGTGCTCGAGTCTATTCGCGATTTAGTTCGCGGACCCATGCGCGCTACCTATGAGTTGCTCATTACGGATCTGGGTTTTGACGACAATGGAACCTCCCCGGATGACGCCGTCACGCTTCCGATCGGTATGGACGGTGAACGGACCGGTACGATAACCCCGGCGGACGAGGCCGACTTTTTTCTTCTCCAGGTGCAGGCTGATACAACCTATCAGCTCAACCTGGAGTCGACGGACATCGTCAACGTAATCTTGGGGTCGGAGGATCGGTTTGGGCAGGTTAACTTCGGGGTTCCGACGGCCGGCGGGCTGGTCATTGACGTCAGCTCATCGGCGGGCAGTCCCGACACGGGTGAGTTCACTGCTGAAGCCACCGAGGAAGTCCTTTTACGTCTGACCGCGAGCGGATCCGGTTCTTCCAACGTTACCATACAATACGCCATCAGCGTGGTCGAGGTCGTCCCCGACGGCGAGTAGCACCGCGTATCGTAAACAGCGCGACGTTGTCTCGCCGACACCGGATTCGTTCGGCGTCTTTGCTCACGCCGCATCGAAGCGGAACTGCAAGCCGATGAGATAGTCCTCTTCGATTTCGGTGCAGTGGCGGACGACGGCCCGGCCGTGGAAGCTCATTTCAGGTTCATGGATAGCGATGGCGAGTTCGAGGCCGGGTGCCAGTGCCTCGTCGCAACGGATGCCGACGCCGTGAAGACTCAGGTTGATTGAGGTCGCCAGGGTATACCGCTCGATCCCGCACTCCTCCGGAATCCACAACTCGACCGTTCCCGGAAAGGGCCAGCGTGTTGCTTTGCGGCGTCCTTTGGGGCCCGCATTCGGTCTTATGGCTTGCCGGCCGGTGAGCAGTTTTGCGACGGCATCTTCGGTCAACGGGCAGATTTCAGTGGCGTCCATCGGTGCGACTCCAGGGAACGTTTCCCGGCGATCCTGTTGGTGGGGCAATCTGACTCGCAACGGGTATGCCAGGCTATAGCGTTCTTCGTTTTTGTATATCGAACCGCGGACTCAAAGCCCGCGCGGATTCTCCTTCGCCAAAGTGTGTTCGATGTCCACACTCCCACTACACGAAAATGGAGCTTGCTCTATGTCTCGGCGCGGGTCTGCCCCATCTTCTTATCTACAATACACATCGGTGGTCTGAAAGAAGCCGGACACGTTCTTCCAGCCGTTGCGTTATCGGTCATGCGACGCGACCGTGGTGACGTTGCCGGTGCATACCGTAGATGTGATCGATGCGGGGCGATCGGGCGGGATCAGCCCAACGGGCGCATCACATCACGGATTGAAGGTGATGTACAGGAAAGGCATTGATGATCACACATGGTCCGATCATCTGCTAAGCCACATACACGCGAAGGCTGACCAGACTGCCTTTGGTCTCCTCAATGATTCAGTATGACCCTGCGCAATTGTTCAACATCTCGCCGGTCGATGCACCGAACGGGCTTTGAACCCGCGGCTCGATCGCGCCATCATGCCGCGAAGAGTTGTCGGTTCCTGATTCGCAATTCGCAGTCCGCAACTACGATCCATAACCTTGCGGGTGGTTGCGGTGCCAGTTCCAGGCGGTTTCAACCACGCGGCGGATATCGGTGTACTCAGGTTGCCAGCCCAGCTCGGTGCGGATAAGTGTCGGGTCGGCGTACAACTCCGGCGGATCACCCTCGCGACGCGGCGACGGCGACGCGGGAATCTCATGGCCGGTCACTTCCCGAGCGACCTCCACCAACTCCTTCACACTGACGCCCTGTCCCGTACCCACGTTGTAACAGCGAAACCGCCCCTCCGGCTGCGTCTCAATCGCGATGCGGTGAACGCTGGACAGATCATCGACGTGTACATAGTCACGTACACACGATCCGTCGGCGGTGGGATAATCGATTCCGAAGATTTTGATCTCCTCGCTCAGACCCAGCGCCACTCGCAACACCCGTGGGATGAGGTGGGACTCTGGATCATGATGCTCGCCCGTTCGGCCGTCGGCTGCTGCGCCCGCCGCGTTGAAGTAGCGCAGTGCCGTTGCCCCCAAACCCCAGGCGGTTGCACTGTCACGCAGCAACCACTCGATCGTGAGCTTCGTGCGCCCGTAGGGATTGACGGGGGTTTGAGGCATCGTCTCAGTGATCGGGACCGACGGTGGAATCCCGTAGGTGGCACAGGTCGAGCTGAACACGAGCTTCTTGATTCCGTGACGGCACATTGTTTCCAGAAGCGATAGCGTGTTGGCTACATTGTTGCGGTAGTAGAATAGCGGCTTCCGTACGGACTCACCGACCTCGGTTGATGCGGCAAAGTGCATGACCCCGTCGAAGTCACTCTCAGCCAGTGTCCGATCAAGGAGTTCGGCGTCACTGAGCTCACCGACGATCAGGGTTGCGCGGGGATCAACCGCCTCGCGGTGACCTACAGACAAGTTATCATACGCCACAACGCCGTATCCGGCGTCGCAAAGCCCGCGGATGCAATTACTCCCCACGTACCCCGCGCCTCCGGTGACAAATATATTCATGGGTTGCTCCGAGAAAAGCCAAAACGTCGAAACGTCAGGATGAGCCTCATCTCGACTTTTTAACTTTTCAACGCTTTTGCATTTCGACGTTTACTCAACAACGATGTCCGCCAGGCACGAGAGGCTGATCACCACCGAGCGCATCACCACGACTCGGCGGCGGTTGACGGCTACTCCGTCCCGACGTATCTCAGCCAGGTACACCTCTTTGTTTGCGTGTCCGTCCCGGCAATCGTGCATGTCCGCGTCAACCAGAACAAAAGTCCGTTCGGTGATTTCCACTAGCTTGCCGATGTAGAGAATCGGCGTATCGGTGTCCAGCACGACCGTCTCGTTCAGCATGTGCTCAAGCAGGTCGTTCATGCTCGTTTGCGTTCCAACTGACATCCGTGCGTCCCGCGCGCCCGGCAGCGAGTATCATACCGGACCGCCAAGAGCAATTCAAAACAGCCTGTTCATCGACCTGTCATCGGGGAAACCGGAGCCGGTCAACATCGGTTTTACCATGAATGACCCGGACGATCGCTCAGGATGTCATGCGATCAGAGTGTGATCCCGAAGAAAAACTCGGCTTCTCTCAACAGGGCGCGGGTGTAGCCGGCAATCCTACGAGGAAACGCCCCTGTAGTGCCAAGGCCTCTACGCGCTGATGTAAGCTCCGATTCGACAAGAACTTGCGAAATGCAACTGTAGGAAACGGGCAATAGATGGCACCCTGCGTTGTAGATACGGTTCACTCGAGGTTTACGACGAATCGCTCGAATGACGGTTACGGTTCGAGGACGCCGTGGTCCGTCGGGCACCGTGTGTGTGGTCGCGGGATCAAGCGTCGGTCTGCCTGTAGTACCGGGGTTGTGATGGTTGCAACCAACCTCAGAACAGCGGATACAAAAACGGTGCCAGTGGCGAGGAGCCAGCGAAGACGATCAGCGCGCCGACGATCAGCAGGACGGATACGAGCGGGATCAGCCACCACTTCTTCTCGTGCTTGATGAACAGGAGGAAATCTTTAATCAGCGATTGCCTGGCCATAGCCTGTCCGTCCTATCGAATCGTCACACTCTCGCCCGTCACCAGGGCAGCCTCCAGCTCGACGCTATTGCGCATGCCAGCATCGTAGTCGATGACGTCCGGCTTGCGCGTTACGACGTAGTCACCCATCACCAGCGCGTCAATGCCCGTGTGCACGAATGTATGATAGGCATCGGCCGGTGTACACACAATCGGCTCACCCCTCACATTAAATGAAGTATTAATCACAACCGGCACACCCGTCAGGCGGCCAAACGTCTCGATCAGGCGGTAGTAACGAGGATTCACGTCTTCGGTAACCGTCTGAACCCGCCCGGTTCCGTCTTCATGCGTGACCGCAGGAATGACCGAGCGCTTATCCTTCAACACACTCGGCACGAGCAGCATGTACGGGGCGTCCATCCCCTCGGGCATGTCGAAATACTCGTGCGCATGCTGCTTTAACACGGCCGGTGCAAACGGGCGAAACGCCTCACGGAATTTCACCTTCGCGTTGATGATATCCTTCATCTTGGGATTTCGCGGATCAGCAAGCAGCGACCGCGAGCCCAGCGCTCGAGGCCCGAACTCCAGACGTCCCTGGAACCAGCCCACCACCTTGCCGTCGGCGATCATCTTTGCCGTTCGTGTAAGCAGCTCATCTTCGTTGGTCATGTGATCGTATGCCGCTTCGGCTTGATACAGCGTTTCTCTGATCTGCTGATCGGTGAACGACGGACCCCAAAGCGCGTGCTCCATGCGAAACGTCCTTGGATTGTCCAGCACGCAGTTGTAGATGTAAAACGCCGTTCCGAGGGCGCCGCCAGAGTCACCGGCGGCTGGTTGAATAAATATGTTCTTGAACCCGGACTCTTGGAGAATCCGCCAGTTGGCAACACAATTGAGCCCGACGCCGCCCGCCAGACACAGGTTGTCCATACCCGTTTCGCGATGTACGTGGGCAGCCATCTTGACCATCGCTTCCTCGACGATCTTCTGCCCGGAATGGGCGATGTCACGGTGGAAGTCGGTCAGGTCTTCTTCTCGCGGTCGCTGCGGCTGGCCGAATAGTCCCTCCCAACGGTGGTTGAACGTTCGGGCCGTCGAGTAGCTGTGCGCGAAGTAGCGAAGATTCAGGCGGACGCTGCCGTCGTCCTTGATGTCGACGACTTCGCGGAACCGATCGACATACGTAGGTTTCCCGTAGGGCGCCAGTCCCATCACCTTCCACTCGGCGTCATTGACACGAAAACCTAGATACGCGGTGATCGCACTGAACAGCAGGCCCACCGAGTGCGGGAAGCGGATCTCCTTTTGCATGTCCATCACGTTGCCCCGGCCAACGCCCCAGCTCGTCGTTGTCCACTCGCCGACGCCGTCGGCCGTGATGATCGCCGCCTCCTCGAACGGTGACACAAGAAAGGCACTAGCGGCGTGGGAAAGGTGATGCTGGCAGTACAGGATGTCCTTGTCGGTCTGGAGCTTGTCCTGGATTTCGCGTCCGATCCGCAGGCGGTGGCCCAGCCAGAGCGGAATCGCCTTTAGCCACGGATAGTACGTTCGAGGCCAGTCCGCCAGAATCGTCTCCAGAATCCGGTTGAACTTGACCAGCGGCTTTTCATAGAATCCGATGTGGTCGACGTCATCGATGGTGATCCCCGCCTCGTGCAGGCAATAGGCGATCGCCTGCTCGGGGAAGCCGTTGTAATGCTTCCGGCGATTGAAACGCTCCTCCTCGGCTGCGGCGATCAACTGACCGTCGCGCACCAACGCTGCGCCGGCGTCGTGATAGTAACACGAGATGCCCAAAACGTTCACGATGCGATGTCCTTCCGATGCTGCGAGCGCCTGACCGCAACCGAGGAACAACTCCCCGATCGGCCACGCAGGGTCGGACTGCCGACCCGCGATGACCTCTTGCGCCTAGAACGGCCTTTTCATCCGTTCCAGTGTCGCTTCATGCGGCTTATAGTCTTCCCAGTACGTTTCACCGGCATGCAGCCTTTTGCGCAGCGGATCGCCAAGCCTGACTACAAGCGAGAACAGCGGGAGAAAAAGGAAGAACAGAACGCTCAGCATGATCGTGGATACAACGATCCCGATCGGCACGACAACCGACATCCACGCAACATACACCGGCTTCGCCAGCGACGGTGACAGCAACGACACGGCGCACAAAACGATCCCCAGTGCCCATAGGCAAACCGCCGTGATCTGCTGGCCGCTTCCCAACCAGTGCAAAACACCGGCCTCGCGCGCACCAAGCCACTGCGCAAGCCACAACAGCAGTCCGATCACACCGAAGCCGATGAGCATTGCCCAGCCGAACTTGCGCAGATCCCCTGCCGTCGGATTCTTGTTGATGGTGAACACCGCCAGCCGTCTCCTTGAGAGCTTACGCCCCCAACACCTCCACCACGCAGCCCGCTATTGAACGAAACACCTTTATAGCGAGGCAACACTGCCCGGTCCAGCACGGCGCCACACGGTGGGTGGCCCCAATGCCCGAGCAGGAGATTGATGACCCATCGCGCGCCGCTACGACGGCACTGTGATGGTTTATCGGCGTTTATTCGGACCTGGTTCCGTTTAAGGATTCGTTACGACTGGTGTTTACCGTGTCGCTCTTCCCACTTCTCCTCGGCTTCCGGCGGGCGGATGTAGGTCGGGATGAGCGTGCGGTGGTCGTTGAACTTCCCTTCATCCGCGCGAGCGACACCGAGGCGATAGACGGTCTTGGCCTGAGGCGGATACAGGGATTCGGGAAGGATCGGTATACGCGTCGATTTAATGGTCGGGTGGTAGTAGAGCACGCCCTCCCCCAGCACCGCGCACAAGCCGCCGTCCGCTGCATGGTCGGTCAGGAACTGCGCCGGATCGGCCTCCACCGGATCCGATGTGGCCACGTACCGATTGCCCCGCCGCGCGAACACAGCCGTGTAGACCCGCCCGCGTTTCGCATCGAGTACAACGATCACGCGGTCGGGCGGCGCCGGAGCATCAAGAGCGTTCTGGGCGATAACCTCCAACGTCGGTACAGCTACAAGGCTTGCACCACTTGCCCAACCGATCATTCGGGCGGCGGTGATGCCGATGCGCAATCCGGTGAAGCTCCCCGGTCCGCTTGATACGAAGATTCTGCGCACCGACGTAGGCTCGACGGCGTGGTCCTTGCAGAGCGCCTCGATCGTCGGCAGGAACTCAACCGCGTGCCTTCTCGCTCCGGTTAGCGCACGAGTTTCCAGAACCACGTCGCCACGCCCCAGCGCGACGCTACCCAGCGCGCTGGAGGTTTCAAACGCAAGCCCGAAGACGGTCTTTGATTCTACGGTGGTCGCCATGAGTGCTCGATCATACCGCTTTTGCACGTCGGCACAGTCCGAACGATGGTGTGTCAACGGTCGCGGGCGAGTCTCACGATTGTACGCAGACTCTTGAACCGAGCCCGGAGCGCAAGCGATGGGTCGATGCGTAGTCCATACACCTACAGCATTGCCTGATAATCCCTCGCTGGCGCTCGGATCAGACAGACAGTTTGCTCGCGCGCGACAGCACCATACGGTACCGACGGCGAATCGGCGTCACATACGTCTTGATGAACTCATTCACCTGCTGCGGTGCGCGGCCGATGAAGTGCTTCGGCGCCGTCACTCGCTTGACATCCACGTTTGCAAACACAGGATCAGCTTCAAGACGGTTCAACAGGTCGTTGTCTTTGCCTTCCAGCTTGACGCGTGCGGCTGCGGCATGTGAATGCCGGCGGATGCGCTCGTGCAATTCCTGACGATCACCGCTGGCCGACACCGCCTCCATCAGGATGTTCTCCGTAGCCATGAAAGGCAGCTCAGCCTGCAGATGGGCTTCAATCACCTTCGGATAAACGATCAGGCCACGGGCAACGTTGGTGATAATGCTGAGCATCCCCTCCGTGGCGAGAAACGCTTCGGGTACGCTGAGACGCTTGTTCGCTGAGTCATCCAGGGTTCGCTCGAACCATTGCTCAGCCGCAGTCTGCAAAGGCGACTGCACCAGCGACAGCACGAATCGCGCGAGGCCCGTCGCTCGCTCGCACCGCATCGGGTTCCGCTTATAGGCCATAGCACTCGACCCGACCTGCCGCTTCTCAAACGGCTCTTCGATCTCCTTGAGATTCGCGAGCAAACGGATGTCGTTGGTGAACTTGTGGACACTGTCCGCGATCCCGCCAAGTGCGCAGACCACCTGGGCATCAACCTTGCGCGAGTAGGTCTGTCCGGTGATCGGCTCGACCTGATCGAAGTCGAACTGCTTAGCGATATCGGCCTCGAGCGCAAGGACCTTGTCGTGATCGTTGCCGAGCAGGGAAAGGAAGCTGGCCTGTGTACCGGTCGTACCCTTGACACCGCGAAACCGCAATGACGAAAGCCTGTGCTCAACCTCATCCAAATCGCGGACGAAGTCATAGCACCAAAGCGCCGCCCGCTTGCCGACCGTCGTCACCTGGGCGGGTTGATAGTGTGTAAAGCCGAGCGTGGGCATGGCTCGATGCTTCCTGGCGAACGTCGCCAAGGCGTCGATCACGCACGCGAGCCACTCCGCGATCATGTGCAACGCATCGCGCATGATGATCAGGTCGGCGTTGTCCACAACGTACGCGCTTGTCGCACCGAGGTGCAAGATGCCGCGCGCCTCGGGAGCGATATCCCCCCATGCGTGCAAATGGGCCATCACGTCGTGCCGAAGCCGCTTCTCGTGACGGGCAGCTGCGGCGAAGTTGATGTCCTCGAGCGTGCTTTCAAGCTGCTTAATCTGACGAGCGGTGATTCTTATGCCGGCACGCCGTTGGGCTTTCGCCAGGCCCAGCCACAATCGCCGCCAGGTGATCAGACGGTGCCGCGCGCCGAACAGCTCGCTCATCCGACGCGAGGCGTAGCGAGCTACGAGCGGAGATTCATAGACATTGTGGGTTGGCATGATTCAGACCGGTTTCTCGGGTTACCTGTGGGGCTGACCGCGAGCCCCGATCAGAGTATTCTAGCGTTTCCGTCCACGCGGGCTACCGTCACGCCGCGGCGGTGTCCGATGATGACATCGCATGGTTTCCCGGCATCCGGACGCACGACACGTGCATCGGATCGGGAACCGAGGAAAAATCGAATGAACACAGAACGATCGGGTTGTGAGTTTCGCGCGTGCATCCTGTTATCCGCGATTCTCGTGGGAGCGTGCGTACCCTTCACGGATGAGATGGACGTTACGCGCCCCGATACCCCGGGCAACCTCGTCGTCGTTGCCCAGACAGATACGCCGGACATGTTCGAGGGTTTGTCCGCGATACTGACGGCTGAGGCGACGGGTGGAGCCGCACCCTACCTGTACCGCTGGGACCAAAACGCCGGGGCCGCGGAACTCACCCTTGCCGACGTGACCGCCGATACCCTCACGACTGACCCACTGACCACGCCGGGGCGGTACGTCTTTCGTGTCGTCGTCACTGACTACAAGGGATCTTGTGCGACCGCATACGTAGCCGTCGAGGTTCGTGAAGCCGTTGTTGCATCCGCCCCCAAGCTCGTTGTCGTGGGTGAGCCGGTCGATCTGTCCGCCGAGCTTGCAGCGGAGGCCGAGGGGGCAGCGCTGACCTGGGAAGTCGTCCGGGGCACTGCGTCACTGGAGGATGAGAACTCGTCCAACCCGATGCTCACGACGGCGGCGGGCGAGACCGTCGAGGTTTTGCTCACGGTGACGCTTCCGTCAACCGGAGAGTTGCCGGTCGCCACGACGCGCCTGTTCGAGATTGTATCAGTCCACGATCTGCATCCCCAGGTGCTGATCGAGACAAACTTTGGAGATTTCACGCTGGAACTCAACGGCGAACTGGCGCCGCTTCACACCGTCAATTTTCTGTTGTACGTGGACGAAGGATTCTACGACGGGCTGTTGTTCCACCGCAGCGCATGCACGCCTAATCTCACTACGGGCGACTGCGAGCCGTTTGTCCTCCAGGGCGGCGGATACAAGCGGGTTGACGGTGAGCTCAAGGAGGTTGAGCCGACGCGCGATCCGGTCCCCTCAGAGGCTGATAACGGACTGAGCAACACGGAAGTGTACTCGGTTTCCCTGGCCCTGACCGCCGGAGATCCCAACTCCGGCACGACACAGTTTTTCATCAACCTGGCCGACAACGGCTTTTTGGATGGCCGGGGATTCACCGTGTTCGCAGCGGTCGTCGATGGTACGGAGGTGGTGGACGCCATCGTAGCGGCTGAAACTACGGACAGCCCGATTATTCCCGGCGAGGTGTCATTACCGGTCGAAGATGTTATCATAGAACATGTGAGCCGAGTCGGTCCGTAAGTGTGTGGGACAGGCTATCTGTATCTATCCGGTGTAGCGTCATCACTCGTGGGTGATGTTGTTGGCGTTGCCTTCAGGCCGCGCGGACGTCCGCGCAGGCTAAAGTCTGTGATCCGCAAGGCGCTGCCACAACAACGGTGCTACATCCGGCGTCGACTCCGCAATTGGTGAGAAAACCATGAGATACGAAGACCCCAATGTGACACTCCAAGACCTTTCCGCCCGGATCATTGCCATTCGGGACTCTCTTTGACTTGCCCGCCAAGCTCGAAGCCCTGGCTGTTGTTGAGAAGACGATGGCCGCCCCTGGTTTTTGGAACAACCCGGAAGCCGCAAAAGGGACTGTACAGAAACTGAAATCGCTCAAGGCGGTTGTGGACCCGGTCTGTGCCGCGGAGACCAGGATGGAAGACCTGGCGGCCATGCTTGAGCTTCTGGACGAAGGCGAAGACCCGGAGACGGCCGCAGAACTGGACCGGGGGCTCGACGAACTCTCCGAGAAGGTCAATCACCTGGAACTTCTTTTATTTCTGTCCGGTCCGAACGATGATCGGGCGTGTTTCTTCAACATTCAAGCCGGCACAGGTGGGGCAGATGCTTGCGACTGGGCGGAGATGCTGCTTCGACTCTACCTGCGGTACTTCGAGCGCAACGACTACGAGGTCGAAGAACTCTCAATGCGTCACGGTGAGGAGGCGGGCATTCAGTCGTGCAGCCTGCTCGTGAAGGGCCCGTATGCGTTCGGGCAACTCTCGTGCGAAACCGGTGTGCATCGGTTGGTGCGCATCTCACCATTCAGCGCCCAGGGCAAGCGAGAGACCAGCTTCGCCTCCGTGGATGTTCAGCCCGAGCTGGATGACATCGACATCGAAATCGACTGGGAGCAGGACGTCCGAGAGGACACCTATCGCGCCAGCGGCAAGGGCGGTCAGCATGTCAATAAGACGTCATCAGCCGTCCGGCTTACGCATCGGGCGACCGGCCTCGTCGCCCAATGTCAGAACGAGCGATCCCAACACAAGAACCGCGCGACGGCCCGCAAGATGATCATTGCCCGTCTGTACCAGATGGAGCAGGCCAAACGCGACAGCGAGCTGACGAAAATCTACAGCGAGAAGAGTCAGATCGGCTGGGGTAACGCGATCCGCAGCTACTTCCTTTACCCTGAGCAGCGGGTCAAAGACGCCCGGACCGGTGTGACGACGTCCAACACGCAGGCTGTCCTCGACGGCGATATCCAGGCATTCATCGACGCGGAATTGCGCCATCGCACCGCCGCGCGGCACAAATAAATCCAGGCGGTATGATCGCCATACCTCTTTACTGGCGGCGGACGAAGGTACAAGTACGTATGTGCGAGCATCCGCGCGCTTCCCGCGACCACATGAAAACACGCCCGTTCAAGACGGGGCAAACCGCACGAGGACCGTACCATGACACACGGAGGGCGGGCTGAGGAAAACCCACCCTCCCCGGTTGGTCTCACTACGTAACGCTTCGCGCCGTTACGGGGGGCACGTGCCCGGACCGGCGAACGGATACGCGTAGCCTTTGAACGCATCGAGGATTCGCGTGACAT
>CAZJTP010000062.1:0-21303 GCA_964548955.1 uncultured Phycisphaeraceae bacterium
CGTTGCCCTGTGGGACATACTTGGTTGCCGATCTCTCGCCGGCGCGGGTTCATCAGTGCAGGCAGGCAGGTAGGTCGGGTCCGCAGATCCGACATCATTAGCAGAACGTCGGGTCTTAGAGCGTTTTTTGTTTTCACGCAGCGGTTTCGGGTTCTTGGAAGAAACGCTTGCCTCGGAGATTCCGCGCAGGCTTTGAATCCGCGGCTCACTGTTGGGGTTTATGTCTCTTCGGTGTGGCCGGCACCGATGGCTTCGGGTTCGTCGGACTCTGTGATATCGACGAACACACCTTCCAGAAGCAGTGACGGTATCTCGTCCTCGTCTACCTGCTGCTTGACTGTGGCCACCACCTTGTTCTTCCCGGTGAACTCACCGCGCAGCATTGACTCGGACAGCGGGTCCTCGAGGTGATGCTCAATGGCCCTTCGCAGAGGTCTGGCGCCGAACTTCTCGTCCGTGCCATGCTCGATAAGGAAGTCTTTCGCCTCCCGAGTCACCTCGAGCTCGACCTTCTTATCCCTCATCCGGTTGGCCAGTTTCTCGAGCTCAAGATCGACGATGCTCACCATGTTGTCGTGCGTGAGCTTACGGAACACGATGATCTCATCCAGGCGGTTCAAGAATTCGGGGCGGAAGTGCTCCTCCAACTCCGTCTTGAGCATCCCCTTCATCTTCTCATAGGAGACCTCCTCGTCTCGCCTGCCGAAGCCGAACTCGTCCTGATGCGTGATCCGATGCGCGCCGACGTTGCTCGTCATGATCATGACCACATTCTTGAAGTCGACGTGTCGGCCGAAGGAATCCGTCAGACGGCCCTCCTCCATGATCTGAAGCAGCATGTTGAAAACGTCGGGATGGGCCTTCTCGATTTCGTCCAGCAGGATCACCGAATAGGGGCGCCGACGAATCCGCTCGGTGAGCTGGCCACCCTCTTCATAGCCGACATACCCCGGCGGCGCGCCGATCAGACGCGAAACGTTGTGCTTCTCCATGTACTCGGACATGTCAAGGACGAACAGCGCCTCAGAGTCACCGAACATGAACTCGGCGAGACACTTGGCCAGATAAGTCTTGCCCACGCCGGATGGGCCGACGAAGACGAAGCTGCCCATCGGTCGATTCGGGTCCTTGAGCCCGCTGCGGCTTCGCCGCACCGCCCGGGCGACCGCGCATACCGCCTCATCCTGGCTAACGACCCGTTTGTGCAGCTCATCCTCGAGACCGAGGAGTCGATCGGCCTCATCCTGCCCCATGCGCGTCAGCGGGATTCCGGTCATCGAGCTGATCACGTCGGCGATCACTTCTTCGTCGACCACCCCGTCGATCTCCTTGCTGCGGTCGCGCCACTCCTTTTGAACCTGACGCTTCTTGAGCTTGATGGAGTCGAGCTGGTCGCGGACCTGGGCGGCGCGCTCATAGTCGGCGTTTTTGACGGCCTCGTCCTTTTCCGCGCCGAGCTTCTCCGTCTCCCGCTCCAGCTCGGTTAGATCCGGCGGTTTGGTCATTGATTTAAGACGGACGCGGGCACCGGCCTCATCCATCACGTCGATTGATTTGTCGGGCTGCACATGGGGAATATACCGCGCCGACAGTTCCACGGCGTGTTCCAGTGCGGGGTCGGTGATTCGTACGCGATGGTGGGCCTCGTATCGATCCCGCAGGCCCTTGAGAATCTCGAGCGTCTCCTTGTTAGTCGGCGGCTCGACGATGATCTGCTGGAAGCGGCGCTCAAGCGCCGTGTCCTTCTCGATGTACTTCCGGTATTCGTCGAGCGTCGTCGCTCCGATGCACTGGATCTCGCCGCGGCTCAGCGCCGGTTTCAGAACGTTGGATGCGTCGATCGCCCCCTCCGCACCGCCGGCCCCGACGAGCGTGTGCAACTCATCGATGAACAGAATCACGTTGCCCGCGCGGCGGACCTCGTTCATCACGGCCTTGATACGTTCCTCGAACTGGCCCCGGTATTTCGTACCGGCCACCATCATCGCCAGGTCCAACACAACGATGCGACGGTCGGTAAGAAGCTCGGGAATGTCGTTGCTGACGATCTTCTGCGCCAAGCCTTCCACAATCGCCGTCTTGCCGACGCCGGCTTCTCCGAGCAGTACGGGGTTGTTCTTCTGACGCCGGCAGAGGATCTGGATGATGCGTTCGATCTCCGCCGCCCGGCCGATGACGGGATCGAGCTTGCCCTGCCGGGCGATTTCGGTCAGATCACGGCCGAAGGAATCGAGGGCGGGTGTCTTGCTCTTGCCCTTTTTCTGCTCACCGGGCATCATCGTCCCAACCTCTTCCGACTCCTCACTTGCGCCGAGCAAGTTCAAGACCTCTTCGCGAACGTCTTCGAGGCGGAGGTTGAGGTTCATCAGCACCTGGGCGGCCACGCCGTCCTGCTCACGAAGTAGACCGAGCAGCAGGTGCTCAGTGCCCACATAGTTGTGATTGAGATTCCGCGCCTCCTCGATCGCGTATTCGATCACCTTTTTGGCCCGCGGTGTCTGGGGCAGCTTGCCCATGGTCACCGTCTCGGGGCCGCTCTTGACGAGCTTCTCGACCTCGAGGCGCACCTTGCGAAGGTCGACGTCGAGGTTCTTAAGCACGTTCGCCCCGACGCCCGATCCCTCCTTGACCAGACCCAGAAGGATGTGCTCCGTGCCGATATACTCATGGTTGAACCGCTGCGCCTCCTGGTTGGCCAGCGCCATCACCTTTCGAGCGCGATCGGTGAATCGTTCAAACATGTACCGCTTTCTCCTGTGTCTGCATGCACGACCCGTCAACGGTGGATTCGCGCTGACGAACTGACGTCCTAACATCGCCTCAGCAATGGCGGCGGCCAGTCCGATAGTCGATGCCGGTTACCGGATTCTAGCACCGACCAGCACACCCATCAACCCAACGAACACCACACACCGCGTCATACAAGCGATACTCATCTATCGACAGGTCGCCCGTGTCATTTCGCCAATCACAGCGCCGATTCCGGGTGTGTTTCTTCCGTGTATCATGTCAACGGCATACGCGAATGTCCCGATAATGCATGGAAAAACGAACGTGCGCATCGCCATGATGTAGTACATCCGGTAGCATCCGTGATTCAATGCGTACGGCCTCGTTCTCCAACAATACCCTACCCCATGTTTCGGGTATTGATCTCCCTGTGTCAAACACGCGCACGCGCCGCGGCTACCCGCTCGGGACACTCGACGACGATGGCACGGATCGCTACACTCGCTGAAAATGTTCGGTATTAAGTCAGACATGGTCCATCAGGACGCATCCTGCTCGCGGCCAGGTGAGGATCACCGCGGGGATGGAAGGCTCCTTGGGAGCGGAAGATCGGCCCGTCTTCCTCGAATACCTTTTCGGCACGATGAATGAGGGCTTCACCAACGCGTTGCAGGTGGTAACCGAGCGTGGCGAATCTCTGCGGACCGACTGGCGGTTTGACTGGCCCGAGGTTTTACAGCAGGCCGCTCACCGGCTCCGGCTTGGATGCAGCGTCAAGGAGCTTCCCGTACTCGTGGCAATCGTCGGTGGGGCGTCGTCCGGTAAAAGCACCGTGTTCAACAATCTGCTTGACGGGCATCTGGCGAGTCGGATTACCGCCCGTGGGCACGCGACGCTGGGGCCGATTCTGGCCGTCCACGAGAACCGCCGCCAACTGATCGAGAGGCTGCTCGGCGAGGGGCAACTCCTGCCCGGCCTGCGGCGCGTTTCCACTGAACTCGACGACAACACAGCCGGCAAGCCCGACGCCGTCGCGACGTTGTTTCACACGATCGATGTGTTTCGTGACGTTCTGCTGTTTGATCTGCCGGATTTCACTTCGGAGGACGCCCGCCGGGAGGGCGACATAACTATGTCACTCCTTCCGTGGTTCGACCGGATCGTCGTCATCGTCGATCACGAGCGATGGTTCGACCGGCAATCCATCTCCCTGCTCCGCACTCAGTCGGTCCGCTTCGGCCAGCAACGCTGGGTGCTGTTCAACCGGACCCGGGAAGACGCGCTTTCGGATGACGATCGGGAGGCACTGATCCAACAGGCACGGCGGCTCACCGCGGAGGGTATCAGCGTGCTCGAGTTTCGCCGCGGGCGGGGCTTTTGTCTCTTTCCGCCCGGTACGCTCGACAACGTGCACGAGTTTCTGCAGGGTCCCGTTCCGGTGCGCACGCACGCGCTGTCAACGCAGGTGGCTGAGGGCGCCAATCGCGTGCTCAACCAGAACGAAGAACGGACCGACCGCTTGGATGAACTTCGCCGGTCGCTGGATGCAACGGTCGGACGAACGCTGCCCGACGCGCGGGAGTGCATGACATCGCTTATGACCTCACCGGAGCGGAAGCAACTTGAGTTCGTGTCGCGGGTTCTGCGCATCGAGGAGACGAAGGAATGGCTCAGAGCACAGACACGCCGTCTTCAACATGCCCTCAAGCGAGTGCCCGTTGTCGGCGCGATAGTTGGAGGACCGTTCCGGCCCATCGAAGAGAAGGAGCTTGACACCACGGATCGACCCTCGATTGCCATATCGTTCTTCGAAGCCGTTGCACAACGGCAGAACCACGATGTCCGGCGTACGGTCCGCGCGAGTGCGTTCTGGGATGAGATTCACCGGTGGACCGGTCTTGAGACCGCTCAGCGCGAGTTTACCTGGGACCCGACACAGCGCGAGGAGGTCCGCACGGCTGCCAAGAAATTCGATACGGCATTGACGGAGTGGATCGGCAATGTAGAGGCCCAGTGCCGCGGCGTCAGCCCTCATCTTACCGGCGCGATTGGAGCTGGTGCCATCGGTCTGACGATTGTGCTAATCGCCGCGCCGGGACCGGTCGCAGCCTTGACGCTCCTGTCGGCGAAAGGAGCGATCGGGGCCGCGTTTACTCAACTGGCGACGGCCGCCGGTGCGGGGGCGCTTTTGGGCAAGCCCTTGGGGCGTCTGACCACCCTCGTCGAGGAGAAGCTGCTGGGCAGTGCCGAGTTTGACGCGGTGCAGACTGCCACGACCACCTTCCAGGCTTTACTCGAGGCGAATGGGCGGCGGCTGACCAACGATGCAATCGCCGAGGCGGGCGCATTAGTCATGGATTGCGACTATCCGCTCGCCAAGGCGCTCGAATCTCTGCGCGAACCGCCGGAGGTCTCGCCATGAACGGACCCGCCGATGGGCAGGTGACAACGCACGAGCTTCAGTCCGTCAATCGCGAGCTTGCGGCCCTGCTGCACACTAAACTGGCCGACCTGACCTTTGGTGCCGACTCGGCACTTCAGGATGAGCTTATCATCTGCGGGATTCTCGGTGGCAAGGACGTCGGCAAGTCCACTCTCATCAACGCCCTCGCAAAAACGGATGTATCGGTCGACACGGCGGAAGTCGGGAAGGGCACGGAAAGGCCGATGGTCTACGTCCATGAGGCGATGCGCGAGGCTGTGACACATCGACTACACGCGATCGATCGGCACGTGTCACTGGATATAACCCCACACGCAGCCGAGCCGATCCGCAACATGGTTCTGGTTGACCTGCCCGATTTCGACAGCGAGTTTCTGGATCATCTCCAGCAGGTGCACACGATCGCGCCGCTGCTGGATCGCATCCTCTGGGTGGTCACACCGCGAAAGATCGGCGACCGGGCGTGGGTGCGGATGTTTCAGGATGTCATCAAAGACCCGAGCAATGTTCATTGTGTGCTCAACAAGGTGGATGAGCTCCTGGCCGATAGCGAACCGCTCGAGAGGAATGCCAAACGGGATGCCGGACTCGACACCTCCCGGGCGGCGGCGTTCTGGTACGACCAGCATCGCTGGGTCGCACGGGTGATTGATTCAGCCGGCTGCCCGCAGACCGACAATCATCGTTTCTTAGTGGCTGCTGCGTTTCCCGAACCGCAGGTGTTCGTAAGTCGCATCGGTCGGCTCTGGAATGACACGGAGTGGACGAAGTATTCGGTTGATCGGGATGCGGTCGAAGACATCGCAAACCTTGCGTCGCAGGAACTGGATCGCTTGCGGGCGTGCATCTTAAGTCCGATGTCCGCGGAGGAGGGGCGTTCAGTCAAGGCGGCCAACCGCGAGCGCGAGCGGCGGGTCAACGTCGAGCGGATCAGGCGGTACTATGACCTGGATCGGACCGTTGAGCGACTCGCGCAGGCATGCAACGTAGATTATCAACAGCAGGTTCTCAATGAAGCCGCGGGAGCCGATTACTGCAGCGCGGTCGCTTCGGCGCTGCGTGCGCAGCTTCGACGTGACCCGGAGCTGGCGGATGAGGTGTTGGAGCGTCGGGTCGAGCATTGGCCCTTGCTTCGGCTGGTGTACTGGCCGTTCGGTTGGCTTTCGCGTCTGGCGGGCCGTCGTGTCAGTACCCCGTCAGTTCGCGATGCACAGAGGCAAGCGGCGGATTCGGAGACGAGGGTTCGCCGATCCTCGGGGCTCTCCGATCCTTTCGATGCAAATGGATATCCCCTCGTCGATCGGGTCGAGTTAATGCGTTCGCGCATCCTGGCCGATCACGCCGTCATCGCCCGTCAGCTTGACCTTGAGTCGGAGCTTCCCAGTGCGGAACGTCTCGCTGAGCGCGTGAGGACAACGACCGTTGCGCTTGTGCCGCGACTCGAAGCATGGCTTATCGATGACATTCGCCGGCAGGATCGCCGACCGTCCATTCTCGGGAAAGCGGCGTTGTGGTTGATCTTCCTGTGGTTCCCGTTCCTGCAACCGATTCTCGCCGGTGCGTTGGAGATGTTCGCGGAGACGGGCACGCTCAAGCTGGCCCATGGCCTCTACAGAATCGTCTCAGCTCTAAGCGCAACACATCTGCTGGCCGGCTTTGCGGTCGTGGTGGGCATCTACGTGGCGCTTATCGCTGTGATGTACGCCCGTGCCCTCCGTGCGGTTCACCGGCTTCGCAGCGAGCGGCACGACGCATCCCCGATCGCTACAGCCATCGACGAGATTCTTGTCTCACAGGCCATCGTGCCGCTCGCGCAACCATTCCAAGACCGTCTGGAGCATCTTGCGGCGCTGGAAGCGCGGCTTGCATATGGGGGAAGCATGCAAGAGGATAACGATGCCTGAGTAATTCCCCGTCATTGAAATTCGTAATCCCATGAAAGGCTGTCTCCCGCCGGACGGTATGTTGTCCGGCGGTCGGAATAGATCAGAAGGAGACCGCCATGAAAACGGACGAGAAGGTAACGCAGATTGACTTGGATAGCCACAGGAAGTTCAGCAAGGTGTCTTCGTTCGCCGAGCCACTTCAGGGGCAATCTTTTGCAGCTTCTCTTCCGTGGCTGCGAGCAGTTCCTTGCGTTTGCGAGCCCGTTCGTCGGCCTCCAGATGCTTCGGTCGTGGAACCAGACTCGAAAAGCTCAACCGATGAAGCAGAAAATACACGCCCGGCAGCGAGTACTCCGCGTCGAACTCTTCTTCGAGGATTCGCTGCAAGTCCAGACCGCGTAACGCACAAACACCATCCGCGGACCGGGGCCCCAAGCGAACACGTTCCTTGAATCGTTCGACTCGATCCGCCGACAGATGAGGCGGCTGTCCCGGACGCGGGCGATCTTGCAGGCCCGGGATGCCTTCTGCGTTGTAGCGATGTACCCATGTCCGGAGTTGGCGCTCGCTCATGCCCAGCGTGTTCGCCGCTTTCGGAACCGTGTAACCCAAACGCAGATAACGAATCGCCAGGATCCGTGAACGGACCCGTGCATCCTGCTCTCGTTTCGCTTTCCTGGTCAGCTCCACCGCGGTTAACGAATCATCCACACGTAATGCCGGTCTCATCATGGTCCTCCTTGTCCCATGATAAGTAGATCGGCAAACGGTAGGAACTAACCGGAATCCGTATTACGCCTACGAACGCATAACGATAGGTATCATACGACCAAAGGAATCACAAAGGAGATTGGACAACGCCTTCAAGAACGGTATTCTTCACAACCAGATGGCTCACTATTCGATGATCGTTTCCAGACAATCCCAGAGGACATGGGAAGCTTATGCGAAACCAAACCTCCGGACGGTGCGGTCGAGCCTGGCGCGGAACTCGGTCCGACACGGATGCCATCCTCGCACCAAGGACGCAATATGTTGTTCCAGCAACGTCATCTCCACACTGCACTGATGAGCGGCTGGCTCATGATGTTGGCCCCAGCACTTTCGTTGGCGCAAGGTCAGGATGAGCGGGCATTCGTCTCGGATAGTGCGGAGGTGAAGCCGACGCACGGTCCGTTCAACTTGAGCTACAAGTACATGACGGGCGACTGGGGCGGCGTGCGCACCGACCTTGAGGATCTGGGCATCAAGTTCAAGATTACGCTGATGAACCAGCTCATGGTCAACATGCACGGGGGAAAGGAAACCAAGAATGGCCACGACACCGCCGGCAGCTACGAGTTCAACGTTTATCTGGACATGGACAAGCTGTTCGACATCCCCGATGCCACGTTCTGGATACGGGGCAAGGGTACGTGGGGCGGTGACGACTCCGACTTCGACAAGGAAAAGATCGGCGGGCTGTTCAAGACCAACCAGGACGCCAGCTCCGAAGAACCGATCTTCGTCGACAAATGGCACTGGCAGCAGTTCCTCTTCGATAAGAAGCTGGAACTCCGCCTCGGCCGCCAGCAGCCAGTGAAGAATCTGTTCGACACAAGCAAGATCATCGGTCATGAGGACAAGTACTTTCTGAACCAAGCCCTGGTCCGCAACGACACGATCCCGTCGAAGAAAGGGCTCGGCCTTTTTGCAAGATGGAACTTCACGGAGCATGCTTACGTGAGTGCGGCCGCCCTGGATGCACACTCCCAAGACCGGCAGACCAACTTCAACACGGCCTTCCATGACGAGGATGAGTTCCGGTTCTTCACGGAACTTGGTTGCCAGCCCAAGCTCGATTCGTCGAGGGGTAAGCTCTGGGGCCACTATCGAATCGGCACGTGGTACGACCCGACGCAGAAGAAGAAGTTCCGCAACACCACGGGCGGGCTTCGTGAGGAGCAATACGAAAGCGGCGACTGGGGATTTTACGTCGGCTTCGATCAGATGGTCTGGAAAGAAAACGATGACCCGAAGGACAAACAGGGCTTCGCCATCGCTGCTCGGTACGGCCACGCAAATGGCGAGGTCAACAAGATCGAGGACTTCTGGGCCTTCGGGACACAGTACACGGGCATGATCCCCGGTCGCGACGAGGACCTGTTCGGCATCGGCGTCGGCCAGGGCATCTTGGCCGACGAGTACGAGCGTGTTCATGAAGGTGCTGACCGCGAGACGGTCTATGAGATGTACTACGCAATCAAGCTGGCTCCGTGGCTGATCATCAGCCCGGACCTCCAGTACATCACCAATGTAGGTGGTGATGCAGATGGCGGCGACGCCTCTGTGGCCGGTCTGCGAATCAATATGAGTCTGTAAGTTGTCCTTGCTGTTGCATAAAATCCATCGTTCCGGGAGTTGTCTCGGTTGAAAGCCACGAGGATATGCAGAGTTTTCCCGGTTGGTCGAACAGGTCGCAGGACCGCACAATCGGTGAGGTCCTGGAGCGGCGCGCGACCGTGTGGGTAAGTGCCACATATCTGCCACTTTCTGATTGATAAGATGAACCTTTCCTGGTAGAAGGTGTCTAATACGGATTCTAGTTAATTTCTACCGTATGCCGTTGACAATCGCTCACCGATGGGGCACCCATGCGTTTCAATTACCAGTCTTGTATGGAAGAGGATCTGTGGCGGGGTCGGTAAGGTTCTTTGAATGGTTCAGGGACGTGGGCGTGGGGCCGGCGGAGTGCGTGCTGCGTGTTCGGCGGTGATTCTTGAGGCAACACCTGCGGGTTTGCGTGCCATAACGGAGGCAGGTGTTGCTGCTGTCGAGAGGGCCATTGCGCCTTGTCGAGAGCAACGACACCGCACGTGCACGGCCAGGCCACCTGCTCCCTGGGAGGTTGCACGTGTCAAAACGGCTTTGAGGATTGTGCCACAAACAATCCTCACCATTTTACTCAGGAGTTCTGGGGAAGGAATGTATCGTTGTCGAGCTGTCTTGCTGCCGGCGTTCATACAACAGCTGGCTGTCGCCTACGTGGCGAACGGATACTGGTTCTACGTACCTGGCTGGATCCCGGTGAACAAGGATCCGGAGGCCGTCGACCGGAAGCTCATCGAGCAGTACGGCATCGACATCTCGAAGTGGGAACGAGCACGGCGTAAGCGGGCCGGCCTCGCGAACCTGCACTACCTGCGACACGGACGAACGTTCATTATAATCGCCACCCACGGCCAGCATCGGTTTTTCGAGGATGAAGCCAACGTCATCCGTGACATCCGGCGCGTGCCGTTCAAGCTCGGCGGTTACAGCGTGAGCTACCGCAACGGCTACGCCTCTGTACGCATCGACCAGGAGACTTACAAGCGGCTTAAGGTCTACTTGGCCGACCTTGCCCCGCGCCGTTCGGTTGAGCACATGGTCGAGGAGCTTGGCATGATCCACTTCGAACCTTACGCCCCGATCAGAAGACAGCTTCTGAACCTGCTTCGAGCAGTAAACCGAGCGCGGAAACAGGCTGGGTTCGACCGCGTGCCCGCAGACTGCCTACGGCTGAAGCGACGAATATACAGGCCATTCGGCGAGAGGTCGTGATAGGCTACGGCATGGTTTTGCCGCGCCACGTCAAGCTACCTATTCGTACGTAGTCCTCTGCGCTTCGTTCACGGTGACCCGGCGGCCTCCATGGATTCGCCCGCGCTGTTCGCGAAGCGGGGTGGCGGGCTGCCGCACACGTACCAGACGTATCGTCAGTTGCGCGTTGCTACCGGGTTGATTCGTCTTGCAGGACCTTTACGTGAGAATGGCAAGAGCGGAAGGGAGGCGGATTACTTCGTTGTGCTGGCGCATCGTGAAGTGGTTGCGCACAACATGACGTCAGGCGCGCGGAGTGCAGAAGCACACGATGGTGCCTGAACTGACGCAGCACGATTGCTGTCAGCCAGCTACGGATACAGCTCACTTCTGCCGCTGGCTCCAGGGTGACGACCTCATGGGCGATATCTGTAGGCGCACCGAACGCCTTAGTTACATCCGCTGCGCCCTGAGCCGCGCGTCCATTTGACTGTTCTTTGTGGCCGCCACGCCGTCAATGTTTGTGGACGCCGAGGCGAAAAGCTCATCGACCCCGGCCGATGCGAACCTTGGCTTTGTTGGGCGGTACAAACCACACACAATCTGAGGCCATGAATGGTTCGCCTGAGTCCAGGTTTCCAGTAATCGTGAGCTGCACGAATTCGCCACCTGGTATTGAGCCGAGAGCGAGAGCCGCGACAACTTCCTGCGTGCTGAACTTCAGCGCCAGATCGGGGAACCCGTCCGCGCTCAAATTATGGCAGTCACACAGATCCCCTTCAAATGGGGTACCCACGTCTTCAATGTTCGCCCTGATGGGGGGCACGCCGCCCTCAACGCCTCCGCGAGTCAACAAGAGAGTAGTAGAATCGATGGCCGACACGTCAAACTCCTCCGTTCCCAACACGGCAACGGGCAGCACACCTCGGCTCTTTCGGTTCAGTGGATTCGGACAGGAGCCTGGCTTGATATCCAGGTAGAAGGCCAACTCATGTGTGGGGTCCACCGTGATGCTTACCGTCGCGGTATTGGAATCCACTGTTCCATCGTTTGCACTGAACGTGAAGCTGTCCGGGCCATTGTAGCCAGTGTCAGGTGTGTAGATCAGATCCGGCGCTACGCCACTCAGGTCACCGTGCGACGGCAGGTCGACCACGCCGAAGGTAAGGGCATCCCCATCTACGTCCGCCGCCGTGAGCGTGATGGCCACGGGCGTGTCTTCATCCGTCGTCACCGCTTGGTCATCGGCGACGGGCGGGTCGTTGACCGGATTTACAGTGATGGTCACGGTCGCGATGTTGGAGTCATCCGTCCCGTCGTTGGCCTTGAAGGTGAAGCTGTCCGGGCCGTTGTAGTCGGCGTCGGGCGTGTAGGTCAGATCCGGCGCTATTCCACTGAGACTGCCGTGCACCGCAGAGTCGACCATGGCGAAAGTGAGGGGATCTCCGTCCGCGTCCGATGCCGTGAGCGTGATGCCCACAGGCGTATCCTCGTCCGTGGTCACCGTCTGGTCGTCCGCGACCGGTGGAGTTGGCTCACCACCGAGGCTGAATGCGCTGACAAATGCTTGCGTATAGGAATCTTCCATTCCGACGACATAAATAACGCCTTCATCGACCGCAATGTCGAAGGCCATGTCGTCCCCGGGACCACCCCACGAGTAATCCCACAGGAAGTTCAAGTCCACGTCGTAAGCCACCAGTAGTGAGTCGGTACGCCCGCCAGCGTCGGTTGACCCTACGATATAGATGTGGTCCTCAGTCACCTCTATTCCCTGGCCGATGTCGTCCCCTGGGCTGGCAAAAAGAGTACTTTCGCTCCCGCTGACGGATGTTCCATCGTCGTGGAGCTTCAGAAGGAGAAGATCGATCCCGTTCGGGTCGGAGCTGGCGCCAACTTGGCCTGTAACGTACACCTCCCCAGGTGATGCCGCCACATCAAGAGCTTCTTCGTTCCGAGTCACTTCCCCCCACAAATCAGTCCAAACCGGCGTACCATCAGTCCCATACTTGAACACGACAACCTGTCTGTCTCCGAGGCCAATCATCCGATAGCCGGCGGCAAACACGTGGTTGCCTAACAGGTCAAGTCCATTGCTATCACAGATATCCCACACGCCCGTCGTGCCGTAGTACTCGTGCCATTGTTTGGCGCCAGAAGACTCGTATTTCTCGACATATGCCGATCTGCTTCGCCACGCGCGCTCTGAGGAGCCTGTGACGTAAAAGTCCCCTATAGCATCGAGTGCAATGTCCTGTGCGAAGTCAATTCCGTAATAGCCGGCGGCACCTGAAAAACGCGTAAACCAGCCGTCAGAGCTGTTTGTCGTATCGAGGGTGGCATAGCTTCCGTGGTCGATCCATTTGACCGTAACTGCGTCGCCCTCCCGATCTCCAACGGGATCGTACGCATACGTGCGGCTATTACCAGCCACATGCACTTGATTGCCGAAGATCGCCACCCCTTTGCCGCCCTCTGAATCCCAACCGCCCCACATGTCATCCCAAACAGCGTTGCCTTCGAGATCATACTTGACGAGAAATATGTCGCCGGGCCCGGTGCCCACCCAGGTAGTTCCGGACACGTAGATGGCGCCGTCGCCCACAACGACACCTCGAGCATAGGCCTTACCCTGGCCGCTGTACGGTGTCGACCACAGTAGAGTCGGCGAGTGCTGGACACCAACCGTAATGCTCACCGTGGCAGTGTTGGAGTCATCCGTCCCATCGTTCGCGTTGAAGGTAAAACTGTCTGCGCCGCTGTAGCCTGGGTCCGGCGTGTAAGTCAAGTCAGGTGCCGTACCGCTCAGGCTGCCATGCGACGGTGGGTCAACCACGCTGAAGGTAAGCGTATCCCCGTCCGCGTCCGATGCGGTCAGCGTGATGGCTACAGGAGTGTCCTCGTCTGCGATCACCGTCTGGTCGTCGGCGACCGGTGGGATGTTCGCTGGTTCCCCAAGAACCGTCACTTCGCAGGTGTCAAAGAACCCATTGTTTGTGGCAATAACTGTCGCCGTCCCGCCCCCGACAGCCGTCACTAAACCGTCGTCTGACACGACGGTCACAGCGTTGTCGCTGCTCTGATACGTCGTTCCAGACAACCCACCTGTCAGGTCTTGCGTGGCGTCGTCTGTGTACGTCCCAATGAGGGTCAACTGCTGTGTCTCACCGGCGGATTCTAGCGTAACAGCGGATGGCGTAGCTTCAATGCCTACGAAAAGGGGTGGGTCCTCATCACTAGCAATTATTATGCCGTCGGGGGCAACTCTTACGAAGTAATTGACTGGAACACCAGGCAGTGCGAGACCTGTCTCTAGCGCCGTAACAACGCTCCCATCTGCCTGTTGATACGCAACCTCAAGTTGGTATGAGCCGCCCTCGCCTGTTGGCGCCAGTGTAACTTGGTCCACCGACGGCTGCTCAGTCCAAAGGGGATACGTCAGAATCTGCGGATCACCGTCGGGGCCATTGTAGGTGCAACCATCAATATCATTCACGATGTCGCTCAGAGAGACATCAAAGCCGCATACGTGAGCATCGCGCGTTTCCACAAGGAGCGTTACAGGCGAGTGGACCGTATACGTCACTACCGGGGCCCTAGCTGTATAAGGAAACCAGTCCATTGCGCCCACAAAACTGTACTCAACGTCCAACTTGAACGTCCCTGCATGCATTGCTAGCATCGCGTTCGGAGCATGCTCAAGCTGATATCGAAACTTCGTGTCGTTAGTTGCGCTGTTGTCATACCAGCCGGGGTCAATACCAATGCAGCCTTTCGTGCCCACCTCATTCGAGCCGTGCATGTAGAACGTCTTGGCGTTTCTATCGGCCATGTCTGCCGGATCCACCGGCGGGTCAGACATGCCAACGGCAGGAGTCAGCGGCTGTAGGGGGTACCACGTGTCGTGTTGGCCGCGTCCCGGTTCGGTCCAGCCGGCAGATCTTATACGCCAAGTTCCCGGAGGGATTGGTCCGATGGCCGGCCAACGTCGGAAATGAGAGTTATTTGTAGCCACCTCCCGGTCAGGATCGCCAGGATCGTGTAGGTACGCGATCGGCACTCCGGAGTAACTATTTCCGGAATACTCGTTCCAGGGAATCAAAGTATCAGTGTGGTCGAAGATACTGAGCATAGCCGGCTGGAGATCGTCCGCATCGGAGACGGGAGGATCCATCATGCTAAAGACCAGCCTCGGCGTGTTATAGAATATGGTCACCCCCGAAAGGCGGACACTGACATCAAACCCCCAACTAGTAACTGGCTTGGCCGTCACTCGAATGCTTACGAGCTCTTCCTCCGAGTGCGGGGGCGGTACTACGATCCTCGCCACATCCAAGCCAATAAAGCCACCGTTCACAAAGCCCCAATCGATCTCCCGCGCTTCTGGCTCAGATCCAGGCGTAAAGAAATCCACATAGCCAGGGTCGATAGAGGCGTTCCCAGACCACCAGTTACGAATATTGCTTCCGATTATCAAATCGTGGCTTTCTATGTGTCCCCCCTCAAACTGGAGGTCGATGACACCGAGCGTCTCGCCTACGCATACCCACTTACGTGCGTTGATAGCGGTAGCAAAGATGAAAACCTCGCTGGGAGCCACTCTAGGTGCGGACACGCCTACTGGTAGGCGAGGTAGGGTGAACTCGACCCAGGCATCCCCGTTGGCACTTGTTCCTGTCAGACGGAGTCCGTCTTTCAGAAAGCTGTTCATTACGATAGGATCTAGGGCCGACCCAGGCGGTATGTTAGGCAGAGTTGCGTAGTCATGCTCCGGCAGCCAAGGTATATTGATCTCCCCTGTCCAACTGTCCGGATACGACGGGCCCGTTTGGTGTTCCTGAACCTGCCCCGTTACACTAACAACCCTGTGCGCAGTGTCGTAGAAATCGATGGCGATACATGCGCTCTCCGGTTCACTCACTGGACCCGTTTGGGCAATCACCGGCTCCAGTGAAACGTGTGAAAGCCACCCCAGCACCACCAAGATGACTAGGCGGAATTGTCCCTTACCAGTGTTCATAACGAGCTCCTTTCTCTTCTGTATTTGTTTAACCTTGAGGTTTCAGTTCTTCGTTCTTGTGCGAAGGAGACGTTGCGAGACGGCGGCGCGCCGTGGCCCCGCCGAGAGTGGAGCCGCGCAGGCCGCTCTCCATTGCACATACAATGGGAAAATCAGGACAACCGGCGAAAGAGGATGCATAGCCCCCTTGCAGGCAACCAGGATCACTTCGCGGCCGTGCCCGATGGAAGAACATCGCCTCGTATCCCTTCCTGTCGTCAGCAATCAGAACGTTGGTAGCGCAAGCTGCTCTGCAACACGGGGGCCAAACTCCATCGCTTCAATGTGACTGACACCGACGACAAACCAGACCAGTAGCTTGTCGGCGTCCGATGACGAGCGGCGGCCTCCGACCCATCACGACCGTTGCGTTGATCCAGGCACACCGGGAACACCCTGCCAGTATGGCAGCCCAAGTCAGCTTGTCAAGGGGGTTTGACTTGCATTCTCTCGGTCTATGTTGTGAGTGTTTGTTTTGAAAGGCTGTCGCCACCGTTTGGGCTGCCCAGCGCTGAAGCCAGCCCCCTGTCTACGAAGGCTGGGGGGCACAGTGCGAGCGTAATGGCGATTCGTCCGATAACCACAGGCGATGGTCTCCGGCCGCGGTTCTGGCCGCCCTCCACTGCCGGATGTATGAGTCCCGTGGAGAGAGGCCCGGTGGTGCGTGGCCTCTTGAACCTTGTGCCGGCGAACTCTTGCCGGCAGAAACAACCTTCAAGCCGCGAGGGCCAGGAGGGCGGATGCCTTGGCATCGGCCTCCGACCGGTCGCCGGCGTTGGCGAGCTTGCCCGAAAGCCGGGTTAGGGCGTCGACCAGGGCGAAGATCGTGAAACCGCCCCGTTGCCGGGCGATCTCCAGGGCCTCCTTCGCGAGCCTCTTGGTGATGCCTCGCTCGTTGAGCACCTTCAGGACCTCGTCGGCGTCGTCGCCGAGCTTCTGCCCCATCGCCTTCCTGATCACGTTCACGAACCCGTCGCGCCGGGCGTCGCGCTTCTCGACCAAGCCCTCGACGAGCCGGCGGATCTCGCGCAGCGAATCGTGGACGTTGGCCGTGTGTTTGCGGCACGGCTCGGGTCACACGGTTGTCAGACGCTCGTTTAACAGTCTACTTGGTGAGGAACCGGCTGAGGAGACCGCGCCGTTCATTCTTTGTGCGTGATTCCGATTTGGTGTCGGAGGTGACTCGTCGGGCCATCGCGCGGATCGCGGCCCGCACGGGGCTGTTCCGATCCAAAGCCGCGATTGGTCGCCCGAAGTCGATGGAACGGGCCACGAACTGGTAATCATTGGGAATGCAAGCGAAGACGGGCTTCTTGACGGCTTCCTCGATATCCTTTGGGGCAACGCGGCCGCTACGCCCGTCGCTGCGGTTGACGATGATTTCGAGGCGTTCGTCAGGGACTCCCATCTGAAGCAGCACGTCGTAATACCGCTTGGCATTTCGGATGCTGGGGACAAGAAGCTGGCACACGATGAAGATTGTATCAGCATTGGCAAACGCGGCGTGCGTCCACGGATTCAGGTCACGCGGGGTATCGACGACGATGTGTTCATAGCTGCCTTTGAGCATCTCGATCACCCGGTGGATCGTGTCCGCCGTGACGACCTCGTGCTGACCGATCATCTCAGGGCGCGAAAGAATCGCCACCTTGCACGGCAACGTGGTGAGTGCCGACGAGAGGATCGAGTCATCCAGATCGCTCCCAGCCACGGCCAGGTCGTGCAGGTTGTATTTCGGTTCGCAGTCGAAGTTGACGGCGACGTCGCCGAACATCATGTCCAGATCAATCAGAGCGCAGTCACGGTTGCTCAGGTTGCCGATCTCCAGGGCTAGGTTGCACGCGATCGACGTAGTCCCCGCACCGCCGCTTGCTCCGGTGACGCAGATGCAGCGGCTTTTCGGCGTGGTCATCAGGCGTTTGCTGGCCACCCGGCTCACCGCCGACGCGAGGTCCTCCGGATCGATCGGTTCACAGACGAACTGATCGCACCCGGCCCGCATTGGTGCTAGGATGGCCGCCGGATCGGTCTGGTGGCTCAGGGCGATCAGGGCCAGCTCAGGGTACCGCGTAGCCAACTGATCGATCACTTCGACAACCGAATCGGGGTCCGGATCGAGATGGAAGAAGACAACGTTGAGCCTCCCCTCGTGCAAACTGGTTGCAAGATCGTCCGGGTTGCTCACCTCCGCGACCAGACGCACGAAGTTCAGCTTCCGGATGGGGTCCACCAGCTCACGGGACGATTCCGGATCGGTATTGTACAGGCATACGTGCAGCAGATTGCTCATAACCACTCCGCGGTCTTGGTTGTGGCGCGTGGTCCTCGCAATGCCACACCTAATGTGGTATCGGTCCGCGAACCGGTCGAGTTTCCATTGGAATACCGCCCCATTCCCCCCGCGCAACACGGCCTTTGGAGGACGGGCTGTGCCAATTACTAATCACTTTGCACTAACAGCCAACTTTGAAGACAGATTCGTGCTCATCCACAATGTTGCAGTGCACGATGTGCCACCCGGTTTGACAGGGTAGAGAATCAGCAACGCGAGGACGATCAAGAACCTACGTTATCGGTCATTTACGTATCAGGAGCAGCCTGGGCATGGAGGCAAACAAAACGCGACGTCCGACCACGTGGAAATCAGGGCGGCGCGCGACGAGCGCAAATTCGAGTCAATGCACACCGGCCGTAGCCGGGGGCGCCCACTCGATGCTGGGTGTCCGGCGTATGTGACGCTCGATGGCGTCGAGCACGTCGGGATCACAGCCGCTGGATCTGTCCTTGCGGAGTTCCTGGACGGCATCTTGCGGCGTGGTCGGGGCTCCGTCCGAGTCGCCGGCGATCAGAGCATCATAGGCCCGCACCGTGCGGATTATCTTTGCGCCGAGCGGCAGACCACTTGAGGAGACACTCTCTTCCGTAACAAGACAACCGTGAACCGCGTCATCCTGGCTCAGCAGAAGGGGCAGCGCCCCGCTCAGAACCAATCCCAGAGAATGCACGAGGTCCGTCCCAGAAAAAGTATGAGTATTGGCCTTACCTGGATTCGCCTCGAGCGTGTCGACCGCTTTGCTGAACAATTGGGTGGTGATCTCCACATTGCCCAGGTCGTACAGAAGCGAGCCGACACGAACATCGTCGATGTCCTTGCGCGAAAGCTTCATATCGGCGGCCAGCGCCTGGCTTAGCTCGGCGATTCGCGTGGACCGTGCCTTCACCTTCGGATCGGCGCTCTGCAAATACCGGGAGAGGACTTCCACCACGCCCACATAGGCGGCGTGCAGCTCCTCGACCGTCTTGGCGCGCTCATCGCACAGCGTTCCTACCAGGATCGCCGTCAAGCCTAAGGCACCCGCCCAGACCGTCAAGGCCAGACCCACCATGATCGGCGAGTTGTATGCTGCGAAACCGGTCGAGTCGAGCGTCGTGGCGATCGTGACCGCCAGTACGCATAGCAGGGCGAGAATCCCCGCATTGGTCCGGCCAAGGTAGTAGCCACTCAGCACGATCGGCAGGTAGAACAGGTTCAGGACCACCATTTTGTAGCCGCCCATGCGATACAGCAGGTAGGTCATACCAATCGTTACCAGGACGAGCATGACCTCAAGAATGATTCGATCTCTCGCGGATTGTCCCTTCATCTCAGCGTATCCTTCGGAGATGTCCCGGCGCGAATCGTCAATGGCCTTCACTTGAAGCTCCATATGATGTCACGCAAATGTCTTCGATTTCTTGCTCAACATCCTCAACCGGTTCCGGCTCGATGAACTCACACCGCGCGGCGTCCCCCGTGCTGTCGGCATACTTCAGTGCGATGCCGCGGAATCGGGATTCCAACGTCAGCCATATAGCCACCAGATCCGGATCGAGCTTCCTTCCGGCTTCATTACGGATGATGGCGACGCACTCCTTATGTGGAAGCGGCTCTTTGTATACCCGCTTTGACGACAACGCATCGTAGATGTCCGCGATCGCCACGATGCGGGCCGATAACGGTATCGCCGTACCCGCCAGGCCTTCCGAATACCCCATCCCATCCCAGTTCTCGTGATGATAAAGGGCGATCTCGCGGGCCATCTGTAGGAAGTTCGAACCGCCCAGACGCCGTTCGATGTCTCGCAGACATTCTCCCCCGATGATGCTGTGAGTCTTCATCTCGGCCTGCTCTTCCGAAGTGAAAGGACCCGGTTTGAGCAGAATCCTATCCTCAACACCCACCTTTCCGATGTCGTGCAATACGGAGCTGATTCCGATCAGGCGGACGAAGGCGGGAGTCACCTCATCGCGGAACTTCGGGTCCCGTCGCAGCGCCGACGCAATCATCGTTGAATAAACCGAGATGCGTTCGAGATGGTCTCCGGTGTCCGGATCGCGAGACTCCGTGAGCTTCGCCAGACCGAAGATTACCGCGTCGCGCGTTCGTACCAGGTTTTGCGTCTGCCGGAGAGCATCGGTGGCCAACCGCGATCGTGCGCGATCGATGTTATCGTGCAGGCGCGCCAGGATCACGTAGGCCGCGATGCCCAGCAGTGCACACATCCAGACAAACGTGATCAGCCCTATCACTGATAACGATCGAACCGGGGCAGCCGACCGCGCCTCGAACTCGGCGATGGGGTAATGACGAAGAGCGTATCCTTGTTCATTCGAAAGTGCGTAGACGGCTACGACGTGCGGACCGTCGTCGAGAATGACCTTCCCTCGCAGCGGCTCGGAGGCGTTGTGCCGAGCGTTTGCATCCGGGATCCATTGGAGAGGAGACGCGTGTTCCGCAGCCCGTGCACCGGCCTGTTCGGCATCCTTCCGGGGGAAAACGACCCGCCAATCCGGATCAACGACCATGACGCCGCCGAAGAGGAAACGGTAGGAATTCGACAGGCGAGCTGACACCATTTCGGGAGCATTTGCTTCGGAGAGGTTCAGCCCCTCCAACACCGAGACCAGCCTGCGTGCGCCCGCCTCGATATCGGACCATATCCGCTCCTCAGCAGCCCGCGTTATGGACGAGACGGTGAAATGATGGTGCATCCACAAACCGACGGCAAGGCAGCCTGCTTGCGCCAAGGCGATCAGGAAGAAGTATTTGGACTTTCGACTCACAGTAGAACGTCCCTGTTCGCGCTTGAATGACAACGCATTATGCTGAGGCTCACATGCGCGCAGTGACACGGTGCGGCACCACAAACCGCTGCACTACTTGGAGTCGGACATCTCAACCGAGGTCTTTATATATCAAATAAGGGAAACGCACTCCGCATAGACCAAGGCTCGCAGCGCGCGGCGCCCCCATGAACCGATAATCAGACCACAACCCGTCAATAACAGAATCCATGCATCGCAGGTGGCGTGTGATAGGTTTCCTATAGGACTTGACGCACACGGTTGAACCCGCCGACGGCATCGTGTCGCAGGTGGAACGACCAGCCTGTTTCACGGTCAGTTCAAGCGAGCCGGGCGTCTCTAAGGTAAGCTCGGTGACTCGATGCTTCTCCCTCACGAGAAGCAGGTCCGATCATCCAGCCATCCAAGTCAACCTGTGGACCCGCGGATCTCCCAGGCGACGCAGGCTCGGATTTGCGTTACAATCTGCGCGGTGATCCGGGCGATCCCTGTCCGCCGCG
>CAZJTP010000063.1:0-21277 GCA_964548955.1 uncultured Phycisphaeraceae bacterium
ACAATCTGCACCGCGTCGCTCCGCAAGTGTGTGGATGGGTGGATGAACATGACGTCGCACGCCATTGGGGACATCGTCAATCAGGCGACAAGAATGCAGATTGCACACGGGCAAATGAATCGCCAGTGGCGGCCAACGATTGATAACCGGCAGTTGATGACTGACGACGGATCACTGACAACTGAAAACTGCGTGTGCCCGTTATTCGCAGCTCGGCGCCCGACCCCAGTGCAGCTTCGTAACCAGATTGTGCCATTCGGCATAGAGCGGGTTGTGGACGAGTAGGAAATCGCTGTCGAAGCGGCGAATGGTGACGCGGTCGCCCGGACGCAGCAAGTGGGAGACCTGGCCGTCAATGATCGCCGTCGTCCCTTCGTTGACGTCGAGCGCGAGGATGTCAATCACCGATTCGCGCTCGACGACCAGGGGCTTGTGCGTGAGCGAATGCGGAGACAAAGGCGTCAATACTATGGCGTCCACGCCGGGCTGCATGATCGGTCCGCCCGCGGACAGGTTGTGCGCGGTGGAACCGCTCGGAGTGCAGACGATCAGCCCGTCACCGCCAACGTTGCTCAAGTGCGCGCCGTTGATCGTGATACCGAGCTTGATAATCCGAAACGGCGGGCCGGCCTGAATCACGCAGTCGTTGACCGCAAGACTTGCGTCACGAACATCACCCTCGTGCCGGACCGTAACTTGCAGGACCGTGCGCCGGGAGATGATCGTGTCGTCACGTATCGCCCGGTCGAAGCAGCTCTTGAGTTCGTCGATCGAGAATTCCGCCAGAAAGCCGAGCTTGCCGACGTTCACACCGATCAGCGGCCTTTGATCCAGACCGAGCGAACGCGCCACGCCGATCAGCGTACCGTCACCGCCGATAACCACGATGCGGTCCGCTCCGGCCTCAACCGCCGCGCGCCCGTCGAAACCCAGACTCGAACCGACGATCGTGCAACGTGAATCCGCAAACGATCGCAGGTCCTCCATCACGGATGCGGCGTCGCCCTTGTCGGGATTGGACAGAAAGTAAACACATCGCGATTGCGAGGCGTCGGACAAGGCGTCAACCTCCGAGATTAGAATGGCGAAGAACGAATAGCGAACGCTGGAGCATTTCCCGTTTCTGCGCAGCAAGCCGCGTGCTCAAAGCACGCGCGGATCTACTAGAGTTGATAGTCTTCGGCTCCATGCAACACGCTATGCGAAAACCTAATCTGCTCTAATCACCGATGAGTCCAGCCACATCTTCGCCGCTATGCAGTACTTCTTGTGCCTCGTTGGACATTTTAGCTATGCGGTAACGGGCGGCGAGCTTCAACCCGCGCGGATCCGCCGGACGGGCTCCAACCTGCGGTCCGCTTCCGTTGGTTCACCCGCCTCGATAAGTGACTGAACCGCCGACGCGATACCGGTGGCATCGATGCTGCATTCAGCCAACTGTCCCGCACGCGATCCGTGAGCGATGAAGCGATCCGCCGCAATCCCCAAACGGACCATCCGCGATGCGGCAAGTCCCATCTCCTGCGCCGCTTCCAGAACAGCCGTTCCGAAACCGCCGCTGACCGAGTGATCTTCCACGGTCACCACCGGAGCACCGGACTTAAACGCCGTATCAACCATATCGTGGTCGATCGGCTTGGCAAACCGGGCGTTGACCACCGCGATCTCGATACCGCTGTCGGCCAATATCTCCGCAGCTGCCATCGCGTAGACCGCCGTGACACCATAGCACAAAACAGTTGCGGCGTCGCCGTAGCGAAGACGTCGTGATCGACCCAATTCAAACGGCGGACAATTCGCAAGCGGTACGGGTACGTTATCGCGCGGATACCGGATGGCACACGGCTGATCCAGCGTCAGGCCCAGCCGCATCGCCTCCCACAGCTCGATCTCATCGATCGGGGCCATCAGGACGATGCCGGGGAAGCCGCGCAGATACGCGATGTCCAGGAAACCGTGATGCACCGCGCCGTCGCCGCCGACGAGCCCTCCGCGATCGAGGCAGAACATGACCGGGAGGCCCTGGAGGACAACCTCCTGAAAAACCTGGTCGAATGCTCGTTGGAGGAAGGTTGAATAGATCGCCGCGACGGGGCGTAGTCCGGCTTTGGCCATCCCCGCCGCCAGGTCCACCGTGCAGCTTTCCGTGATGCCGATATCACGGCACCGGTCCGGGAAGCGCTCCTGGAACTTAGTCAGCCCGGTACCATCGGGCATGCCGGCCGTCATCGCATAGATCTTGTCGTTCTTCTCCGCCAGGTCGATCAGCGAATCCACGAAGGCGGTCGTCCAACTCTTGCCGCCACCGGCCTTGAGGATCACCTTGCCGCCCTCGACGACGAAAGGCCTGGGGCTGTGGTATTTCCCCGGCTCGGCCGACGCCCATTCACATCCATTCCCCTTGACCGTATGGACGTGGAGCAAAACCGGATGGTTGGCGTCTTTGAGCACCTGGAGGATCTCGATCATGTGCTTGATGTCGTGTCCGTCAACCGGCCCGACATACTGCAACCCAAGAGGCTCAAACCACTGCTCCGGTGACATCGTCGCCTTGATCCCCTCCTTCAGGTGGGCGATTACGTCAAAGATCGGTTTGCCGAACAGCGGTAGCTTTGGGAGCAGGATCTTGGTGCGGCCCTTGACGTCATCATAGAAGCTGCTTGCACGGAACTTCGCCAGATATGCCGCGATCGCCCCCCGCGTCGGTGATATTCCCCACTCATTGTCATTGAGGACGACAAGGAACTGACGCTTGAGCGTTCCGGCCTGGTTGAGCCCTTCAAACGCCACACCGTTGACGATGCTCGCGTCGCCGATCAAAGCCACGACCCGTCGGTCGCACCCCAGAAGCTGATCCGCGCGGGCCATCCCGACGGCCGTGGCGATCGAGGTTCCGGCGTGACCCACGTTGAACAGATCGTAGCTGCTTTCGCTGACGTCGGGGAACCCACTGATCCCACCCGCTTGACGAAGCGAATCGAACTGGTCATTCCGGCCGGTCAGCAGCTTGTGCGGGTAGCATTGATGCCCGACGTCCCACAGCAGCCGATCCTTGGAGAAATCGTATACGCGATGCAGGGCGATTGTCAGCTCGGTGACACCGAGGTTGCTGGTCAGGTGCCCGCCGCGCCGCCCGACGACGTCAAGAATCCGCCGGCGGATTTCCTCAGCCAGGCTCGGGAGCTGACCCAGAGGCAAGGCCCGGACATCTGCCGGCGAGCTAATCTGATCCAACAAGCTCATCAATAGACGTTTCCGTCAACGAACCGTCGAGTCGTGTCAAACGGCGCTCACGGCAAGCACGTACTGTACCGAACCGCGCCGCAGATTGTCACCTTCACAACTTTCAATAATTTCGATCAACAACGTATTGAGCAAGCGCTCGCAGATCATCCGCCTCGGGACCGAAGACCTTCAGCTCCGTTATCGCGGCGTTTGCCTCATCCGTAGCGGCGGCGCGACTCCGCCTAATTCCTACGCACTTCGGGAACGTTTGTTTTCCGGCCCCGGCGTCTTTGCCAACTTCCTTACCGAGCGTGTCGGCCGTGGAAGTTACGTCCAATAAATCATCGGCAATTTGGAACGCACGGCCCAACCTTTGCCCGAAGCGTCCGCACGCAGCGACGGTGTCAGCGTCACCGTGTCCCGCCATTACCCCAATCCGGCATGACGATTCAAACAGGCTAGCGGTTTTGCGCTCGTGGATGTACTTGGCTAGTGTGAGTGTCGGCGGTTTCGATTGGCCTTGCATGTCCGCCATCTGACCTCCGATCATCCCTTCCCAGCCCGCACCCCCTGCCAGCGCCAGGATCATGCGGGCCGCCAGTGCCTGGTCCGCCGCATGACTGGCGAGCAGTTCAAAGGCCAGCACGACCAGCGCGTCACCCGCGAGAATCGCGGTCGCCTCATCAAACTTTTTGTGGCACGTCGGTCGGCCACGGCGAAGATCGTCGTCATCCATCGCCGGCAGGTCATCGTGAATGAGGCTGAACGCGTGAACGCACTCAACGGCGGCGGCGGCCGGTTCAGCGTCGACGGCGGTTCCGCCGGCCAGTTCGCAGCAGCGGGTAACCAGATAGGGACGGATGCGCTTGCCGGGCGACAACGCGGCGTAACGAATCGCCCCGACCAGCTCCGGCACAACGTCGCCGGCCGGTGTCAGGTATTCTTCGAGCCGCCGATCGAATCCGGCGGCGAAGTCTTCGAGACATTGGGGAAAGGAATCCGCCACAAGAACCGTCGCCGCCCTATGTTGAATCGACCGAAATACCCGCCACCGCTTCAATGTCACGAAGGATACACTGATGCCGTTCAGATCTTCGCGGACACGAATCCGACCAGACTGTCAGCCGCATCGCGCAGTACCGCCAGCGGCGGCTGGTCGCCGTTGATCCGGGCGATGAGCTTCTTGGGGTACGCCTCGAGGACGGGGCTGGTTTCGCGCTCGTAAACCTCGATGCGATTCTCGATGACGGACCGATCTGCGTCGTCGGGACGGTCGGACTTTTTTGCCCGCCCTATCAACCGCGCGATCAGCGCGTCGCGATCCTCCATGACGAGATGGACGATCCGCTTGACGTCGATGACGTTCGAAAGCAGCTTGACCTGCGTCGGCGTGCGCGGAATCCCATCCAGAATCAGCGTGTGATAGTCGGGGTCGATCTCACCAGCCTCGACCCGCTCTTGAACGTGATGGCGGAAGACGCGCACGGTCAGCTCATCGGGGCAGAGCTGACCCTTCGTCGAATAGGAAAGGAACTCCCGCCCGATCTCGGAAGTCTTATCCAGACCGCGGAAGATGTCTCCCATCGCCAGGTGGACCAGGTTCGGCATCCGCCCCAACACGACTCCCTGCGTTCCCTTGCCGGAACCGGGGCCCCCGAACATCAAGATCGCCGTGAACCGCCTTGTGTCAGCCACCGGATTCTCCTTTGATGCCTTTGCAATGTCACCATTCACAACAAGCCGCAGGCTTTGGCCTGCGCGGACCTACGCAGGTACCTCAGTCGACGACTACTTCCGGATCTCCGCGCGACCTGAAGGTCGCGGCTCGCTCAGGGATCCGCGCGACCGCAGTCTCCTCAGGGGCGCCGATCCGAATGCTTACTGTTGAAAGCCTTCGCCAAGTCCGGATCGTGAATCCGTATCGTAGCCTCCCGAAACAGCCTCTCAAACAGTTCGTACATTGCCGGCCCGGCTAAACGTTCGCGCAACGACCGCTCCAGGTCATGCCGGACTTCCTCAAACTCAGATGTCTCAGCCGGCAGCCTTTTCTCCAGCTTCAGCAGATGGTACCACTGACCAACGCGGACCGCACTCGACACCTCGCCGGGTGCAAGCGAAAATGCGACTTCCCGCAGCAACGCCGGTACCTGCTCATCCTCGGCTGAAAACGGATCGAGCAGGCCCTGGTTTTGGGCGCTGGTGGTGTTGGCACTATACCGGCCGGCCAGCTCCGCAAAATCCCCACCGGCTGCCAGCCTTTCCTTCACACGTTCGACCTCAGCCAGTGTGCCGAGCTGAATATGGTGGACCTGCACGCGCTCACCGCAGACGCGCTGAAACTCCCGCCGCAATTGCGCCTCGGTGATGACCTGCTGTGATTCGACGATCTTTCTCAGGTATGCATTTCGCCGCGTGATGATGTCGAACTCCCGGCGGGACATGTTCCGCTGCGCAAGGACCTGCTCAAGGACGCGCTCTGCAGCCTCTCGGTCGAACGGTTCCGGTGTTACCGACGACAGCGGTTCCGTAAGGTCTCTCAGTGCCCGGTCGTGCTCGCGATCAACATCCACCTGCGTGACCGTCAAACCCTTCTCCGCAAGCGCCGTGGCTGCGGTCTCCAAGCCGATCAGCTGCTCCAGGACCCCGACCCCGCGCGACTGTATGAGTAAATCGATCACTAGGCGGCGCGCGATCGGCCGGCCGTTGACCGTCGCAATGATCGGCTCATTCACTTCAGCGCCTTGTGTGAAGGCTTCCCGGTCTGCGGGCGAACGCTCGCGGTACGCTCCGGCAGGTTTGGCGTCGACTCGATCCTGCTGCTGCCAGACCGCGGCGACGGAGCCGGTCGCTACGTTCTCGCGCTGAGCGCAGCCGGTCAACATCACCGCACACAGGAACGCCGTCCAACAGCGCGCTTGCCCGCGTCCGTTTCTCATGTTGCGTTTCGTTCTCCGGTTTCCGTGCGCTTCCAGTATGAATACGGCCGTACGCATCGAACGTAGCACGACGGTGTGAACCGGTCAATAACACTTGACAGCGGTCTTACAGGCTGTAGCTGGCGGCTTATCGTTGTGCATCGTATGATGACTCCAAGCTATCGCGGCGGTGCAGAATCGCCACGTATGTTATAAGGGCCCTTTATGACTCATAGCCCGTCGGCGGTTGAGGTGATAGTCCTGGGGAGCGGGACGTCGCACGGCGTGCCGATGATCGGTTGCAACTGCGAGGTCTGCACGTCGAGCGATCCACGCGACAAGCGTACCCGCCCGAGCATCTTCGTGCGCATGGGCGACCAGCGCATTCTTGTTGACACCGCGACCGAGCTCAGGCTGCAGTGCATTGCCAACGGAGTTGAGAAGGTGGATGCGGTGCTGTTTACGCATCACCACGCCGATCATGTGACCGGCCTCGATGACGTCCGGCGGTTTAACTGGCTGATGGGGCGATCCCTGCCGTGCTACGGCTCCAAACGAACACTTGCCAATGTGCAGAAGATGTTCCTGTACGCTTTCGAGCACGCACCGGACTCGCCGCACAGCAGACCGGAGTTGGAACTCCACACGATCGACGCGGAGCCGTTTACCGTTGGTGATGAAACGATCATTCCGATCCCGCTAATCCACGGGTTGCTCCCGGTATTGGGCTTTCGCTTCGGCAACGTGGCGTACTGCACGGACTGCAGCCACATCCCAAGCGAGTCGATCGCGCTGCTTCAGGACCTCGATGTACTGATGCTCGATGCCGTACGCCGCACGCCCCACCCGGCCCACTTCAATCTGGAGCAGGCTGTTGAACTGACCCGCACCATCCGCCCGCGCCAAACCTACTTCACACATATCGCCCACCAGCTTGGGCACGAGGAAACGAACAGGCAACTCCCCGCCGGAATCACGTTGGCCTACGACGGGCTGCGCTTCTCTGTGTAGCGTTTGTTTCGGATTATCCAACAGAACCTGTGGGAACGACTCCCGAGAAACTCCACCTCGGCGGGGGCGAAGGGATCGGCTGGATTACCAAAGCCGGTTCGTCTATCCTCGTCGTGCGGTTTGACAACACCGAATCATCGGGTGCATCCGTTCTGCCGGGAGCGCGGACCGCACAGATGAGACGCCCGACGGTGATGATCGAGACCGGCGCGTAGAGTTCCTCAATTGACCGATCAATCCGTACGCATCACACCAACGTCATCCACGGCTCGAGACGCCGCGTCGATGGCGATTGCTATCGGCCTGTCAACGCTCTACTGCCTGGTGTTTCTCGTTCGCCCGATGACCTGGTGGCCGACGTCGCTGCAACAGGTGGTGGGTTATCCTTCACGGTCGGTCCGCGCTCTGATCGACGGGGTTTTGCACCTTGTAGGAACCGTGCCGTATGACGCACACCTGCGGCTGGGCATCTACCTCCTGCTTGTCTCCGGCGTGATTCCGTGGGTGGTGCTCGCGCTGATTCGCCGGGGACGGCCGCATGACCTGGGCTTCAGACTACCTAACCGTTACGGATGGAGCCTCACATTTGTCGGCTACGTGGTCGCGGTGCCGTTTCTCGTCTGGATGGTGCAGGGTGCGGGTTTTGCGAAGCCCTATCTGACGGAGCTTGGGCGCGCCGGCGCCGCGATGTTCATCGTCTACTACTTCGTCAACATGCTGACGGAGCACTTCTTCCTTCACGGAGCATTATTGGCTGTGTGTCGTCCGGGACGGCGTTGGCCGTCGCCCGCACCGGTTTCGACCGATGCCGTCAACGCCGTCGTCAAGGCCCTGCAATGGCTTGGGTTTGCCCAGCCGACAGGCGAGGCTCGTGGGATGCGTCGTTTGATTCGCTGGATCGGCCTGCCCGACGGCTGTGTGCCGGCGATCGTCGCCTCGGCCATGCTCTTTGGCCTGGTGCACGTCGGCAAGGATCCGCGTGAGTTGTTTTTGTCACTGCCGGGCGGTTTCGCACTGGCCTATATCTCGTATCGCACGAACTCGTGGTTCACGCCGTTTGTCCTGCATCTTGCTACAGCAGGGACGGCCTGTTTGATGATTGTCACCACCTGACAGGCTGAAAAGCCTGTCCCATACACTTCACCGGCGGACACTCAAACGTGAGGCGTTTCCTCCTGCGCCTCTTCAAAGTGCCGGACATACCATGCGGTGACGGCAAAGACGACAGCCATCAGCAGGTATGCGACGGCGATCCCATAGGCCCGATAGGCAATCGCTCCCTCATGCGGCGATACAGACAATAGCAGGAAATCCACATCGTTGCCCGATAGCTGATATGCGTGCGACAGACCCAAGAGCGTAACGAGCATCCCCAAAAGCGCCCACACACTTGCGGCCAAAAACCGGCGGTCAATCAAGCACGCGGAAACCGCGGCGAGAACCATGCACGTAAAGATAAACCCCCGCTCCAGCACGATAAGCCCGTGGATCAAGAATCCACTTACCTCGGCATAAATGTTCCCCTCGAGCATCGACTGCATCGTCGCTCCGCTGCTCACCACAAACGCGCCGAACATGATCGTCGCGCCCCATGCACCAATGGCTGGAAACAGGCCAAGCGCCACCGCGGGCGCGTGTTCGCGCGGCGTGGCTTGGAATGCCTGGGCCGTAATCACGATCCCGATCCAAAGCACGATCCCCATACCCGCCTGGATCGGGACAATGCTGTTGACCAGAGTCACCGTGCCTGTCAGACACAAAACGGCAATGACCAGGCCGTTGAGCGTCGAATATCCCGCCCGCGCCCCCAATGCCTTCCAACCGGGATGCCCGATGTAGATCGTCGTGGGGAAGCAGCTACCGAATAATGCGGCAAGAATCGTGCCGGCACCGTTCATCGAGAGCGATAGGCGGGTGTTGTAGCGATCACCGGCCGCCTCGGCTGACTCAATGTTCTGAAGGCTTCCGATCACGTTGAAAAGACCCATCGGAACGATCACCGACAGAAACCGCAGCCAGGTTTCCGGCGGCATCCGCAGGATGGTCCAGATCGCACCGCCCGACCAGACCGGAAGTGTCAGACCCGCGTCAGACCACGCTGCGGCGACGGCAATGGTTTCCATCTCACGGCCGGTCCAATCCGCGGGCAGCAGCCAGGCCAGCAACGTGCCCACGCCGATCGCCACCAGACCTCCGGGCAGCCCCAGTGGAAACCGTATGCCGCTGAAGTAGGTGATCAGAACGATCGCCGCCGGAACGAGCGCAATCAAAGGCCACGTCCATATCTGAAGGGCGAACGTCATCGAAATAAAGCCGATGGCGATGCCCGCCAAGGTCGACAACAGGGCCGCGCGCGGCGAGTGACGGCGGACCCGCTCGGCCACCAAAGATCCGACAAGCTCGATGATCCCGCTGCCCAGGCACGCCAACAGCCCCATCTGCCACGCCAGCTCCGCGCTACCGCTCTCTCGGTATACGGGCGCGATCACGAAAAAAACGTAGACGAGCAGTGACGGTGTGTTGATTCCGTAGGGCAACGCAGTCACATCTTCGCGGCCTTCCCGCAGGCCAAGCGCACGCGCCTGCCGCGCATAGAAGTAATTGCCGAAAAGAATTGATAACGCGGCTCCCGGCAGGATCCGTCCGTACAGCAGATAGGCATCGTCGCCCGTCATGCCGCACAACTCACCGCACAATGCGACGATGAGCAGAAGCTGAACCAGGTTGTCAACGAACAGGCCGAAGAAGCCGTCAAGATCGCGCCGGACGAACCCCTGCATGTCAGCCTCAAGGCGAAAACCGTGAATCCCACACGGACCGAACCGCGTTGCGGCGTACCGCACCGCCATCCTAATGGGGAGCCAAAGCCAAGCCAAGCATCAGAGCAGGTCGTGAGTGGGCAAGGACCAGCTGTTTATCCACGTACGTCGTAATTGTGCGCACGAGCATGCAGAACTAGATGCGGAACCCGCCTACGCAAAGAGATCGATAGACCGTAAAGGAACGTGGCACAGGAGGAGTTAAACTGTCTGACGCTCTTGGACTCTGAGCCAAGTAGTGCGCACAGTAAAATTGCCTGAAGGATACGAAAATGTCGAAGTGCGGCAAACCGTGGAAAAACCTACTCGTCGTCGCTATCGGCGACGCCGACGCAATGTCACCAGGGCGCCCAACGCCAGCAGTGTGAGCGTTACGGGCTCCGGAACCGCGACTCCGCGAAGTGTTACCGACTCGAAGCTGCCCGCGTCGCCGTTGAGGTCGTCGTCGATCACGATCACGTACCACGGGTCCGTGGGAACCACGTCATCCGTGTACTGAATGAACTCGCCGGGCCCATCGGGATTATAAATCATCCCCGTATCCGGGAAGGATAGAAGCGGCCCTACGCCTCCATGCGGCAGCGGAAAACCAAGGTCCCAAAAGTCTGTAAACAGCAGAGTGATATTCGCTATCGGGTCCGAATTCCCGGCGTCATCCATGATCTCAATCCCGCCGCCGAACGGATCAAGTAGAAACACGTTCAGGTCGGGAGTCTCCGTGTGCGACAGGCCCGCGATTTCCAACTCGAGATAATCGATCACCCAATCAGGCTCGGGTGGATCGAGCGTCAAGGGAAGCGGATACCACTTGACGGTGGAGTCGGAAATCCCCTCCGGGTTCGTGTAGGTGTACTCGAAGTTGAACTCGGCGTCGTTAGGCCGGTCGTCAGCAAAAGCCGCCAACGGAAACCCCGCCAGAGCCACAAAGAACGTCAGTGCCAATCCGATTCTCATCCTTCCCGTCCTCCACGTTTATGTCAACGCGAAAACACTTCGGCGGGTTTCCCCCAAAGTCCAGAATAACACGCGACGGCTTCCTGAACCCTCCTTCAGCGCAGCCTCCGTCGCTTGCATCAAGGGGCCACATACCATTCCCCCTGCTTGTGGCAGTATAGACAACCCAGATCGAGACATCAACACCAAAGAAGGCACAAAACAAAAAAACTGTGCTAGAATTCCCAGCGTGGCAGCCTCGCAATTCGGGTTACATCGTTCTAGGACGCAGATGCAAACAAAGCCGCATTATAGGACGTAATCCCGGTGCTTATTGGCCTGCCAAGCACGACACATAGGAGTTGGACCGCCGATATCGGATTCGCCATCAAACCGACGCCGGCGCGTCCGAGCGGGCCAAGCAGGCTGTTCCGCGCCATCGGCACCGATGAGCGGGCTGCGGCGGATTGCCGTCCTGTACCCGCAACAGCTTGAACCGTCCGCTGAGACGTGCTACAGTGGGACAGGTAGTAGCTCGCCCCAGGGGGGTGCCTGACTGTTTCTTCGACGCTTGGAAAAAGTAACGACGGGTGATCTTGCCGAGCCTGGCGAGCAGCACCGGCGGGCATAATGCTCACATGAGCGGTTCCGGCGGCCTTAACCACTAGCCACGGGGATTCAGCGCACAGCGGGGACCGAGACATTGGATACTGGTCGGTAACCAGCGTGTACGGTTCCGAAACACGTGGAGGGGACTTCGACTAGGCAAGTACAAGTGAGTTGAACGCATGAAAGGGGAAAGAATTCAGCCGCTCATCCGCGCGCGGATGTGGATCTGGCTTCCTGTGTTGCTGATGGGTACCGTCGTTGGCGGCGACTGCCTTGTCTTGGTGGACGGGCAAGCCGCCCCAGCTGGCGTACAGAGCGCACAGCATGATCTCAAGGGCATCACCGGATTGGTGACGTGCCATATCGACAGCGATTGCGCCGACGGGGACTCGTGCACGCAGGATATATGCACACAGGGTATATGCCTCAACCCAGCGGTCCAGGGCTGCGTCCCGACGGTCTTGAATTACGTCTGCCCGCCGCTCGATGTCGTATTCATCATGGACACATCGGGTTCCATGAAGGATGAGGCAGTCGCTCTTTGCGCCTCCATTGATCAGATCCTCGCGGATCTCGTGGAGCAGGACGTGGTGGTAAACGCGAGCCTGCTGGGTATCACTGAAACGGGAGACAGCACTTTCGCCTGTCTTACCGACGACGTGGTGACGCTCTTCGGAGATACGGTTCCGGGCGATCCTACGGGCTGCGTCTTCCCTGACGGTGCGGCGTCCTATGAGTCGTGGGGCCCGGCGACGGCCATTGTGGCGGAACGCTTTCCGTGGAACGACGACGCGATGCGGATCATCATACCGCTCGGCGACGAGGGACCCTGCAATGGCAACCTGCCCGACGGCTGCAACGATCCCGGTGACGATCGCGACTCGATTGAGAACGCAATCGCGGTTGCCGGAACCCATGATGTGATCGTATCGCCGATTACGGGAACCGGATCGAACTCGTGTGTTATCACCCTCGCCAATGACCTGGCGACCGGCACGGGCGGGTCGGCCATTAACACGCAAGACGCGGGACTCGATCTGCCCGACGCCGTCGTGACGCTCTTGCTGGAACATTGTGAGGACAAAGGCCCGTTGCTTTGCCTCGAGGCCGCTCCGGGGATACTGCCCGCTCCGTGGTGCTACAAACTCGGCAACGAACTGGTCGTGAATGTGAAGCTCTGGCCAAGCATGAGGATCATTACCGGCGGGCAGTTTTTCTTCGCGTATGATCGGACGGTCCTCGAGGTTATAGACGTTCGGCCGGGGCACGTGGTCGATGCGAATTCACCTTTTTCCGTCGAGCTTTTCGAGTTTGTGGATGATATCGCGGGGACGATCTTTTACGCCGTCGGCATCCCGTTCGGCGCATCGGGCACGCACGGACCAGCGGTCATGGCGACCATCCGGTTCCGTCCAATCGAAGTGTGCGCGATCATTGATCCGATGTGCTTCGCCGACGACAATCCCAGGATCACGCGTCTGACCGACGAGGACGGATTCAGTGTACCCTACATCCCGTGCTGCACCGACGAACTGACGATCACCGGTGACAATCCCGTCTTGGAGTGCCCGGGAAGTGTCACAGTCAACGCTGACGCCGACAGTGTCACCGCGGTAGTGACGTGGGCACCGATCCATGCCGACGCGGACTGTGGCGGTGACGTCCAGCTTACGTGCACGGCCGTGCACAGCGAGGGCGTTGACATCGACGACCTGATCGAGACCGGCGGCGAGTTCCCGCCGGGGCGCGCGGAGTTTGAATGCAACGCCTCAGATGCGTGCGGCCTTACGGCGTCGTGCAGTTGGATGGTTCAGGTGAACCGGGCCAACACGGTTGAGGCCACCGTGCAGCTCTCCCCGGTGATCGTTCCCCGTGCCCTCAATCGGTGCATCGAGTTCGAGTTGTATTCGGCGGATTGCACGGAGAGCCCCGTCGTCGTTGGTGAAACACTCAAGTTCGGTCCGCCGCTCGGCTTGCCCGGTCAAGCCCGCAATGTCGAATTTCACGTCCCTGCCGGTCAGTATTTTTGTATGACCGCGCGCGATCCACTTCACACACTGCGATCCGCGTCCAACCTGCAAATCGTGGATGGGAAATACGTGGCTACGTTCCGCGGCGATCCCGCCTACGGAGAGAACTGGCTGATCGGCGGCAACTTGAACGACGACCATGTCATCGACATTCTGGATTTCGGCGTATACCTTACCCAGTTCGGCGCGATCCTCGATCCGGATACGCCTTGCGACACTCCATCGCCGCACGCCGATATCAACGGCGACGGGGTGGTCGATTCACTTGATTTCTCATTCATCCAGAGCAACCTGGGCAGCGGCGATACAGGTAGTTGTTGTCCGGGCGGGAGTGGCTCCAGCGCGGCGTCACCCGTCACCGAAATTTCGATCAGTGAACTGAAGGATAGGGGATTGAGCCACCTTCGCCGCGCGGACATAAACGGCGACAGCGTTTTGGATGAAGGGGACGTCGCCGCCTTCTTACGCGGCGAGCGGCCGGGGAAACCGGTCCGAATCCGTGGTCGGAATCGAGAATAGCTCCGGCGGGGGCTTGACCGCCCCTCCTCTCCTTCGTTCTGCATCCGGACACCGCAGCCAATGCGTTCTACAACAACGTTGAGGTGGCTGTTACGGCAGGGCGCGGAAGAAGCGACACCAGCGTGGTAAGTAGTAACGATCGGGATCGAACGATACGACCACGGTCGTCGCCCGCCCGACTATACGCTTGCGCTCGACAAATCCGAATGATCGCGAGTCGCGGCTGTTGTCGCGATTGTCACCCATCACGAAGTAATGGTCGTCGGGCACGGTCACCGGGCGGAATGAACCCCACGCGGACCGCGACGACGTGATCATGATCGGGTGCGATTCGGAGCCGATCCTCTCGCCGGCGAAGTGATGCCGCCGTTGCCGCTCGGAGCCGATCTGATGGATGATCTCAGGATCGACCGGCTCATAGACGGCCGGTTCGCCATTGACAAACAGACGGTTGTTTCGCATTTCGATTCGATCGCCGGATACGCCCACGACGCGTTTGACCAGACGCACGTCATCGGCCGGTGAAAAGAGGATCACCACATCGCCGCGCCGAGGCCCGGACCACTGCGCAAGCCGCCAATCCGTAAACGGTACCCTCAGGTCGTACGCCAGCTTGTTCACGAAGATGCGATCACCTTCGAGAATGGTCGGGATCATGGAAGGAGTCGGTACGTCGTTCCAATCGGCCACGGCGGACCGGAACGATCCGACCACGATAAGGATCACCAAGAACGGCTTGCCCACCTCGCGCCAGGACCTTACCAGCCATGCTTGCCATTTCGTCGCCATAAGCTCACCTCTTGATTCACGGACCTGGCCGATCCAAATCATCCATCGGTAGTATAACCACTGGTAGATGACCCGGCGCGCCACCAGACAAATTCATACCACATTCGGGACATCAGATTGTGGATGTCCAACTGGTCCGCGGTAGCGAATCCAACTCGGCTTTGCCACTGCGTGCGAGAATCCGCTAGTGCGAGAATCCTTTCTCGCACCATACCGTCCATTGCCAAGCGGACCGAGGAGGAATTCTCGGTCCAGCAAAGAGCAGATTCTCAATCCATCGAACGTCCAACATGCCAGCGCCCGTCTGCGACGGACTTGGGCATGCCACGCTTCACTTCAGGGCTGACGGATCTAGCTTGGGCGACCGTCGCAGGCCGATGAGCGCCGAGAGGGCAAACAAAGAGCCACCGCGATCAGGCCGACGGACATGGCCATGATGACGTATCGGGGCTGGTTGTCGCAGAAAATCCGGTCGTAGTCGAAATCCGGCAGGTGAGTTGCCGCGCGGGCCAGAATGGGCGGCGGGTGCACGGGCCTGGGAACAAACGGTTCCCCCCGCTGAGCGCTCGTTGGTGTCACAAAAACGCGCACGGGTAGATTGCCGGGCTCATGGAAACCGAGTTCCCGCTGGGCTACGCGGGTGATGACGGCCGGATCGCTTTGCAGTGCATAGAGAAGGCGACGCTCGCGGTCGACGACGCGTTTAAGGGAGTCCAAGCGATGCCGCTCAGCCTGCTGGGCCACACGCATCGCCTGATAGGCGCGCCATTCCGGTAATAGCACACACGGCGCAAACGCGGCGAGCGCCATGAGCATAAGCAACCACGAGACAAGCCCACTACCGCGCTCGGCGGTAGGCTTGCCGATCGGCGTTTGACCTTGCGGCGATTGCAGCCCGTTCATCGGCTACTTGTTCCAGAATGTCGCACCGTACACCGCGGATGCCCCGAGGTGCTCCTCGATGCGAAGCAAGCGGTTGTACTTGGCGACCCGGTCGCTGCGGCAGAGGCTTCCCGTCTTGATTTGGCCGGCGCCCGCCGCGACGGCGATGTCGGCAATCGTGGTGTCTTCCGTCTCACCGCTACGGTGACTGATGACAGCCGTCCACCCGTTCCGCATGGCCAGGTCGATGGCGGCGAAGGTTTCCGTCAGCGTCCCTATCTGGTTGACCTTGATGAGTATCGAGTTGGCCGCCTTCATCTCCAGGCCGCGCTTCAGTCGCTCGGTGTTGGTCACGAATAGGTCATCGCCGACGATTTGCACTCGATCGCCAAGCGTCTCGGTCAAACGCGTCCAACCCTCCCAGTCGTCTTCCGCCAGACCGTCCTCGAGACTGCGGATCGGGTACTTCTCGCACCAGTCGGCCCAATACGAAATCAGTTCATCCGAAGAGACGCTCTTATCCGGAGCCGATTTGAAGAACTTGTATCGCCCAGTCTCCTTATCGTACATCTCGGAGGTGGCCGGATCCAGCGCGATGAAGATATCCTCATCCAGCTTGTACCCGGCCTTCTCCACCGCGTCGGCCACGACTTCCAGCGCCTCCTCGTTGGTCTTCAGGTTGGGCGCAAAACCGCCCTCGTCACCCACACTTGTGTTGTAACCGCGGCGTCCCAGGACCTTCTTGAGTGAATGGAAGCACTCGGCTCCCATGCGCAAGGCCTCGCGGAAGGTCGGCGCTCCGAACGGCTGAATCATGAACTCCTGGAAGTCAACGTTGTTGTCGGCGTGTTTCCCACCGTTGAGGATGTTCATCATAGGGACCGGCATGACGTGGGCTTGCGGCCCGCCCAGGTAGCGGAACAGCGGAAGGTTGCAGGATATCGCCGCCGCCTTCGCCGTCGCCAGCGACACGGACAAAATGGCATTGGCACCGAGTCGCGACTTACTCGGCGTCCCGTCCAGGTCGATCATCACTTGGTCGATGTCCTCCTGATCAGTGGCATCGAGACCCAGAACAGCCTCGGCAATCTCACTATTAACGAATTCGACGGCGTTTAACACACCCTTGCCGCCATATCGCTTCGGATCGCCGTCGCGCAGCTCAACGGCCTCATGCTCGCCGGTCGACGCCCCGGACGGAACAGCCGCCTCGCCGCAACTCTCGTCTTCGAGTACGACACTCGTTTCAATAGTGGGATGGCCCCTGGAGTCGAGAATCTCCCGTGCTTGCACATGAACGATTGTTGTCGACATCGTTGCGTCTCCCGGTAACTTCGAGCTTTTGGCGCTCAGCAATCAGCAATCAGCAATCAGCAATCAACAGTCACTAATTGGGTATCGACCGCTGACGTCAGACCGTGGCTGACTGCTATCACGTGTTGTCTATCGGCTATGTGGGAGTGTGGTCTCCATGTACGGTCACTGGTACTGTAGTTTGACACCTCAATCGGTCAACGATAAAACCGCGAGTCGCCGGGGCGAGGATCACACAAAGACTGCGGCGAGCCAGCCGCAGATTTGAATCCTACCCGGATATGCGCGCAGTATAAAGACCGCGGTACACGGTACGGTAAGGGAAAGCACCGAGACGGCCACACATGACGGTTCTGCTTACCGCCGACAACATTCGCGTTGAGTTTGGAACACTGGTGGCAGTGCGTGACGTCTCCTTTGAGCTCTCCGGGGGCCAGCTACTCGGGCTTGTCGGTCCCAACGGCGCGGGCAAGACAACGCTGTTGCGTGTGCTGGCCGGATTGCATGCACCCACGCGCGGGGCGGCGCATGTCATGGGTGAGCCCGTTCTGGGTGGGCATGGCACGGTCAGACACCACGTCGGGTTCAGCCCGGAGACCCCACCGGCCTATGAGGAACTGACCATTGACCAGTTCCTCCGCTTCATCGCGTCAGCCTATGATCTGACAGTCCACGAGGCCGAGGAACGCATCGATTTCTGGCTTGAGCGGCTGTGGCTGGCGGAAAGACGCGACGCACCGGTAAAGCATCTCTCGCGGGGAATGCGCCAGCGCCTGACACTCGCCCGCACGTTCCTGCCGCAACCGCACGTGATTCTGCTGGATGAACCCCTGGCCGGTCTGGATCCGGCCGGGCGGATCGAGCTTCGTGGCGTGTTGGGTATGCTGCGGAATCAGGGCTGCGCGATGATCGTGTCGTCGCACATTCTTGCCGACCTCGAGGAGGTGGCCACGCACATTGTGATCATCGAGCATGGAAGCATCATCCGCTTCATCACGACCGATGCGCTCCGCCATGAGCACGCTGAGCGACGAACCTATCGCGTGATCACACTTGACGATCGGTCTGATCATGCCCGGATCATCGCGGCCATCGATGGCGTGTCCGATCTTAGCCGCGACGACCGAACGTATACGTTTGATTACAACGCCGGTGAGCGTGAGGCTGCCGATCTGCTGCGGCAGCTTGTCACCCGTAACGTGCCGGTGCTGTCGTTTGCGGTGGTTACGAAGAGTCTGGAGGAAGTGTACCTCCGGTCCGGTGTCAAGCAGGTGGATTGATGGAGCAGCCGGTACAACTACCGCTTCCGATGTGGCGCGTTCAGTACCAACTGCTTGGCGGTCGTCGTCGCATGATGGCGATCGTGCTGGTGACGACAACGCTGCTGATCGTTGGAATCATAGCGATCCGGAGGTTGATGCTCCGCGATCCGTTTCCCGCCGTCGCCACCAGAGTGCTCACTCTCCTTACGGTGATTCAGGTGCTTGTCACCGTGCTCGGCGGGGCGAACGCGGTGTATCGGGCGTTGCTTCGTGACTACCAGACTAAGATGAACGAGTCACATCGGCTCACACCGATGTCGGGGATTGCTGTCTCGGTCGGGTACCTGTTCGGTTCGACGATGCAGATTACCGCGCTGTTTGCAGTATTTACCGTTGTCGGCGCGGGCGTCAGCTTATTCGCGCGCTTACCCGTAGGCCCCTGGCTCTTGAGCAACCTGATCCTGTTCAACGGAGCGATCACCATCTGGGCCGCCACCGTCTTTTCCGGCATGCGCCTGGAGAAGCCGTTCAGTCCGGCGCCGATCATCGTCGGTATCGCCGCCCTGACGCTCCCGCTTTGCTTCGTGCCCGGCGCCGCACTACTCCTCAACATCTACTCCGTGCTTTTTGCGGTCTGGATTATGACCGGGCGTATGATGGTTACCTCGCCGGCCATCCTGCTGGTCGCCGTCGTAAATGTCGTTTTCACCATCTTCTGGATCTCCGCCGCCGCGAGGAAATACCGCCGTCCGGACATGCCGGCACTGAACGTCTGCCGCGGACTCATCCTTTTAGTTCTGGCGTTGGTCACAGGCATGACGGGTTTGAGCGCGTTCCAACGTGCCGGTTGGACCGGACCGACTTCGTTTTCCGGTCCGGAACTCGCCCAGGGCCAGTGGATCGCGACAATGATCGGATCGCTTATCCTGGCCTGCGTCGCCATTGGGGGGGCCGTCAAGTGCCGCGTCCTTGTCAGCAATGGGGCCGCCCCGCGGGATTGGTCCGACCGCGTCCCCAGCCTTGTCGCAGCCCTCGTTGCGGCTGCTCTGATTTGCCTGCTGACAGCAGGGCTTGGCGTTCGAGTCTGGCGAGAGCTGGTTACACCGCCCGCCTGGGGGACGGAAGCGCGAGCGGCGTTCGCCTGCGCATGGCTGTTTACCGTCGCCGCCTGTTTTCTCGCGCTCTTAACGATAAGAAACGTGTTCGAGCTGGCCTATCTGCGGTTTAAGTCGGGGAATATGATCGTGGGCCTGTTTGTGATCGTCGTGTGGGGTCTTGCACCGCTCGCTGATGTCATCCGGGCGGAGTACTTTCGAGTGGGTCGTGACCCCGCCGCTTATTCCTGGCTGCTTGGCTGCTCCCCGTTCGGTACGATCAGCATCACCTGGTACGGCCTCGACGTGGTGGTCTGGCCCGGAGTCCTCGTACAAGTAACTCTGCTGGTGCTCCTGGCATGCCTCGCCCGTTGGAGCCGGCGGAAGCTGTCGTTCAAACGTCTGACCGGCGGCAATCCGAGCCCCAAGCGCCGGCGAGGGATTAATGGACGAGTGCCGTGAGCGTGTCGGCAATACCAGGACCCGTTACTCAGACCACGTGGGCGACCACGAAAGTTGTAGGGCGGGTCAGCAGACCCGCCGGGAGAATGTGTCGGGGCTTCCCAACCCGACCTACGCGGCTGGTGTGCGGAAGTTGGTCTAACGTCGAAACGGTCTCACGCAACGCTCGCGAACGCCGGGTCTATCGGACCGACGTGGGGTGGTGAAGCATGTCGAGACAATCCCGCAATCAGCAGGCGGCATCCCTTTAGCATCACGCCCCCCTGGCCGAAGAGCTTTGTGGGTCTCGGTGTGGTTCGCTGACGATTCGACGGAGAATCAAGCGTATGGAGAAAGGGCAACATGAACATCTTCTGCGCGAAGTTCTGATGAACTTGGAGCGTCTGGGGGGCGATCTTGTTGAGAAAGCCCAATGGGCATGCAACCACGGCTTGTGCGACGAGCCTCCCGGCACGCAGGGATACAACAATAAGTGCAAGTTCGACGACGGCCTCTTTTTGTGTGTTCGGCAGGTTCCCGGGGAACGTGGTCGCTGGAATCATGTGGTCATGGGACGCGGCAAAGAGATTACACATGACCAACCTCCGCATCGAATACCGTGGAAGTCCGATGACAGTGAAATTGTGGATTATGCTCGTGCCATTACTCCTTGTGTGGCGAGCATCATTCATGGACAGGAAAGGGCAAGCCTGACATGCGGCGGGCAGCCGTCGTCCCTGCGGGCGTACCGGAAGGCGCGTCACGGCAGCGCACTAACGCTTCTCGTAATCGTAGCATTCGCGGCTTTGCTCATCGTGCCTCGCTTCATCCCGGACGGAAGCCCGATATCTCGTGAGGAGGTACCGAAGAGCGCTATGGCGTCCCCCCAAACAGAGGCCCCTTGGACCGAAGAACCTTCGACGCCTCCGCAAATCTGGCCCAAGATTGAACTTACTAAGGATGATCCCAAGACTCTTCTGTCCACGAAATCGAAAGACTACACGATTCACGGTCTATGCTTGGGGATCACCCATTTCCAAGCATGGGAGATACTAGGGAAGACAGCCTGTCTAATGGGGTTAAAGGATGATTCGAACCCATCGAGGATCTGGGTGTATGGGCGAGATGCTGATGGAAGCAAAAAAGGAGACTCCATTCTCTATCTCATTTGGGATCCAGGGGAGGAAACGCTCAGCCGAATCACCGTATTCCAAGGATTCCGCGACTCGCTTTCGCCAACTTTTCGGCGCTTGTTAACTTTTGAGGCGGTAGACGACGGCTCACCATTGAAAAGAGATTTGATTGGTTACCCAGATCGTTCCGCAATAACACTCGATTTGCCAGCGACTCGAAAGTTAACAGGTCAGAAGCACATAACGTATTTCGTAACAGATCAGCCGTCTGCAATGCAAGACAGGGCCGGGAGATGTTAAA
>CAZJTP010000064.1:0-21122 GCA_964548955.1 uncultured Phycisphaeraceae bacterium
ACGCATGAACCCAAGCAACTTGTCAAAATGCGCCTGCACAGGACCGGGTGCGAAGGCGATCTCTTGCCGCGTCACGTCGGAAACGAGCAATGTGAAACGACCCGTGGAGACGAGGTCGAAGAATGATTTGCTGGGCTCCTCAAACTCTTCGTCGAACACACCGCCAAAAACAGATGTATCGATATAAACGCTCAGTGTCTTCACATCCTGCCTCGTTTGCGCAAGCAATCAGCGTACGCTCGCTCAAAAACGAATCTGCACTCGTTCCCGTTCATCGGATTGTACACGAATGTCCGCGCGGGGTGAATCCTTAACACGTGGTGCAGCTTCACTGCGGGGGCTTCGCACCACAGAACCGCGCGTCAAGGACAGGTCCCGCGGCTCGTTTCGATCCTTATCTGCACGATTGCGCAGAAAGGGACCCATCGCTTGCCTGTTTGCCGCCCATCGCATTCAAGATTTTCTCCGGCGTGATGGGAAGGTCTTTGATCCAGACGCCGGTGGCGTTGGCAATGGCGTGGGCGACGGCACCGAGAACCGGAAGCGTGCTGCCTTCGCCGATCTCTTTTGCGCCGAAGGGGCCGCGAGGCTCGTACGAATCCACGATGCCGCTGAAGATCTCCGGGGCATCCTTGATCGTCATCATCAAATAGCCGTGCAGGTCGGGATTGAGGAGCCGGCCCTTCTCGTCGAATTGAACGTCCTCCATGATCGTTTCGCTGGCGCCCATAACGATGGCGCCCTCGACCTGGCCATGAACCGCCCGTGGATTGATCGGTGTGCCGCAATCATGGTAGTCGGTGAAGCGGTTGATATTGACCTTACCGGTCTCGAGGTCAACTGACAGCTCGCATACCGACGTGCCGAACGAATAGGCTGGGCTGGTGCCAACGGTCGAGCCTTTGTAATCACCGCCGAGGCCATCCGGTGGCTTGTAGCAGCCGGTGCCGACCAATGGGCCGTTGTTGTTGAAGTATTTGCGGGCAACCTCTGCCCAGGCAACGGATCGCTGTGTCCCTTCGTCCCTCGGTCCCTCCGTCCCTGCGTCTATGGGTAGACTGTCCGCTCCCTTATGGTCGCGGCTCGGAATCGGGTCCGCTCCCTTACGGTCGTGGCTCGGAATTGTGTCCGCTCCCTTACGGTCGCGGCTCGGAATTGTGTCCGCTCCCTTACGGTCGCGGCTCGGAATCGGGACCGCTCCATAACTGTCGCGGTTCTGATCCCCTTCGTCGCTGCGTCGCGCATCCTGCCCTTGACGCGCAGTGTCAATCGTCGCTTCGTCGCTCTCTTCCGAAGGTCCGCGCGGGCTGAAGCCCGCGGCTCGCTTGGCGTGCATTTTGCCAAAGCGTGCGACGACGTCGGACTCCTTACAGCCGAGCATCGTCGCTGCGTAGGGCCTCATTTTGTTGACAACATCCTCGGCTGCCCGTGACACGGCGTGACCGGCCATTAACGTAACGCGCGAGGAATAGGCACCGAGATCGAGCGGTGAAATATCGCTGTCTTCACTGCGAATTCGCACGCGCGACGTTGGAATTCCCAGCGACTCTGCGCACATTTGCGTCAGAACAGTGTCACTACCCTGGCCGATCTCAGCCGCACCGATCAGCAGGACTGCGGCCATGCCATCCTCGCTGATCTTCACGATCGCGTTGGCGTGCGGGAAAATCGACTTCTTCTGGAAGTGTTCGGGGCCTTTCTCGTGCGACAGCTGCACCTGACCCCGGTAGATGCAGTAGCCCGCTCCCGAGACGAATCCGCCGCAACCAACGCCGATGCCCTTCGACCACCGACCCGCGGGCTTTAGCCCGCGCGGGTCCTCGCGGTCTGCAATATCCTCGTCATTTGATGGTCCGCTCGGCGATCGACCCCCCTCAATCCCCCCTTGGGAAGGGGGGAAGCCGGAGCCCGCGGCTCGTTGATACTTCTCGTTCCACCCGCTTTTGTCGCAGGCGGCGTCGAGCGTCGCGAGGAATTCGCAGCTACCGATGTCCATCTCGTTGATAGTTTTCGTATTCGGAGTCATGGCGTTGCGGCGGCGTATTTCGATCGGATCGATACGAAGATCGTCCGCAATCATGTTGAGCAGGCATTCGAAGGCGAACCGCGGCTGCGGCACGCCGTGCCCCCGCATGGCACCGCAGGCCGGCTTGTTGGTCATCACGCGGTAGCCGTTGTACTTGTAGGCGGGAAATTGATACAGCGTGGGGACGACGCTGCCGGCGTAGTAGGCCGTGGCGACGCCGAACGATGAATACGCCCCACCGTCAAGGTAAATCTCACTCTCGAATGCCTTGATCTTGCCGTCCCGGTCGACGCCGAGCTTGAACTTCATGTGCTGCTTGTGACGGCCGCGGCCGTAGTGGAACATCTCCTCGCGAGAATAGACCATTTTGACCGGCCGGCCGGTTTTTTTGCTCAGGATCGCCGAGCACAGATCGAGCGGCGACGTTGCAGCCTTACCACCAAACCCGCCGCCGACCGTCGGTCTGATCACGCGAACCTTACCCAGCGGGATGTGCAGCACGTGGGCCATCATGTATTGCACGTAATGCGGTACTTGTGTGGAGCTGTACAGAACGAGCGTGCCGTCGTGATCCCAGGTCGCGATCGAGGCGTGCGGTTCGAGCGGAGACTGGTACACGTGATTGCCTGTAAAGGTTTCCTCCCGCACGTGGTGCGATTCGGCGAAGCCCTTTTCAACATCGCCGAAGGTGTGATCGACATGTGTGTTGATGTTGTTCTTGTAGCGATCGTGAAGCTGAGGGGCCCCGTCGGCAACGGCCTCTGTGGGATCGAAGACGGCGGGGAGTTCCTCGTATTCGACCTCAATGAGTGACAGCGCTTTCTCCGCCGTTTTCTCGTCGATGGCTGCAACGGCTGCAACGGGATCGCCCACGTGCCGCACCTTGTCCTTGGCGAGGACATGCTCGTCGTAGCGCGCGGGTGAGACACCATACATTGTGTCTGGCACATCCGCCCCGGTGATCACCGCAAGAACACCGGGGAGCGCTTCCGCTCTGGACGTGTCAATCCGCTTGATCCGGCCATGGGCGATCGGCGAGCCGAGGATTTTGCCGTGGATCATGCTCGGCAGGTGAATGTCAGCGGTGTATTGCGCCCGGCCCGTGACTTTGTCAGCCGCATCAACGCGCGGGATTGAGACGCCGACGGAGTCGTATTGGGGAGATGTCCCTTCGCCCCTGCGCGGATTTTCCGCTCCCTCACGGTCGCGGCTCGGCACAGCTTCGTTTTCGTCGCTCTTCGCAGATCGTCCGGCTCGCCGGACTGCGCGGAGGATGCCGGCATACCCCGTGCAGCGACACATGTTTCCCGCAAGAGCTTCCTTGATGTCATCCGTAGTGGGGTTCTGATTCTTGTTGAGCAAGGCCGTCGCGGACATGACCATTCCGGGCGTGCAGTAGCCGCACTGGATGCCTCCTTCGTGAACGAACGCATTCTGAACGGGAGTGAGCTCACCATTTTGAGCAAGGCCTTCGATAGTGGTAATCGCTTTGCCTTCCATCTGCGCGGCAAGCAGGAGGCAACTGTTCATGGCCTCACCGTCGATCAGAACCGTGCAAGCTCCGCAGTCACCGACGTTGCAGCCTTTCTTCGTGCCCGTCAGGCCGAGCTTGTCGCGCAGTACGTCCAGAAGGGTGTCATTTGCGTCAAAGGCGACAGCGTATTCGTGCCCGTTGATTGTCAACGTTCGTGTGACCGTCATACCACGGTTTCCTTGGCTCGATCTAATGCGGTGGTCAGTGCCCGGCGGGTCAGCACGCCGATCAGTTCGCGACGGTAGTCGGCTGAGCCCCGTACGTCCGAGATCGGTTCAGCCGCATTCATCGCGGCGTCGGCCGCATGACTGAAAGCGTCCTCGTCCGGTGATTGACCAACAAGTTTGGCACCTGCTGATTCGACCAGCTTTGGTATCGGGGCGACGGCTCCGAGAACGATGCGGGCGTCGCGCACGGCGTTGTTGCGGTCAAGCGTAATACCTGTGGCGACTGCCGCCACGGCAACGGCGTTGCCGTTGCGCAGCGCGAATCTGGCATAGGCGGCGCCGAATCCCATAGGAGGTTTCGGTACGAGGATTGCCGTCAGCACCTCGTCATCGTGGAGGATCGTCCGGCGCGCTCCTACGAAGAAGGTGTTGAGTGGCACATTGCGTTGTCCCTTCGGCGACCAGAGCACGACAGATGCGTGCATCGCCGTCAGAATCGGTGGCAGGTCGGCACAGGGAACCGCGCAAGCGATGTTGCCCCCGACGGTCGCCACATTGCGAATCTGTGGAGCCGCCATCTTGCACGCCGCATCGAGGATCGGTAAGAACCGCTCGCTCACAATCGGCGAATGACCGAGTTGCGTTATGGTCGTAAGCGCGCCGATCCGCAAACCGCCACCCAACTCGGAAAGGCCGCGCAACGCGTCAATGCGATTGATGGAGATAACGTGGGCGACGCCGATCCTGCCCGCCTTGAGATCGACAAGCAGATCGGTTCCGCCTGCCAGGAGACGGGCATTCGGTGCTTGTCGAGCCTTCAAGGCTGCCGCCTCTTCGACGGTTGCGGCTTCGTGGAGTTCGATATCCGGCACGTACACGCTTGTTCTCCCGAGTTGTAGACAGGCCGTCCAACCTGACTCAGGGACTGCGGTCGGCTCCCAACACCCCCTCGAGAAACTGCGACGCAATCTGGTTGGCGACGGTCGTCGGCGACCGCCCTCGCTTCGGGTCGTACCAGCGATAGAGCCAGTTCAACGTACCAAATAGTGACATGGTCGCCACGTACCGATCGAGCTTGGCGTTGGACGCGTGGACATCGAATATCCGGTCCACGGTCGCCCGCGTGAGGTCATAGTATTCACGTCGAAGCTCACTGGTCTCCGCATAGGCCGAACTGGTCAACGACTCAAGCTCGTGCGAGCAGACCTTCAAGGCAGCCATGTTGGCGGCGAAGTAGGCCACGTGGGCGCGGATCATAACCCGAAGCTGCTCGATCGGGTCGGTCACGCCGTGCAGTTTTTCCTGCACGGTGCTGACGAGCGAGCTAAACGTCCGGAACTGGATCAGGAACAGCATTTTCTCCTTGCTGTCGAAGTAGTGGTACAACCCCGCCAGGCTGACTCCGGCCTCTCTGGCGACCGCGCGCATTGAGGCTTTTGCATACCCGACGCTGGCGATCAGGTGAGTGGCCGCTTCCAGGATGTGATTGAGGCGATCGTCGTAACTTCCGCGTATACCGGACTTTCCGCTCGGCACCGAGCCTGTCTCTCGATCGAACAAGCGTTCCGATTCACGTGATATCATCGCCTATGCGCCCTGGCAGTAGACGGACCTACACATATCCCACTATGCGGCGTGATTCGACAGATGTCAAGGTGATACCCCCGATAAGGTCCTTGACTGTGCTGGGAGATGTGCGATAATTGGCGTCGTTCCGGATTCGGCACGCGCGCTGATCGGTATGCAAAGCTCGGGTCGTTATGGGTTTGTCGATCGAACGTACGTTCGGTTTTTCGGTAGCTTCTGTGTGCGTTTTTGGGCGCACCCCCTCAATCCGCCTAGTATTCGGAGAAAACCGTCATGAATCTATTCCCCGTCCCAAACGCTGAATCATTCGACTTCAAGGAGGTTTTGTACGAGAAGCGCGACTGGGTCGCCCGGGTCACGATCAATCGGCCACACAACTACAATGCTTACAGCACTCCCGCGTTGCAGGAGCTGGCGACCGCGTTCGAGGATGCATCCTGGGACGACAACGTTGCCGTCGTGGTGTACACCGGGTCCGGCAACCGTGCTTTTTGTACCGGCGGCGATGTCAAGGAATACCAGGAGAACTACACGCAAAAGCCGCGCGACTACTGGAAGTACATGTGCTGCTTCAAGGGCTACATCGAGTCGATGGTCAACTGCTCCAAGCCGGTGATCGCTCGTCTCAACGGTATGGCCGTCGGCGGCGGCAATGAGAGCCAACTGGCCTGTGACCTGGGTGTCATGGGCGAGCACGCGTTCATCGCCCAGGTGGGGACGGGTGTCGGATCCGTAGCGTGCGGCGGATCGACGCAGTGGCTTCCCCTGCATGTCGGTGATCGTAAGGCCCGCGGCATTTTGTTCCTCAATCAACGATACGCCGCTTATACTTCATTGGCAATGGGTCTGGTTAATGTAGTGGTGCCGACGGTCAAGGGACCGGACGGCGAATTCGTAACGCGGTTTACAGGCGGCCGAACGTACCTCGCGGATTGGAATATGGATCCGTGGGATAACCCGTTCGAGAATCGAGCGACGCCGCAAGAGGTGAGCAAGGCCCAGAAAGACAAGGATGGCTATTCTATCGACCTGTCCCGGTTGGATGAGGTGATGGCTGATCTGTGCGACCAGGTCGTCAACAAATTCTTTGAGTGCACGCGGTACACGAAGGCGCAGGTGAACTTCTGGAAGGAACTGTCCTGGCACGCGACGGCCGGGCACGCGCGGGATTGGCTGTCGACTCACTATACGTGTCTGGAACCTCACGAAGGAATGACCGCGTTTGTCGAGAAGCGGAAGGTGGATTTCATGGGTATGCGTCGCCGCATGGCCGATCCGAACGGATCTAGTGAGTTTCTGTGGGGTCCCTATGCCAAGACGTGTCCCAAGTGTGAGGCCAAGGGTATTCCCTCCTTCTTCGAGTACTGCGGCAAGTGTGGCGAGAAACTGAGCTGATCAATCTCTAATAGACGTGGGACAGCATAATGACACTTGAAGGCATGAAAGCCATTGTAACGGGTGGTAGTTTGGGTATAGGGGCTGCGATTGCGCGGGAGCTGGGCAAGCAGGGCGCAAGCGTGGCCATCAACTACCGCAGGCATGACACGGAGGCGAAGCAGGTCGTCGCGGACATTGAGACTGCGGGAAGCAAAGGTGTGGCGATCAGAGCCGATGTAGCCAATTTCGCCGACGCAGAACGGATGGTGACCGAGGTGAAAGAGAAGTTCGGTGGGCTCGACATTCTGGTCAACAATGCCGGGATCAATCGTGACGGCGTCATCTGGAAGATGACGGAGGAGCAATGGGACCAGGTCATTGACATTAACCTGAAAGGTTACTTTAACTACATCCGTGCAGCGGTCGGCATTTTCCGGGAGCAGAAGTCGGGCAAGATTGTCAACGTTACGTCCATCAACGGCCTGCGGGGCAAGTTCGGTCAGACGAACTATTCAGCCTCAAAGGCCGGCATCATCGGACTGACGAAAGCACTGGCCCGCGAGCTGGGGCGATCGAACGTAAATGTCAATGCAGTGGCACCCGGCCTGATCGAGACGGACATGATGAAGGATGCGCCGCAGAATGTACTGGATGCGGCTCTTGCGGAAATCGTGCTCGGCCGATTGGGTAAACCCGAAGAGGTGGCGTCGGTGGTGGCGTTTCTGTGCAGCGACGCAGCCACTCACGTGACCGGCCAAGTGATTCAGGTGGACGGCGGACAGTATATTTAGATTGCGGATTGGGGATTGCCGATTGGGGATTGGAGTTTCGTAGTGTGGGCACTGCCCACCTATTGACGGAAGAAAAGATCGAGTGGGCACTCTCCGCACGGGCGATAGGAAGTGTCTGCGATGAGCGGTGCCCATGTAACGGAGGATATCGTGGAACTGAGTGACATTGTAGCGATCAGTGCGGTGCGGTCGCCTATGGGACGGTTTGGTGGGACGCTCAAGGATATGGCCGCGTATGATTTGGGAGCGACTACGATCAAAGCGGCGCTGGAGCGGGCGGGCGTGTCCGGTGACGGCATTGACGATGTGAACTTCGGCAGTTGTCGGCAGGCGGGCAACGGTCCGAATCCGGCACGGACGGCCGCGGTTCGCGGGGGCATTCCTGTCACGGTTCCGGTCCAGACGATCAACATGGCCTGCCCGTCGGGAATGCGCTGTATTGCCATGTCGTCACAGTCGATCCGTTTGGGTGATTACAAGATCGCGGTGGTTGGCGGCATGGACAGCATGAGCACGATTCCATACCTGCTTAAGAACTGCCGCTGGAGCGGTTTCAAGATGGGCGACCGCACGCTGCTGGACGGCTGGGCCGACAGCATCGACCCACTGTGCGGCGTGGGGATGGGAGCCACTGCCGAGAACTTGGTCGACAAATATAAGATTTCGCGCGAGGCTCAAGATCAATTCGCGGTAGAGAGTCATCAAAAAGCTGCGAAAGCGCAATCGAGCGGCTGGTTTGATGAGGAGATTGTCCCGGTGGAGATCCCGGCTGTGGGCAGGCAACCGGCTATCCTGTTCGAAAAGGACGAGACGATTCGGGCGGATACATCAGTCGAGAAGATGGCCAAGCTCAAGCCGGTGTTCAGGAAGGACGGCACCGTGACGGCGGCCAATGCGTGCGGCATGTCAGACGGCGCAACAGCCCTTGTCATAACCTCTCGTGAACACGCCAAGTTGCTGGGTGCGGCGCCGCTGTTTTCACTTGTGGCGTATTCGATAGTTGCCGTCGATCCGGCGACGATGGGGGAGGGTCCCGGTGTTTCGATTCCTGCGGTATTGAAGCGGGCGAGTATGACGCTGGACCAGATGGACCTGATCGAGGTGAACGAAGCCTTTGCGGTCCAGGTGTTGGCCAACGAGCAGGTGCTCAAGTGGGATCGCAGCAAGCTGAACATCCACGGCGGTGCAATTGCCCTGGGGCACCCGACGGGGATTAGTGGCGCCCGCATCGTCGTGACACTCTACCACGCCCTGAAACGCACGGGCGGCGAGTTGGGCATCGCCGGTATCTGTGGCGGCGGCGGCGTGAGCATGGCTTTGATCATCAAGCGGGAGACGTGATTGGGGATTGACGATTGCCAGAGGTGCGGAGGAGGCAAGCCGGCAGAGATGAACGATGAGTAGCGACCAACACATTCGATTGGAGACAGACGACGGGATCGCGACGATCACGCTGAACCGCCCGCCGCTGAATGTCCTGAACATCGCCATGATGGCGGAGCTCAATACGCTGCTGGAGACCGTGCTCGGCGACGCGAACCTTGCAGTGATCTTGTTTCGGGCCGAGGGCAAGGCCTTTTGCGCGGGCGTGGACGTGAACGATCACACGGGTGATAAAGTCGGCGAGATGATCCGGCAGTTCCACGGCATCTTCCGCAAACTGTCGTCCACTGATGCGTTAACGATCGCGGCCGTCAACAGGGCGGCGTTGGGCGGCGGGTGTGAGCTGGCCATCTTCTGCGACATAGTCCTGGCATCGGACCGAGCCAAGTTCGGTCAACCGGAAGTGCAGGTCGGCGTGCTGCCGCCGATTGCGGCGTGCGTCCTGCCGCCGCAGATCGGGATCAAGAAGGCGATTGAGCTTAACGCCGTCGGTATGACGATCGACGCGACAGAAGCCCACCTGATCGGATTGGTCAATCAGGTGTATCCTGATGGTGAATTTGACCAGCGCGTTGGCGCCTATCTTAGCGACATACGCAAACTGTCACGGCCCGTGGTTCGAGCGGCCAAGCGGGCAACAGTCATGGTCGTTCGTGAGCAGATACTCTCCCACCTGGAACGCGTCGAGAAACTGTATCTTGATGACTTGATGAAGCTGTCGGATGCGCATGAGGGTATTGCGGCGTTCATGGAAAAGCGCGAACCGAAATGGCGGCACGAGTGAAGGATTGGAGATTGCAGGTATGAAGGCAGCGGTATTTCACGGCAAGGACAAGGGATTGAAGATCGAGGATATCCCCATCCCGAAGATCGGCGATGAGCAGATTCTGGTTAAGGTGGCGGCGTGTGGGGTGTGCCATACGGACCTGCACTACATCGAGCATGGTGTCCCTACTTTCAAGAAACCGCCGGTTGTTCTCGGGCATGAGGCATCGGGTATCGTTGAAGAAATCGGCGGCAAGGTGACCAATGTCAAGAAGGATCAGCGGGTGTTGATACCGGCTGTGCTGACCTGCGGACGGTGTTTCGCCTGTCGGTGTGGTCGTGAGAACATTTGCAGTGCTATGACGATGGTCGGTAATCATTTCGACGGTGCTTATGCGGAATACGTAGCTGTGCCGGCGAAGGACGTGCTCGATCTGCCCGAGTCGATCCCGCTTCAAGAAGCATCCATCATTGCGGACGCGATCTCCACACCGTATCACGCCGTCAAGAACCGCGCCCAGGTGAAACCCGGTGACACCGTGGTGGTGTTCGGCTGCGGCGGCGTTGGTATCAACGCCGTGCAAATGGCATCGGCGGCGGGCGGTTATGTGATTGCCGTTGATATCAACGATCGCAAGCTCGAGTGGGCGTCGCAGTTCGGCGCGGCCAAGACAATCAACTCGACGAAAGTGGAACGCATTGACAAGGAGATTAAGAAACTGACCGGCGGCGGAGCCGACATCGCCATGGAGGTCATCGGTAATCCCCGGACGATTGAACAGGCGTTCGAGTGCGTTCGCGTAGGCGGGCGGTTGTGCGTGGTGGGGTACACGCATGAGGCGATCTCGATCGTAGCCGGCAAGATCATGTTCAAGGAACTCGAGATTGTCGGTTCGTTGGGATGTCGTCCGGTCGACTACGTACCGCTGATCCGCATGGTAGAACAGGGCAAGATCGACCTGAAGCGACAAGTCACCCATCGTTTCAGCCTCGACGAGATCGGCAAGGCGTTCGAGGTGATGAAGGAGGGACTGTCGTTGCGGTCGATTGTGATCCCCTAGGCAAAACGTAATGATCCATCGGTGAAAGCACGGCAGCGAAGATGAAATGAGACGAGACGAGACGAGACGAGCGTTTCGATGGGAAAGAGTATTGCACGTTGCGGCTATCGATGCGACTTGTGCCCGGCCTATACAGATAACATCTCCAACGAGGAGGATCGGGCGAAGGTCAGCGATGGATGGTTTCGGTGTTACGGCTTCCGAATTCCGCCGGAGGCAATCTACTGTGACGGATGTCTGTCAGAGGATTTCGACAATCCACACCGAATTGACCCGGACTGTGAGGTGCGTCAGTGCGCTGAGAAGCGTGGTCTTCCCAACTGCGCGCACTGTGATGAGTATATCTGCGACAAGCTGACGAAGAAAATAGTGTTCCCCGACAAGACTGTAAGACAAGCCGGAGCACCCTTTCCGCAAGAGGATTATGTCCGTTTCATAGAGCCTTATAGTAACAGGAAGGTCCTGGACGAGATCAGAGAGGACGTGGTCAGACGTGAGTTAACTCCCATGCAAGGATGCTCAAGCTGGCTCTATGGGGAATTGTCAGTGATCTTCGTTAACCGTTCTCTCCGTGCTCTGTGCGGGCTATACAGTGAGAGTGATTGACATCTGTCATGCTGCATGAAGGTCATCTCGGAGTTCATCCGCCCGGCGCTCTGGGTGTAGCCTTCTTCGTCCACGCCGATGCGGAGTGCTTCATCGGCCGGGGCGGCGACGGCATTACGGAGCCGCTCAAGGACATCGGCTCGTTAAACCTTGATGATCACAACCGGCTTCGGACTATTTCTCTGCGAAACCGCATCTTCGCCAATCTTCTGGAGGCCGACGCGCTCGACCGCATGCCGGAGGTGCTGCTGGTCTGCTGCAACCCGGATCAGCTTGGCCTGTTCACCGGCGAGTTAGCGCGATTTCTCGAAAGCCTCGCCGAGCGCGGTCGACTGCGGTCAGGGGAGGACATCCGCCGGGAGGTGCCGATCCTGCTGATTCTGCCAAACGGCATCCTATCGGAGCAAACCATCGGCACCTACGACGAGCAGTTGCGCGAATCCGTGCTGATGAAGCGTCTTGGCGACCTCACTGATGACATGCGGAAGACACTGCTCGACCGGGTTGTGCGAGGTGTCTCGCTCCAGGCCGGCGGTCGGCGCGGCGGCGGCGCCGAGACCATCTATGTTCTCGAACGGAAAGGGGCCTTGGTCTTTGCGGGCGGCGGGGATTCCGAGCGTGAGCGTATCGAGGCCATTCTGACCGCCCACGAGTATCCGTTTACGCATGCCCGCGGTCTGCCCGGTACGCGCATCGAGTTCGACAAGGCCATGATCTCGATCGTGCTCAACGTCGGCGGGCTGATCCACACGGTCAAACCCGATGGCGAGCTTCTCGACCTGCGGATGGGTGACCTCTGCAAGGATCCATCCAAAAGGGACTTTGTACACCAGATCACGCGCGCGGTCTTCGATGTCGGCCAGGCCACCGGGGCGTATCCGTCCAACATCACGTACGAAGACATCTGGGCGACTCACCGGGCAACGATTCTGAAACATTCCGGCCACATCACCAGTTCGCTGAAAACCTTCCGCGACGCACTCGCCAGCGGGTTGAGCTATGTGAAGCTCTTCTCGAACGAGGAATGGATACTGACTCCGCTGAGTCGCTACGCGGGTAATGCCGGCATGCGGGAGGAGGAGGCACTGTTCAACTCACTCAAGCACAGCGTGCAGGAGTCGATGGCCAGGGCGATTCACTATCAAGACCTGCGGTCCAGTGGCGAGAATTCGAGGATGAGCAAAATGAAACTGACCGGACAAAGAAACTTCAACATTGAGCTGCACGAAGACGGCTCGGATGAAATGCTATTGAGCGGCACGATTCTCGACAACGATCATCTGATCAAGCTCGAACTCACGCTCTACCTTCCCGACTCACAGATTACGCGCAGCAAGCTCGACATGATCCGCGTTCCCTTTCCGGTCTGCCGTGAAATCGAATTTATTGCGGATCGGTTGGTAGGGCTGCGTATCGAGCGCGGCGTGCTCAACAAGATCACCCGCCGGGTGGGCGGCCACCTGGGGTGCTCGCACGTCAAGGAGCTTGCCGCGAACCTCGTCTACTTCGCCGCTTCCAGCCTGGTGCGACGTCGCCTGGGCATGGACCCCACAAGTACCGAGTATGCGCACAAACCACCGGAAGAGCGGTTCATATTGACCAAGGAGTTGCTGAGTGATTCTTGTCTGGCCTACTGCCAGACAACGGCCTGGGGGCTCGACGAGCAAATCGGAATCAGGAAGGTTGGCGAGGAGCATACCTATCCCGTGCCATTGGGAGACTACGAGCGCTCTTTCGGCGAGTTGCTCAGTGATCGCGCCATGCGACGCGGAGACAAGGTCTATATCCGCTATCGCAGGAACGATGAGGAATTCGCCATCACTTGGAAACAGTTCGCCGACCAGACCTTCCAAATCGCACGTCACCTGCTCGACCAGGGTGTTCACCGCGGTGATCGGATCGGCATGATCTCCGAAAACCGCGCCGAGATGTACATGTTCGAATTGGCCGCCATGGTGATGGGTGCTGTAACAGTGCCGGTCTTTGCCGGATACCTGCCACAACAGGTCGCTTATATTCTCGACAGGGCCAGGCCGAGGTATGTGGTCGTCTCGGGCAAACATCAGCTCGACAAGATTGAACGCGACAGACTCCCCTGGATCGAGAGATACTATTGCATGGATTTCGATGCCGACTGCCGTAATTGGGGGGCACTCGACTTCGCCACGCTCTCCGCAGAGGGTGGAGTCTCACAGGAACGGTTGGAGGATCATCTGGACAATATTCAGTCGGAGGACCTCTGTGTCATCATGTACACCTCCGGGACCACGGGAGCGCCGAAAGGTGTGCGTCTCTGCCATCGGCACTTGATCTCTCAGCAGAAGGCCATGTCTATCATGTGGGATGTCAACGAAAACGACGTCTACATGAACTATCTCCCATGGCATCACAGTTTCGGCGGATTGTTTGAGCGGTTCATGACGCTCTATAACGGATGTGAACTGTGCCTCGATGACTCCCGCGGCAAGGATATCAATCGTCTGATCGACAACTGGAAGACCTTTAGGCCGACGATCTTCTTCAGTGTACCGCGTGTTCACGATATGCTTATGAGCAGATGCAAGGAGGATCCGAAGGTAAAGGACACTGTCCTTGGGGGTCGACTGCGCTTTGTATTCACAGCCGGCGCTCCGTTGCCGGCTCATGTGGAGGCCGCTTACCGTGAGCACGGGATTCCCGTGCTCGAGGGCTGGGGTCTGACTGAGACTGGGCCGTGCGTCACCGCCACCACGAAGGACAGCAAATGGAAGAGCGGTCATGTGGGCATTCCGTTGCCGGGGGTCTCTGTTCGGATCGACAGCGACCAGGAAATTCTTGTGAAGGGTCCGAACGTCATGGAGGGCTACCTACACGACATCGAGGCGACCGCGCACGTTATCACCAAGGACGGCTGGTTTCGAACCGGTGATTTAGGTGAGTTCACCGAGGACGGTCTGCGCATCCTGGGTCGAAAAGACGGGACCTTCAAACTCACCACGGGCGAAAAGGTGCATCCGCTGCGCGTCGAGACGGCGCTGGTCAACGAGTGCGCTTATGTCAACCAGGTCGTGGTCGTGGGAAGCGGCAGGGACTACGTCGGCGTGTTGATCTACCCTGATTTCGCCAATCTTCGTCTCTGGGCGGTGAAAAACAACGTCCCTTCGAAAGACCTGCTCACTCATCCGGTCGTACATGGGCTGTACGCATCGGAGATCGAAAGGATCAACCCACAGATCGAGATCAAATACGAACACATTAAGCGTGCGGTGCTGGCGGACCGTGAGCCTTCGCTGGACAACGACGAGTTGACTCCTTCCGGCAAACTTGTGCGCAAGACGGTGTTAAGCAACTTCAAGGACAAGATCGACGCGTTGTTTGCACCCCAGCCGTCGTCCAGCGTAATCGAAGTACAGCAACGGGAGCCCCAAAGGACGTAGGCCCATTAGTAATCGTCATAGGCCACCAAGACACAAAGACACAAAGTGGGAGCCCGTGTGAAATATAGTCCTTTATCCGAAAGGGAAGAAGAAATCGCTCGCTTGATCGTAGATGCAGCCTACAGCGTGCATAAATCGTTGGGGCCGGGTTTGTTGGAAGAGGTATATGAAGCATGCTTTTGTCATGAGCTCTCGAAGAGGGGTCTCTCCTGGCAAAGGCAGGTTAACGTTCCAATTGTATACGACGGAATTACATTTGAAGAAGGCCTTAGACTTGACGTGTTGGTTGAAAAGCTTGTTATCTGTGAACTAAAAGCCGTGGATAACGCGAATCCAGTGTGGGAGGCACAGTTGTTGAGTCACATGAAACTCACGAATAGTCGTTTGGGTTTTCTTATCAACTTCAATGTCGGATTGATTCGCGACGGCATCGAGCGAAAGATTCTATAATCTTCGTGTCTTTGTGCCTTGGTGGCAGAGAAAGGCTGGCCCATGAAGCGTAATGATTTCCCCAATGTCGTGATTGCCGCAGTCGCACGCACGCCAGTGGGGCTTAAGTGTGGGACGCTCCGCGATTTCTCGGCGGAGGATTTGGGCGTTTTGGCCGCCGAGGAGGTGATCGGGCGCAGCGGTGTTCCTCGTGAGCGGATAGACGCATCCATCGGTGCCAACGTCTATCAGTTCACCGCTCCGGGCGCACAAGATATATACTTCCCGCGCAACGTTGCTCTGCGTTGTCACCTGAACATCGAGACGCCGGGATTGTTGGTCCAACGCATCTGTGGCTCCGGGTTCCAGACCGTGATCAGCGCGTTCCAGCACATCGCCATGCCCAACGCCGTCGATGACACACGGATCGTGCTTTGCGTCGGGGCGGAGACGATGTCGCGGGCTCCACAGATAATTCGATCGCCGCGGCGATCAGGACCCAACTTTTGGGAGTTCGAGGTGGAAGGAACGGTTGAGGACAGCCTGCTGGCGGGGCTCAATCACGATTTGGTTCATACAGCCATGATGCTCACTGCCGACGAGTACGGAACACAAATGGGCGTTACCCGCAGAGAGTGTGATGAGCTGGCAGATTCGTCTCATAGTCGTGCCCGGGCCGCCTACCGCAACAGCCACTTCAACGGCGGTGACGCACTGCGCGGGATATTCGCCGTCGACGCAATGGACTTAACTGGCAAGCCGGTGTATCTGGCCCGTGATGAATGTGTGCGCAAGACCTCTTTGGAGGTGCTTGCGAAATTGCCGGGTTTTACGCCCAACGGTCTGGTCACGCCCGGCAACGCAAGTGAGATCAGTGACGGCGCGGGAGCGGCTATCGTTGCCGATCGAGCGGAAGCTGATAAACTTGGTCTGCCGACGCGCTACGAGATCGTTGGATACGGTGTGGCCGGTGTCGATCCCCGCATCATGGGGCGCGGACCCGTGGCGGCCATCCAAAAGGCGTTTGCTCAGACCGGTCTTTCACAGAAGGACATCGAGCTTTTCGAGGTCAATGAAGCCTTCGCCGCACAGTATATCGCTGTCGAGAAGGAGCTTAAGCTCGATCGTGAGATCACGAACGTCAACGGCGGCGCCGTTGCGATCGGTCATCCGCTGGCGGCGACCGGCCTGCGATTGCTTGCCGATCTTATCTATGAGATGGAGCGACGTGGTCTGAAATACGGTTGCGCGTCGGCGTGCATTGGCGGCGGCCAGGGAGCAGCGGTGATTGTTCGGGATACGGAGAAATCATAGGTTGACCAACGACAACCTGACGAGCCGCGGGCTCCCAACAAGGACATAACAACATGAAACGGGCGTTTTCATTTGGCGACAAATCGATCGAACCGGCAGTCAGGCTGGTCAACGAAGTTCGTCGTGTGGCGGTCATTGGCGCGGGTACGATGGGCCAAGGGATAGCCATTGATCTTCTTCAGAAAACCGATTATGAGGTTCTTCTCCTGGATGTACAGGCTGAGGCGCTTGAACGAGCGAAGGAGACACTGACCGGCTTCTGGCGTCAACAGGTCAAGCGTGCGCAACTCCGTGAGGATGATGCGAAAGCACTTACAGCCCGGACAAAGTACACGCAAGACTACGGTGACCTGACCGGTGCCGACATCATCTGGGAGGTGGCTACGGAGCGGAGTGAGATCAAGGCCAAGATCTTCGAGACAATCGAAAAAACGGTTGACCCGGAGCACCTGACCGCGGTCTTCTCGAACACATCCTCACACACGACCGGCGAACTGGCCGTCCTGTTTCGATCCGCAGCCTTCCGTGAGAAGTTTCTCACGGTGCACGGCTACTTCCCCTTTGAAGCCAATCGTCTCATCGACGTGATGAAGGGTAAGTACGCGTCGAGTGATACGTTCGCGCTGGGGGTTGTGTTCGCTGACCAGATTCTCGAGAAGACGGTTATCGCTCTGCCCGTCGATCACCACGGATACATCACCGACCCGATCTTCCAGGCTATGGGAGCGATTGTCTCATGGGATGTGAAGACGGATCGGGACATCGTGCAGCTCGGTGGACTGTGGGACCTGTTCACCGCAAACCCCTTCACCGTGCTGGATCAGACCGGTCACATGCCCTACACCGAGTCGTCACGGCACCTCGGCGAAGCGCTGCCTGAGACCGACCGTCTGCGCAGCCTGTACAAGCGCGACGGCAAGTATTACCCCGACTGGATCGGCAAACTGGAAAAGGAGGGGGCGATCGGTGTCAACTCTCCGTCACGAAAGGGATTCTACACCTGGAGTGACGGCAGACGTCCGAAGCCCGAGGCTGTCTTGAACCCGTCCATGGGAGCGTACGTACCGATCGGTGAAATCTCGCGCAAGGACTTCTGGTCCTACTACGAAGCAACCGACCGCGACCTCCGGGCGGGGAAGATCAAGAGTGTCGAATCGCTGATCCACGTTGCTTGCGCGGACGATGCCGGCGGTCGCGCATTCAGGCGATATGCAATTCCCATCTGTCTTTACGTGCTCGACATGATTCAGGATCGGATCGCCACGCCGGGACAGATCAACATTTGTACTCGGGCTGGACTGCGTTACAAGGCCGGTCTGGTCGAACTCATTGATGCATTGATAGCGCACCTGACGATCGACGGGGTGATTGAACTGATCCGCCGGGCACGCGACGAGAATGCCGGTGATCCGCACATGTTCGAAATGCTGGATGTGGACGGTGAAAGCGGGCCGCGAAAGGGTAAGCCATGCTTGCTGCGCGATATGAAGAAACAGAACTTCACTCGCCTTCTCGGATACGGCGTGTACTTCCGTAGTCCAGTGGCTGAGCTGGACCTCGACACCGGCGAGTACCGCGGCTGCTATCTTGATCTGAAGTTCTATGAACCTTCGTCGCGCGATCGAGTCTGCAGCATCGTGTTTAACAATCCCCTTCGCGGCAATGTGTGGAACCGGGCGGCGATTGATCAACTGGCCCACGCATACAGCCGAGTCCTTAATCTTCACCGTGAGGGGTATTGCGGCGGGGTGCTGTTCACTGCGGCCGGTGCCGGCATGCGGTTGCTTGGTGCGGATGCGCGCGAGTTCAACCGTGGCTGGTTTGAGCGCGAAAAAGGGTATGTGCCTCTGCCCGAGGCACAGGCGGCTGCGTTTACACGCAACGGTATGCGCCTGTTCCGCACGATTCAAAAAAGTCCAATAGCCACCGTTGGTGTCTTCGGTGAGAAATGGGGCGGTGGGGCGGAGTTTACGTATTTCCTTGACCTCCGCTACGACGTGCGGGTGGAAGGTTTCACGTTCGACTCTCTCGAACGCAAGACAGTCTGGCAGGAGAAGAACACTTACAACCAACCCGAACTGGTCTATGCAATACTGGGCGGCTTCGGTGCGGTCGGTGAGCTGAGACGATTGGGAATGGGCGATTCCGTCATCTGCGAAGTATTCGACCAGGGAGTAACCGCCGGCAGGGCATATCAGGTGGGATTATGTAATGGTCTTTATGATGACGAGCTGGAGGCACTCCGCCGCGGTTACGAGCGGGCACGTATGATGGCCAAGGATGCCCCGTATTCCCGTGCCCTGTTTAAGCAACAACTTGCTCGCGGCGTCGACGACGAAGCCTTGGCGATCGAAACGGGTGAGATCTTCAATCCCAAGAAGAACCCGTTTATTCGCATGGGTCTGCTTGCCCTGTTGGACCGGGGCGCCCGGGCTCCCAAGATGAACTACGCCTGCCTTGATACGGTACTTCCCGGCTGGCGTTATCCCAATGAAAACGGCATGGTCGATGCAGAAACAGAGTATGATGCAAGTGCTGATAATGTGACTTCTGGATGAGTGTAGATTTGTCCGGCACATTGTGCTGCATATACACTTGTCACAGTTAGGATGTATGCCGCAGTCAATGGACTGTCACGCTGGTCAGAACTTGCGTGTTACACGGGTTTTGGCTGGTTCATATTGAATAGGAGACGCCACAATGAGTCAAGCTAGTCTTGACCGGGAAACATTTGAGGTCTTCCGCAATTGGCGCATCAATCGTGCTCAGTACGCCAAGGAGTGGAAGCATCGGACCGGGGGCAAGGTCATGGGATACTTCTGCACCTATGTTCCCGAGGAGCTGATATATGCTGCCGGCATACTTCCGGTGCGTATCCTCGGCAGCCACGAAGTGCAGGACGTAACCGAGCCTCACATCTTCGCGATGTTTTGCCCATTTTGCCGTGATTGCCTTGCTCAAGGACTCAAGGGTAAGTATGATTACCTGGACGGCATCACAATCGCCCAGTCGTGCCTGCATATTCGGCAAGCGTTTACAAGTTGGCAGAAACACATTCCCATTGATTACAGCTATTATCTTCCGATGCCTCATCACGTGCAAAGTCCACGGGCTACTCCATTCTTAACTAAAGAGCTGGAGCTGTTCAAGGGATCACTCGAAAAGTGGCTTGGTAAGACAATCGACGATCAGGCCATCGACAACGCGATCGATGTATATAACCGAAATCGCCAGTTCATGTGGAAAGTTTTCGAGTTGCGCAAAGGCGATACGCCGCCACTGACCGGCGAAGAGGCGATGGAACTGGTGCTTTCCTCACAAATGGTGGACAAGCAGGACCACAACGCAGCCCTCGAGGGTTTACTGACTAGGCTTTCTAAACGTGAGAAGACTCGTCCGGCCGGAACGCGGCTCATGATACTGGGCAGTGAGGATGATGACATTGAGTTTGTCAGAATGGTCGAGTCATGCAACTCCACATTCGTGATCGATGATCACTGTACAGGAACGCGATATTTCTGGAACAACGTCGAGTCGGATGGAGATCGGCTTGGCAGGATAGCCGATCGCTATGTAACACGGGTTCCGTGTCCGTCGAAGGATTGGCCCAACCGCACGCGGGTTGACCATGTCCTGAAGCTTGCGAAGGATTACGGCGTCCAGGGAGCGATCGTGATGCAGCAGAAGTTCTGTGATCCCCACGAGCTGGATAACCCGGCTTTGATAAAGGCCTTGAACGGTGCAGGGATCAAAACGCTGTTTCTGGAGTTCGATGTGACGGTGCCGATCGGGCAGTTCAAGGTCCGGGTCGAGGCTTTCCTCGAAATACTGCAGGAAGATGATCTATTCTGATCCCCGTTATTATGGGAAGGGAATCGTGATGTCGAAGAATGGGAAATACAAAACGGCTCCTCTGAAATGTTGGGCAAGAGTAAAGGAGCTTCGCAAGAAATACTATGAAGACTACGCTAAAGCCCATGACCGCAACGGGCTGAGGTGGGCCGGGGGAGCGTGGAGTTTCAGCGCCATTCCGTCAGGTCTTGGTGAGGATGTCTGGAGCTTGACCAGCGAGCCCTACGCTGCTAGCATCGCCTTTAACAAGGAGTTCTCGCTTCGGTGTCTCGAAGCCACCGAAAAGGCTGGATATGCGCGCGATCTGTGCGCTTACATGCGCAACTATTGGGGCTCCATCATCCTGAATGAGTATGCGTTTGGCGGTACGTTCCCCAAACCGGACTTCATCTGGCAGGACCACATTTGCTGCAGCCATGCAAAATGGTACCAGGTTGTGTGCGATCTGGAGGGCGTGATTCCCCATTTCTCTATGGATGTCGCAGCCGGCCCGTACAACGAAATTGCGCCCCACAAGATTGATTATCTGGTCAACCAGATGCATGACGGCATTGAATGGCTCGAGAAGACTACAGGCAGAACATACAATGATGAACTCCTGATCGAGGCCGTCAAGAACGAGTTTCGCAGTACATCCACATGGGCGGAGATTTGTACGTACAATAAACATGTTCCGGCGCCTCTCGAAGAGAAAACGATGTATTCATTGTACGTGCTGGGTACGCTGGACAAGCACTCCCGGGAGGTGGCTGACTTCTATGAGGAATTGCGCGATGAGGTTAAGGATCGCGTCGATCAGGGCATAGCCGCCATT
>CAZJTP010000065.1:0-20517 GCA_964548955.1 uncultured Phycisphaeraceae bacterium
ATCACCCAGCTCCTCAACGCGACAGCCCAGCTGGTCGGCCAACATCTTCCTGGCCATGGCAGCCGCCATCGGGCTACGGCAGGTGTTTCCCGTGCACACCAATAGTAGCCGCAACTTCGACAGGCTCTCGACGATCCCGGCATCGTAAACGCCTTCGCGGACGAGTGTATACGATGTACCGGTGATTCGCACGATTGTCGAGGGCTTGGCGTACTTTGTCGGACCGGCATCGACCAGAAGATCGATTTGGCCGTTCAGTTTCTTCAGCACATCATCGCCGCTAAGAGGCGGTTGATGTCCGGCGGGATTTGCACTGGCAGCGACCACCGGAGCCTGCACGATACTCAACAGAGCTTCGGCGATGGCGTCATCCGGACATCTGAGTCCGATCGTGCCGCCGAAGTACATCGCGGCTGCGGCCCGGCCGTTAAGGTCAGCCATTACCGGAGCCGACGACGGATCATTCACCTGAACGATCAACGTCAAAGGACCGGGCCACGCCTTGCGGATAAACCGACCGGCCAACCCCGTAATCCCGGGAGCGAATCGTGCCGCGTCACCGGGTGAGCCGATGTGAACGGTGAAGGCCTGATTCGCTCCACGCGATTTCACACGGCGCAATCCGTCGACGGCAACCGGATCATCGACGCGAGCAGCCACGCCGTAAACCGTCTCGGTGGGAAAGGCAACCAATCCGCCGCGTGTCAGAATGTCGGCCGCACGGCGAACGGCATCCGTATCACCGGCCTGCGCGTCAACTTTGATGATCTCCGTATCCATACGATTCCCTGGTTGTGAACGGTACGCCAAGATCGTCGAGTGTCAAGCGAAGATCGGCAGATGTGCGTTTGCGTATTCGTTTCGCCGGTTGATGTACGTGCGCCGTTTACGCATTCTTGCCAGGCGACATGGCCCGACGTCTGAACCACGAACTCGACATTCTCAAAAGAAAGACGCCGGCCAGGATCGCCATGATGGGTTCGGGAGGCGCGCGGAACCGGACCTCCATGTGCGTTACGCAATAGACGAACGAGAACGAAACCGCAATTGCGAACAACCACATCAGGTCACGGTTGGTTCGCGTGAGAATCAAAACACTTATCACAACACTGAGCGTTTCCAGGAGCAAAAACAGCGCGACCGCGGCACGACGGGAGGACGTCGGCCACCCGCTTCCGTTGGGGGGAGCATGGCTAAAGACCGTCCCCGCCCAGTAATCCACAGCACGGATCGCGATCAGGCGAGCGAATCTCCAGGGGTTATCCGCAATGGCGGCTCGGGCGCGCTCCCCGCACTCCTCGATGAACGCCCGCTCGCCGATGGAAGCAATCCGGCGCTGCGCTTCGGCGCTGACGAGCGGGAACTGACGAGTGTAAACGGCAGGCGGATCCGTGTCGGCCTCGGGACACACTCCCAGCCACACTTCAAGCATCAATCCGCTTCGTATGTACATCAGTTCGCCGAAATGAATGTAGTTTCGGATGGTCCAGGGCGTGATGGCGATGAGCCAGCCACAGATAGTAAGAACGACGGGACCGAACATCGGCCCCAATCGCCACCCCTGTGATTTTGTAAGGGGCCACAGTACCAGAAATGGGTACGCAATCGTCAACGCCGGATTCAACAGTGCCAATCCGCCAAGATATAGTCCGAATCCAGCCCATCGATCCCAGCCGGTATACTTGTCCGACAGACGCTGTGATATCCACACGGCGACTGCGACTCCCAGACAAAAAAGGCTGGTATCCCACGCATACGTGGTGAATCCGAACAGCGTCGGATTGATTGTTGCGATCAGAGCCGCCGCCCAGGCGGACGGTGCACCGGCGAGTCGCCGCGCGATCAGGAAGACAAGCAGGACGGTCACCGAGGTCGCGACGGCATTGATCAACTGCAAGGCAAGTGTCGCCGCAAACGTCTCCATTCCCAGCACGCCGTACACGACTGCCACCAGACCGGCGTAGGCGGGTGGTAGCAGCGCGGAGGGAGCAGTCGTCGGTTGCTCCGTGATGAGCGGGCTTACCAGCGTACCACGTTCGAGGAGGCGCTGACCCGCGAGGATGTATTCACGATAGTGAACGGGCAAGGGTTGTCCCAGCCCAGTTGTGGCACCGCAATACGCGAGCCGTAGCGCGAAAGCCGCTACCACTAGGGCGCCTAACGAGATACGTGCCGAATAGCTGCGCATATCGCGGTGTTTAGCTTATCGACGCGGGTCTCGCAAGCCTGGCGCGCAATGTTCAGCGGAGCCAATGGGCGGGAAGGCTAATCAACGGCGTGGATTCTGTCATGGTGGTGTCATAATTCTTGAATCCGTGTTCCGGTACGGTGTGCGCTCTAGCATCAATACTTCCCGATCCTCATCAGCGAGTCGACGGCCAAGCACATTTGCTACGCCCATCTTCGCCCCGAAGGGATCAACAGGAAAGCAGCGGTTATGATGCGATTGCCCTGCCTGAAAGGACCGGCCTGCCGGCGTCCTTGAGGTTGCGTCCTTGCCGCCGTAGACTACCTAAGTCTCTCGCGCCATGAGGTGCCCGCTCAGGGGATGTGCTGGGACCATTGCGCGAACTGACTGATTAACCGGAGTTTTGCCCATGCGTAAGGAATCCTACAACTTTCTAAAGACAATCCAGGAGACGCCGTCGCCGTCCGGATTCGAGCAACCCGTCCAGCGCATAGTCCGCAAGCGGATGAAGCCGTTTGCCGACTCGATCGAAACGGACGTGCATGGCAACGTTATCGTATTGCTGAATCCCAAGGGCTCACCGCGCGTCATGCTCGCCGGCCACTGCGACCAGATCGGCATGATGGTCAAGTACATTGATGAGAACGGGTACATCTTCTTCGCTCAGATCGGCGGGATCGACCCGTCCGTTCTACCGGGATCGCGGGTGGTGGTTCATTCGAAGCACGGTCCGGTCGACGGCGTGATCGGTCGGAAACCAGTCCACGTTCTCAAGCCGGAGGAACGGGGCGGCAAGGTTGAGCTGCGAGAACTTTGGGTTGACATCGGAGCAAAAGATAAGAAGGAAACCGAGCAGGTGATCAACGTCGGCGATCCGATCACGTTTCCTTTGGAGATGGTGCGTCTTGGCGGCGACCTCGTAACCTGCCCCGCCTTCGACAACAAGTGCGGTGTATATGTGGTGATGGAGGCGCTTCGGCTGTGTTCCATAAGGAAGGTCAAGTGTGCCCTGTTCGCGGTGAGCACGGTTCAGGAGGAGATCGGAATGCGCGGCGCCAAGACCTCCTGTTTCGGAATCGACCCGAAGGTAGGAGTCGCCGTCGACGTCACCCACGCCACCGACTACCCCGACATCGACAAGCGGATCAACGGCGAGGTCAAGATCGGTGCCGGTCCCACCGTATCCACGGGTCCCAACATCAATCGGAGCCTCGAGGCCAAAATGGTTAAAGCCGCCAAGGCGAAGCGCATCTCATTTCAGATGGAAGCGGCGCCGACCGGAACACCCACCGACGCCAATGCGATCCAGTTGACCCGCTCCGGAGTGGCGACCGCGTTGGTCGGTATTCCCAACCGGTACATGCACACCCAGGTGGAGATCGTCAGTCTTTCCGATCTCGACGCGGCTGCGAAGCTGTTGGCCGAGACCGTGGCAACGATCGACCACCGGACCAACTTTATTGCGGAGTGACAGGCTGGTGACTCACTCCGCCGCCAATGGCGATTCAACAACCTTCTCGCTGAACGACACCGAGCTTACCCGTCTGGTCAACCACGAGATCCTGCAACGACTGCAGGATCGCTTTGCGGCCCTCGGGAAGGTCACGGTATGTATCTGCACGGTCGGCGGTGACCCGATCACACGGCCGTATTGGGGGAGCCGGTACTCCAAGCTGATTGGAACATCGCCACGTGGGCGAGCGACTTTTGCCGATACGATTCGCGCCTGCTCCCGGAATCCGAACGCTCGAGTGCCTAATGTGTGTCATAAAGGCATGACCCTTTCAGCCACTCCGATCGTCCACAACGGCGGGTGCCTGGGCATGATCGTCGTAGGCACGCGCGCCCCTGAGCCCCCGCAGCGCGATACCGTCGATGCCGTTGCGGCCGAGTACGGTCTGGATCCTGTCAGACTGTGGGACTGCGCGGCGTCGATCGACCCGTATAGTGGAGGAGATCCGGAGGCGATCCACCGTTTTGCGGACATTCTTGCCGACACGATCGCGGCGCTCTACGACCAAGCCGACCGGATTGAGCGTCGGCTGGCCGATCTGCGCACCGTCCATTCGTTTACCGAACTGCTGTCGGACGCGCGGGATTTGCAGGAGATTCTCGATCTGACCGTGCGGCGGGTCGTTGAAGTCATGCCCGTGAAAGCGTGTGCGATTCGGCTGCTTGACCCGGACACCGGCGAGCTGGTGATCAAAGCCGTCCATAACCTCTCCGACGAGTATCTGCGGAAGGGTCCGGTCATACTCCGGGAGAACGCGATCGATAAGGCCGCCTTCGCCGGCGAGGCCGTCTACGTCCCGGATGTACCAAACGACCCGCGCACACGCTACCCACAGAACGCCCGGCGGGAGGGGATTGTAAGCGGCCTGTGCGTCCCGTTGAGCTATCGTGGGCAAACCATCGGGGTCATTCGCGTCTACACGGCAGAGCGATACGTCTTTGGGAAAGCGGAGGAGACGCTTCTGCGTTCGATCGGGTCGCAGACTGCCGCTGCGCTCATCACCAATCGGCTGCGGGAGGAGCAGACGCGGGCGGACCGGGTTCAGCGACAGGTCGACGCCGCCGCAGAGATTCAGAATCGCATGTTACCCTCGCAGCCGCCCCAGCATACCGGTCTGGAATTCGGTTGTGTGTACGACCCGAGCCTGCAACTTGGTGGAGACTTCTATGATTTCGTCGAGCTGCCGGACGGCAACTTGGGAGTCTGTATTGCGGACGTTGTCGGGAAGGGACTTCCAGCGGCGCTATTGATGGCTTCGGTCCGTTCGATGCTTCGGGGGCACGCCCACCAGCCCGACGAGGTCGCCGTGCTCATCGCCAACGTCAATGAGCACATGTACCAAGACACGCTGCCCAACGAATTTGCGACACTGGTATATGGCGTGTTTTCAGCCGACGGACGTACGTTCACCTACTGCAACGCCGGCCACAACCCGCCGTTGCTCCTGCGGAATGGTAAGTTCACGGAGCTGACCACTGGCGGCATGGTCATCGGCGTCCGACCGGAGACGACCTTTGACCAGAACACTCTTGCCCTTCGACCCGGCGATCTCATTGTCATCGTTACCGACGGAGTTACCGAAGCCATGGATTTTGAGGGGACGGCCTACGAGACCGAGCGTTTCCTGGCGTCCATCCGAAAGCATCAATCTCTCGATGCCCAACAGATCGCCCAACAGATCCTTTGGGACGTGCGCCGCTTCGTCGGCCTGGCAGACCAGTCGGACGACATAACCGTCGTTGTTACAAAAGTCCTGTGACACCCGCGCAAATCGAGTCCGGACATGGTGGTTGACCATAGTCGGTACGTTATCTAGGATCGCCGCCCAACGTCCGGACTATCTGAGTGGCCGGACGTTTCTAGCAGGACAGACAATCGCCATGATCGGGATTCGCCACGAAAACAAGAGCCCCTGGGAAACGCGGGTGCCGCTCGTCCCGCAGGATATTCACGACCTGATTCGAGAGGAAGGCCTGGCGTTTCACGTCCAGACATCACCGACCCGCGCGTTTCCCGACGCCGACTTCACTTTCGTGGGCGCGGTTGTAACTGCCGATTTATCGGACTGCCCCATTATTATGGGCGTCAAAGAAATCCCACCGGACAAACTTCTCCCCGACCGGACTTATGTTTACTTCTCTCATGTTATCAAGGGGCAGCCAATCAACATGCCCGCGCTTCGTCGCCTGATGGAGCTGAACTGCCAACTGATCGACTATGAAAGAATCGTCGACGCACAGGGAAGGCGGCTGGTTTTCTTTGGGCGTTTCGCGGGTTTCGCAGGCATGATCGACACACTATGGGCGCTCGGGCAGCGATGGCGGCACGAGGGTCTGGACACTCCCCTGGCTGCCATCCGCAAGGCCCACCAGTACAAGACGCTCGAACAGGCCAAGTCCGAGATCGCAAAGGTCGGTGAGCGGATTCGGCAAGACGGGCTTCCCGAAGCCTGTCGGCCCCTGGTGTGCGGCTTCGCGGGCTACGGCCAAGTTTCCCAAGGAGCCCAGGAAATTTATGATCTTCTGCCGGTTGAGGAGGTTTCACCGGCTGATCTGGCCTCCGTTCCACGGTCGGCCAAGGTCTGCTTCAAGTCCGTGTTCTACGAGAAGGATATGGTCGAGCGTCTTGACGCCTCGTCGCCGTTTGACCTTCAGGAGTATTACGATCATCCGGAGCGATATCGCGGCGTGTTTGCCGGTTTCGTGCCACATTTGACCATTCTGGTCAACGGGATCTACTGGGAGGCGAAGTATCCTCGTCTCATTACGCTCGAGCTGCTCCGGGAGTTGTACGGAGGGCAAGACCGGCCGCGTCTTCGTATAATCAGTGATATTACGTGCGACATAGACGGCTCAGTGGAATGCAACGTCCACGCAACGGAGCCGGACAGCCCGGTCTTCGTGTATGAACCGGTTACCGGACAGACTTGCGACGGTGTAGGCGGCGACGGCCCCGTGGTCCTGGCGGTGAACCACCTCCCGTGTGAGCTGCCGGTCGATTCGTCGGTCTACTTCAGTCGTTCACTCAGCCCGTTTGTCCCAAGGCTTGCCCGCGCGGACTTCAGTCGTCCGTTGGCTGACAGCGGTTTGCCGGACGAGTTGATCGCCGCGACGATCGTCTACAATGGCGAGTTGACCGAGCCGTATCGTTATCTGGAACGGTTTGTGAAGCAATAGGCGATGCTGGCAGGTGCCGAGATAGGTTTCTCAGCACAGTGTATAGTAGTCGATGCAAACGCGGGCTCCCAGATGGAAGCGCGTGGAACGAATCATGTTAGAGACTTTTCCCCACAATGACGTATGCCGTAACTGAAGTACGTAGGAGATGATTCTATGAAGAAGGTTCTGGTTCTAGGCGCTGGTTTGGTGACTCGACCCCTCGTGCGATACCTGCTCGATCAGCCGGATATCCACGTTACAGTTGCGAGCCGCACGGTCAGCAAGGCTGACGCCCTCGTTGGCGGCCACCCAAAGGGAACGACGATGACCCTGCTGGCCGACGATACCGAGAAGCTCGCCAAGGTCGTCGGTGAGCACGATCTTGCCGTCAGTCTGTTGCCGGCCCCCCTTCATCCGATCGTTGCGGACCTGTGTATTAAGAACCGCAAGCACATGGTGACGACCTCGTACGTCAGCGAGAAGATGAATGCCCTTGATGGTCCAGCCCGCGACGCCGGCGTCATGATCCTCAATGAGATCGGCGTGGATCCCGGCATCGATCACATGTCAGCCATGCGGATCATCGACGACGTCAACAAGCGCGGCGGCAAGGTCGTCAGCTTTAAGTCGTACTGCGGAGGCCTGCCCGCCCCGCAGGACAATGACAATCCGTTCGGGTACAAGTTCTCGTGGAGCCCGCGGGCGGTTTGCACGGCCGGCAAGAATCCCGGTCGATTTCTTGAAAACGGCAAGCAGGTCGACATCCCCGGCCCGGAGCTTTTCACCTGCGTCCATCCAATGCACGTGGAGGGAATCGGCGATCTCGAGGCGTACCCCAACCGCGACTCACTCGGCTACATCGACGTGTACGGCCTGGAAGGCATCGAGACCATGTTCCGCGGCACTTTTCGCTATCCCGGATGGTGCGAGACATTGAAGAAGATTGTCGATCTGGGATTGCTTGAGGAGACGCCCGTTACGTACCCGGCCGGTACTACGTATGCACAGTACCTCGCCAGTTTCCTCAAGTCTCCACCCACGGGCGACGTGCGAAAAGACGTGGCTGCACAGCTTAACCTCGATTCCGTATCGCCGATTCTCGACCGCCTCGAATGGCTTGGGCTCTTCAGTAATGAGACAATCGCAATCACGGAGAAGCAAACTACGCCGCTTGATGTGCTGGCTGCGAGGCTGCTCGAGAAGATGCCGTACAAGCCCGGCGAGAGAGATATGATCGTGCTGTGCCACTACTTCATTGCCAGATTCCCTTCCGCCCCGGATGAACGAATCACGTCGACAATGGTTGACTATGGGATACCGGGCGGCGATTCGTCGATGGCCCGGACGGTCAGCCTGCCCGCTGCGATCGGTGCGAAGCTGATCCTTACCGGCAAGATCATGCTGCCGGGCGTGCATGTTCCAGTGAAGAAGGAGATTTACAACCCGGTGCTCGACGAGCTGACCACCCTCGATATTCGCTGCGTGGAAAAAACCGAGCCCCTGGGGAAATAATTGAACCGAACGTGCGATCCCTGTGCGCTCTCCTCAGAAACCGAGCTTATATGCTTTTATGTCTACGGGACCAGGCCCTGGACAGATCAGGCAGACCAGTGTCAAATGCATCGTTTCCGGGTGCGCGCAGCGGGCAGCGTGGTTGGGAGTCGGTAGTCGTCCGCGAGGTTACACGCGGGACGCTGCCCGCAGGAGCGATGAGCGAACACAACCGAAGCCGCGAGAGACACCGATCCCGTGCGGATTTTCACGTGTGTGTGCGTGAATCGCCGCAACGGACGCGGTTGGGACACCGTCTGGGTGAAACCGACGCCGAATCGCAACCGCGAGGGCGACGGAGTCCATGGTCCCTGGGTGAGCGGCTGTTACTCCGACGGCTATGGTATCCAGTTTGCCACGATGACGTATGATTGATACAAGGATGCGATAACGTGGCGCCATCGGTAAGGGGCCACAACGTACACTAACCCAATCTGATTCAATGCGAGATCCCAATGCAGACTCCCACAAGTTCAGGCGAAGGCAAGCAGAGCGGCTCTAAGGTGCCGTATATTGGTGCCCGACTCCTTCAGGATCCGATGTACAACAAGGGCGCGGCGTTTTCTCAGGAGGAACGACGTGCACTCAAGTTGGACGGGCTGTTGCCACCCAAGTTTTTTACGATTGAGGAGCAGGTTGCTCTGGAGATGGAGCACCTCCGCGACAAAGCCAGTGAGTTGGAGCAATTCATTGGTCTCGCATCGCTCCAGGACCGGAACGAAACGCTTTTCTACCGCGTGCTGGTGGACAACACGGCCGAACTCCTGCCGATCGTGTACACCCCTGTCGTCGGGCAGGCATGCCAGCGATATAGCCACATTCTGCGGAAGACCCGGGGTCTTTGGATCACGCCCGAGGACATCGAGCGAATCCCTGAGATCCTGCGAAATGCCGTCAACCAGGACGTGCGCCTGATTGTCGTGACGGACAACGAGCGAATTTTGGGGCTTGGTGACCAGGGCGCAGGCGGTATCGGCATCGCCGTCGGAAAGGTGGCGCTATATTGCGCGGGCGCGGGCATCCATCCCACGAATACGCTGCCGATCAGCCTCGACGTCGGAACGGACAACGCGGAGTTGCTCAACGACCCGCATTACATCGGGTACCGCCGCCGCCGGCTGAGGGGCGAACCTTATGACCGCTTCATCGAAGCGTTCGTCAAGGCCGTCAACGAGGTGTTCCCCAAGGCGCTGATCCAGTGGGAGGATTTCTATAAGGACAACGCGTTCACCTTGCTGGACCGCTACCGCAAACGCACGCAGTGCTTCAACGATGACATCCAGGGCACCTCCGCTGTCGCCCTCGCCGGCATGCTCGCCTCGTTGCGGGTCACCGGTCAGAAGCTCAGCGACCAGCGCATTGTCTACATGGGGGCGGGCGCAGCCTGCGTGGGAATCGGCCGGCTCGTCCGAACGGCCATTCAGGAGGAAGGCGTTGATCCGCAGAAGGTTCACGAAGCCCAGGTCTTCCTCGATACACGGGGCCTGCTGTACGAAGGCCGGATGATCAAGGACGAGCACAAAAAGGAATTCGCGCTGAACGCAACGGGAAGGGCCCGCTATGGATTCGAGGGTGAGGAGTCCTTTGATCTGCTCGAGGTCGTAAGCAAAGTCAAACCGACGATCCTGCTCGGGGCAACGACGAAACCCGGTACGTTCACCGAGAAAATTATTCGAGAGATGGCCAAGCACGTCGACAGACCGCTCATCTTCCCATTGAGCAACCCGACGTCGAAGGCTGAGTGCATTCCCGAAGAGGCGATCCAGTGGACCGATGGGCGAGCCCTGGTGGCCACCGGCAGCCCCTTCCCTCCAGTAACATACAAGGGAAAGACGTACATCCCAGGTCAGGCCAACAACGTATTTATCTTCCCCGGTGTTGGACTGGGATGCATTCTGTCCGAGACTCCAGAAGTGACTGACTCGATGTTTTTGGTGGCGGCCCGCACGCTTGCCCAGCGCGTTGCGCAAGAACGGCTCGACTCCGGATCGCTATACCCGGACCAGGGTGAGCTGCGCGACGTGAGCCGGGCCATCGCCTGCGCCGTCATTCGGGATGCGCGACGGCAGAACCTCGGCCGCTCGATCCCCGACGAGGCCATCGAAGAGACGGTTGCCAACGCCATGTGGTATCCCGAATACGTGGACTATGTGTAAGTCGTCGAGCCGACCGCACGTCCTCGCCCGGGAATGATTTGGCTTCACCGCAGTGGCGGCCAAGGCCGCAAGGATTTTGGTGTGCACCCACGCCGACAAGTTAGATGAGGGCCGTTCTACGGTGAATTGATGTCACTCAGAGCTATTCATGAGCAGCATATCCTACAGGCTAGAAACAATGGATTTCGACCGCTAGAATCCTTTGTGAACGTTTGTAGTATCGTACTGTGGGTAAAAGCATCAGCGGCGGGCGCCGGACAACGCGGGATCGTATACTCATAAGTGAGCGTGTATGCGATCCGCGCAGGAAGTCGTACCGATACGAAGCCGGCACGGCACGTTTTCGGTTGCCGCCTTTTCGCCGGTTGTGCCGCCTGTAACGGGTGAGTAAGTCATGGATTGGGACGCCCTTCGAGAAGAGTTTCCGATCACGCGGAACTACAACTTTCAGAACCACGCCGCGGTGGGTCCGCTTTCTCGGCGCGCGGCCGAAGCCATTCGACAATATGCCACACATGCCGAGGAGAACTCCTATCTTCGCGGCGATTTCCACAAACACGTCGATCGTGTACGCGCTTTGGCTGCATCGCTCATTAACGCCAATCCCGATGAGGTCACTTTCACCAAGAATACGAGCGAGGGCATCAGTTTCGTCGCCAACGGATTGACCTGGCAAAGTGGCGACAACGTTGTGACCAGCAACGTCGAGTTCCCGGCCAACATGTACCCGTGGCAGGCATTGCGGGAGCACGGCGTCGAGGTGCGTATGGTGTTGGAGGAAGACGGCCGGGTTCCTTTGGAGCGCCTGATCGAACTGATCGACAGCCGCACGCGGGTCGTCGCTATCTCCTCCGTCCAGTTCGCCAGCGGATTCCGCACGGACCTGGCGAGCCTCGGTGAGTATTGCCAGAGCAAGGGTGTATTGCTCTGCGTCGATGTCATCCAATCGCTGGGCGCCTTTCCCATCGATGTGAAGGCCATGAACATCGATTTCCTCGCCGCCGACGGGCATAAGTGGCTTTGCGCACCGGAAGGGGTGGGCCTCTTCTACGTCCACAAGGAGCTTCAGGGCCACCTGCGACCGACGACCATCGGCTGGGCGTCGATGAAAGACCCGTTCAACTTCTGCAAATACCAGTTCGAGTTCGCCGACTCGGCCAGGCGATACGACAGCGGCACGTACAACCTCCCCGGCGTTTTCGGTCTGGGTGGGACGCTCGAACTCATCCAGGAGATCGGCATCGAGAATATCGCCCAACGCCTGATCGAGTTGACGAATCACCTGACGGAGGGGGTTCGCGAGAAGGGCTACCGTGTCCTCAGCTCACGGGTCCCGAGCGAAGCCAGCGGGATCGTTGCGTTCTTCTCCGACCTCCACGACCACGAGCAGATTCAGCAGCATCTTCAGGCGGAGCACCGCATCGTGATTGCGGTTCGCTGCGGTCGGCTCCGCGCCAGCCCCTACTGCTACAACACCGAGCGTGAGATCGACCAGTTGATCGACGCGCTGCCGAAGCACTGATCCGTTTCATAACGAGCCGAGTCTCATACATCCAGGTACAGGTGATATTCGTAGGGATGGGGTCTGGCGGCAACTTCGCGGGATTCGTGGATTTGTTTCGTCGTGATCCAACCGTCGATGAATCGCTCGGTGTACACACCACCCTGTAGCAGAAAGGCGCGATCTTTGGCCAGCGCCGTCATCGCTTCGTGCAAGGAGCGCGGCAACGGTGTGATCTTGTGTCGGAAGGTCTCATCCTGTTGGGCGATGTCCACGTCAAATGGCCCGAAGTTGTTGGCCACCACATCGGTCTTTGATTTGATCCCATCGAGACCGGCCATCAGCATGGCGGAAAGGCTCAGGTACACGTTCCCCGTAAAATCCGGCGGTCGATACTCGATTCTCTTCTTGTCCGCGCCGACCGCGTAACGCGGCACGCGGATCGCCGCCGACCGGTTCCCGAGCGAAAAGAAAAGGTTCACCGGTGCCTCATAACCCTCGATGAGGCGTTTGAAGGAGTTCGTCGATGGGTTGGTCAGTCCCGTCAGTGCACGGCCGTGCTTGAGCAGGCCGCCCATGTACTGCAACGCCGTTGCACTTAGATTGGCGTAGCGGCCGTCGTTTTTGTCATAGAACAGGTTCCGCCCGCCCTTTTCGAGCCTCTGATGAACGTGCATGCCGTTTCCGGCCTCGCCGTACACAGGTTTCGGCATGAACGTCGCCAGTTTGCCCTGACGCCGGGCAATGTTCTTCACAACGTATTTGACGAGCATGGTGTAGTCGGCTGCTCGCACCAGATCCGCCAGGTCGATCTCGATTTCGCATTGCCCCGGCGCGCCGACCTCGTGATGATGGTAGCGCACGTGGATTCCCATACCCTCAAGTGTCAGTGCGATATCTGAGCGCAGGTCATGCAGTTGATCGCTTGGCGGCACGCGCATATAGCCGCGTTTCGTCGGGATCGCAGGCGTCGCCCCGTCGGTTTCGACCTCGCAGGACTCAAGCGTCACGCCTGTGGTATAAGGATCATTGACCACCTGAACACGATCAAACACATGGAACTCGAATTCCGGCCCCATCATGGCTGCGTCGGCAATCCCCGAATCGTGCATGTGCGTGACCGCCCGTTTGGCGATCGTCCGTGGATCGCTGGAAACGGGTTCCTTGGCGTCAGCACTGACCGTGTCGCACAGGAAGCTGATCGTTGGCTGCTGCCAGAACGGATCAACAAACGCCGTGTCGGGTTGGGGGCGAGCGGCTACGTCGGAATCTCCAACCTGCCCGAACCCGGCCCCGGACGAGCCGTCATAGCCAACGCCCTCCTCGAAGTGCTTCTGCGTGAACCCGCGCGCCGGCAGTGTGACATGCAGCCACTGCCCGGCCAACCCGACCACCTTCAGGTCGACCATCGCGATGTCATGATCGGAAAGATACTCGACGGCCTGTGCGGCGGAATCAAACACGATCGCACCTCCTGTGGACGTATGTTATACCAGCAACCGATGTTTTGCGAGCCGCGCGATTCAACTCCGTCGAGCCCGCACAACGGGGTACGGAGACCGCCCACGGAACAGATCGCGTGCCATACAATCCGCGGTCTTCCTTTAGGCGGTGGACGGAAGCGACAGGCCGAGCCACGATTGCACACGCCGCGCAAAAAAAGCACCGCAGACGTCTCCGCCGGCGGTGCCTTGTTAGTCAAGCCCGATGCGTTGTCGTAGGAGGTCTGCGTCTTTCCCCTACACGACGATTCTCACGACCGCCCTCACACATGGCCCACACAGGCGACCGCCATGCGCCGATGCGTACCTCCGAGTCGTGGCTAAAGGCCCACGCAACCCTCGTAAGAGGGGCGTCCCGTACCGCTGTGGTTCAGCCCAGTGGGGATTTGGTCCGCGGGAAGCGTGTCCTTCTGCCAACCGTCTCCACGCACGATGATGCAGCGTAAGGGGTGAGTTGTGCAGTCCTGGCCTTCGAAAACTCCTTCCTCACACCGGTAGTGCAGCGCATAACCGTTCGCGTCTTCGGAGCCCTCGATGTAGATCTTCTGGACATCGGCGTGCGCGTCAACGAACGAACGATTGAACGTCCAGTCTTTTCCGTGCCAACCGCGGATCGTCTTTGTCGGGCCGGGGTCGACACCCTCGCCAATCCACAGGCACGTGTCCAGTTCCCGTTTGCACGACCACGCCCACCGGCCGATGTTCTCCTCATAATAGAGGGTCCGCGCCGGCGTTGGTACCCGCGATACGGGCCGCATGTACGGCGAGTTGCTCCGCATCTGACCGCCGCCCGCGTTGGCGACCATAAAAACGTTCGCCGCGTAGCTGTTGCCGAAGTGGTCGTATGAAGAGCGCTCACTGTGCAGGAGCCAATCTTCGCAGTGAGCCCCACGCGGCGGGCCGTTGTCCGCCGGGCACCTGAAAAGCTCCAGTTCCATCCGCGTATCCTTCTCCGCCCCGACCCGGTCGAACGTCGGCACGAGATTGTTCTTGAATCCACCCGGGAAGAGGATGTCGTTCATGGGTCGTGTGGCCGGGCCAAAACCGACCTTCGTCCCGTACTTGCTGTTGAGGGGGTCGCCGGGGTTCCCGGTTGCGTAGTCGTCCTGCCCGATCCCACTCTTGCCGCCCCACTCATACGCGCCGACGAACATCGGCTCGTCGCAGAGCTGTCCAGCAGGTAGGCCAGGGCACTGACGGTACTGCATCGGGTGCACCGGGATGCCCCAACCGTTGGGGTCGTCCGCCTCGTACACACGGCTACTCGTCGAAATGTTCTTTATGTGCGATAGGCACGCTGACTGTTTCGATTGCCGGCGCGCCGCCTCGAGCGACGGCAGCAGAATCGCGATCAAAAGCGCGATAATCGCAATCACGACTAGCAGCTCGATCAGCGTGAAGGCGAACCGCCGGTCACGTTCGAGTCTACGTCTTCTTTGGATCTGGGTCTTCATAGCAATGGCTCTCCTGAAAGCTCCGTGGACGCCCCCAACCACCACGTCATTGGTTACACAACCACTTTAACGAAATCCACTCCTAGTGGATACAACCAGCATATCGCATCGCCGCGATTATTTCAATACGCGGATCTTGAAAATAACTCACTCGAAAATAACTCACTCGCCGGGGCAAGCGGCTCGCCGCTTCATCGAAAACCAACCGTTTCTCCTCCCGGAACGTCCTGCCCTTAATAGGCGTTCCGGAAACACGAGGCGGCTCTACCTCTTACAACACCGCTGCCGGGAAAACGGCGGACAAAAAATCCATGATTCGGCGTTCTCCCCGTCCATCTGGCCGTTTGTGAACGTTATTATGATAATGGAGTCGGTGCCTGAGGCAGTCGTCTATCGCGATCGGTGGTGGATGATCCCTGAGTGATGCCCGTACCTGGAAGGCCCGCGATGAGTTGCAACCTCTCTGATGAAGAGCTGTGGAGCGGGATCGACCGCAACGCTCCGGAGGTGACCGAGCACATCGCCGAGTGTGTGACCTGCCAGGCCCGCGCTGCCCAATTTCAGGCTGGTATCAAGGCCGTGACCGACGCCTCGACGCCGGCTACTCCACCCCTGCCCACCAGGATCGGGTCCTATATCGTTCTTCGCCGCTTGGGCGAGGGGGGAATGGGCATAGTCTATGAGGGCGAGCAGCAAACACCGAAGCGGCTGGTCGCGGTCAAGGTCCTTCGCGGCGGCCGCACCGCCGACGAGTACCGCATGAGATTGTTTCAACGTGAGGCGCAGACGCTTGCCCGTCTCAAGCACCCCGCTATCGCGGCGATTTACGAAGCCGGCCGGACCGAGGATGGCCAGGACTTTTTCGCTATGGAATTGGTGCGGGGCATGCCGCTCAACGACTACGTTCAAGATCAGCACCTGTCCCGTGCGCAGCGGTTGGAACTGTTTCGCAAGATTTGCCAGGCGATCAACTACGCCCACCAGCGCGGCGTCATCCACCGGGACATCAAGCCCACGAACATCCTGGTGGACCCGGAGGGTAACCCGAAAATCCTGGACTTCGGTCTGGCCCGGATGACGGACCTGGACGGAACCCAGGCCACCGCAACCGACGTCTACAGGATCATGGGGACGCTCGCTTACATGAGTCCTGAGGAAGCACGGGGGAACCCAGACGAGATCGACGTGCGAAGCGACGTTTATTCCCTTGGTGTGATCTTCTATGAGCTGATGACTGATCAACTGCCCTACAGGGTCAGGAAGGCGGCATTGGCCCGGGCTGTTCAGACCATCTGCGAAGCGACGCCCCGAAAGCCTAGTGCGATAGACCGCAGCCTTCATGGCGACATCAACACCATCGCGCTGAAAGCCCTTGAGAAAGAACCCGTGCGTCGATACCAAAGTGCCGCGTTATTATCGGAGGACGTCGATCGGTACCTGGCGAACCTGCCAATACTTGCGCGCCGCGCGAGTGGTCTGTACCAGCTCCGGAAGTTCGCTGTGCGGCATCGATTGTTCGTGGCATTCGCCGCCGCATCGATCGCTTTGGTTACGGCTGCGAGATTGTGGTACGATCATCTGGACGAAGAACGTCGCGCGGGCATCAGACGCAACGATGAGTTGCTGGAGCTACGGGCGGCAATCATCGAAGACGAGCTGGCGCGATTCCTGCACGACACCGGCAAATACGATCAGGCTTTGCCCAAGTATCGTGCCGCGCTGGCCACATTCCGGCGGCTCGGGCGAGACGAGCGTACCGGGCCGGCGTTTGTTGGTCTCGCCACCCTGTTGACCCAGCTCGACGATCCCACCGACAAGGACTACGAAGATGCCGTCCTCATGTTCGAGGAGGCATTGGCAATCTTCGAGGAGGATCCAACCGCGTGGAGGGCTCTGCGGCGACGGGCGCTGGAGGGTTTACGGACATTGTACCGTGACGTCTGGGACGCCCCGGAATCACTCGCCGATGTCGAAGCCGAACTTGCCGCCTTGGATGCCGCGCCGGCCGATCCCAAATCGGACGAGACCGCGCCGCCCGCCCCACTGCGGTAGCCCGCCGGCTCACGGCATCTTTCGAAGCTGATCCTGTCGACGACGCTATTTATTGGTATTCTGTTGCTCGGGTGGCTTGTTCCTTGTGGGAGTCTGCCATGGAGCCGAAGGAGGACAGTTCCGGGACTCATTCCGGCGACATGACGTTGTCGTTGGTGGCCAAGCTACGCTCCGGGGCCGAAGACGCGAGTACCCTTTTGGATCAGCTCTTTCGAGACGCCCTGGTCCGATTCTGCTGGGGCTATCTGTCGCGCGTGGACGAGGCGGAAGACGCCGTTCAGGACATCCTTTACAAGGTTATAACGGCCGAGAACATCCCGGACGCTCTCCGCCCCTGGCTGTACAAAACTGCCCGGAACCACTGCCTCAACCTTCTTCGGCGTCGAGCGAGGCGGAAAGACGGCGTGGAGTTGCCGTCGGCTTCGCAGGTGCATGAGCTGCTGACCGGGCACCTGACGAGACTGGTTCGAAGCGAACAGCAATCACGTCTGGGTGAGCTCGTTCAACAGTTGCCCGAGACGCAGCGTGAGGTACTCCGGTTACGTTACGTGGAGGATCTTACTCGCGCGGAGATCGCCGATGTGCTGGAGATTCCGGAATCAGTCGTAAAGTCGCGTCTGTTCGAGGGGCTCAAGCGCCTGCGCGAACAGACATCTCTCCTGGACGAATCCTAACCCGCCCGTCGTCGCTGATCCGTTGCCCGGCCGTTCCGTCTACGCGTCTGATTCCGAGCCGTTCCCGAGCAGCTTCTCGATCGACTCCACCAGGCGCTCCATACGAAACGGTTTGTTGATGTATCCGTCGACACCGAGGGTCTGGGCCCAGGTTTGGTGGCGCTTCCCGGCGTTCCCCGTGATCATTATGACGTAGGGTCGCGAGCCGCGCTTCTTGGCGGGGCCTTTGAGTTTCTCCAACACGAGAAATCCGCTTCGCTTCGGCAACATCGCATCGAGAACGATGAGATCCGGATCACACTCGGTTGCCACTTCCAGTGCCTCGTTCCCGTCGTAGGCGGTTTCAATGTCTGCGCCGGTGTCATGCAGCACGGCGCGTAGAGCGGTGACCATGTCGGGGTCGTCATCGACGAGTAGAATGCGCTTTCCTACAAGTGTATTACTCACGTAGCAGTCTCCCATTCCCCAAGCTGGACGGATCAGACCGCCGGCCCGGAACCACATTAGTATATATGCCTAATCCGCGTCGATCAAGCCGGTCGGGAGGGCGACGTGACAATTACGTTTCCACGCCATCATTATCCGTTTGGAGTGAGACTTTGCCAACTCGTGGCGTCGCCGTAATTCACAGGTTCTTGTACCAGCCTGGTCGACACACGGTTTACGGGGTCAGCCTCATGCAGTAGACTCAGGTAGCCGGCAGACGAGCCGTTTCGTGCTGGATGGTTGAAGGATCGACATGCCCAAGCGTTGGATTATTCCTCGCCCCGCGCCCGATCTGTCGGAGGCTACCGGACGTTGGCGGGTGCCGAGCGTTGTGGCTCAACTGCTGCTCAATCGGGGCCTGACGCCCGATCAATCCGCCCATGCGTTTCTGGCACCTCAACTGAAAGACCTCTATCCGCCGGATCGGCTCTCTGGTGCCGTAAAAGCCGCAGCCGGAATCGCCGACGCGATCCGCTCGGAGTTCAAAATCGTACTTTACGGCGATTACGACGTGGACGGCACCACGGGCGTGGCAATCCTCTGGCATGTCCTCACCGCGTCCGGCGCCAACGTCTCGTTTTACGTACCTCATCGTATCGAGGAAGGTTACGGCCTTTCCACTGAGGCTGTTAAACGCCTCATCGATGACGGTGCCGGGATGATCATTTCCGTTGATTGCGGGATCACCGACGTCGAGGTCGCGGAGGTCGTGGCCAAAGCCGGCGTCCAGCTTATCATCACCGACCATCACGCCCCGCATGATACGATCCCCAGCGCCGATGCCATCGTTCATCCAGCCATCGGCGACGGCTATCCAAACCCACATCTGTCCGGCGCGGGTGTGGCCTTTAAGCTGGCATGGGCGATCGGTCAGCGGCTTGCCGGGGCCGATCGCGTGAGCCCCGATTATCGGAATCTGCTCGTTGAGATGTTGCCGCTGGCTGCGTTGGGGACCATCGCCGACGTCGTCCCGCTGTCCGGTGAAAACCGGATCATCGCCAGACACGGTCTGGTGGGGTTGGTCAAGACTTCGCTGCCTGGGTTGCGGGCGTTGATCGAGTCGGCCGGTCTACGCGGCAGCAAGATCAGCGGCTATGACGTAGGCTTTAAGCTTGCCCCGCGGATCAATGCGGCCGGTAGGATGGGGCATGCGCGCCTGGCGGTCGAACTGTTCACCCGCGCCAATCCGGAGCGGGCCCGCGAGATCGCCCTCTACCTCGAAGAGCACAATCGGTCGCGCCAGGCCGTCGAGCGGCAGCTCACCCGACAGGCGGTTGAGATGGTGGAGCAACACGACCTGGCGACTGACGCGCGCAGGGCGATTGTACTGGCCTCGGAAGGGTGGCACGCCGGTGTCATCGGGATCGTTGCCGCCAGACTCGTGGACCGCTTCCACAGACCCACCGTCATGATCGCCCTCGCCGACGGTGAGGGGCAGGGGTCGGGCCGCAGCGTCCGGCACTTTGACTTAAGTGACGCGCTGACGTCATGCAGCGAACACCTGCTCTCCTATGGTGGGCACGCGATGGCCGCCGGGCTGCGAATCGCCCAAAACCGCGTTGAACCGTTCACTGAAGCGTTTGTCGAAGTCGCCAACAATCGCCTTACCGGTGACGATCTTGTCCCGAAGCTGCGACTCGACGCCGAGATCGCGCTTGATGAACTGACGATGCCGACGTCTGAGGCGATCATTAATTTGGGCCCGTTCGGTGTGGGGAATCCCAGGCCGCGGTTCGCCTCCGACTGGATTGAACTGGCGGCTGAACCACGCTGCGTCGGTCAGCAGGGTCGACACCTTCAGGCGTCATTCCGTCAAAGTGGGGTTTGCATGAAGGCGATCGGTTTTGGCCTTGGCGCGAGCATTGAGGATCTCAAACAGCACCGCCGCTGCCGCGTGGCCTTCGAGCCGATCATCAACGAGTTCAACGGCCGGCGCACCGTCGAAATGCAGATCATCGACCTGCAGTTCCCAAAGTGACGAACTGCTTACCGCGAGCGATGCTCGCAGTTCACTTCGGACCACGCTTCACCTTTGTCGCATTTACTCCCGGTGGAACAACTGAGTGCCGTCGCTCTTATGCCCTTAACGCTGGGATCAGGACCACCGCCCCGCCCCGGATACGCGCTCGCTATCGCCCGCAATAGGGCCGGGCGTCCTACTCCCGCAGAATCGAGGCTTGACAGAGATTGGGATACGTGATATAAGGCCACGTGACGTTGTTCCATAGGAGGTTACACCGTGGCATTGCCGTCCCTAACGCATCTTCAGGTGGTGGTTTTGG